>DASSNC010000048.1:0-28329 GCA_035688305.1 Rhodanobacteraceae bacterium
GCGGCACCTCGTACCAGACGCGCATGCTGGATTTGTGTCGTGGCCTGGGTGAACTCGGTGCGTGGGTGCGGTTGCATTACGTCTATCCGTACCCGCACGTCGACGCCGTGATCCCGCTGATGGCGGAGGGCAAGGTGCTGCCGTATCTGGACATACCGTTCCAGCACGCCTCACCGCGAATCCTGAAGCTGATGAAGCGCCCCGCGCATTCGGAAAAGACGCTGGAGCGCATCCACGCCTGGCGCAAGGTGTGTCCGGATCTCACGATCCGCAGCACCTTCATCGTCGGCTTTCCCGGCGAGACCGATGCGGAATTCGAGGAATTGCTGGACTTCCTGCGCGAAGCGCAACTCGACCGCGTCGGCGCGTTCACCTACTCGCCGGTGGGCGGCGCCAAGGCCAATGACTTGCCCGATCCGGTGCCCGAGGAATTGAAGGAAGATCGCCTCGAGCGCTTCATGCAAGTGCAGGCGGAAATTTCCGCCGCGAAGCTGCAGCAGAAGATTGGCCGCAGCATGCGGGTGCTGGTGGATGCCGTGGATGCCGATGGCGCGACTGCGCGCTCATCCGCCGACGCGCCGGAAATCGACGGCGTGGTGCGCATCACCGACGGCCAGGCATTGAAGCCTGGCCAGTTTGCCGAGGTGCGCGTCACCGGCGCCGGCACGCACGATCTGGAATCGTGTTTGGCGTAGCGTTTGGCAGCAGCATTCTGCGGCGGCTCTGCGCCATCGGGGAGAACGCACCAGCACCTCCCCCCGGATTGCGGGAGGCGCCGGCTGCGGGTTTGCGATGATCGATTCGCCGGCGGCCCGCCAGCCGCCAGTCAGTGTGCGGCGGGTGCCACGTACACGGGCACGCTCTGGCCAAGGAACGCAGCGCCGTGGGTGACGTCCCCGTTGGCGACCGAGTAGACCTTCCCGTCAGGCGCATCCTGGATGCTGCGTTGGGCATCGTGATAAACGGTAACCCAGTCGCGTTTGGTTTTCGCGTCAAGGTCAGGCTGTGGCTGCTCGAGGTCGATCGCAAGCATGCGTGCGGTCTGCGTCCCGCCTTCCGTCACGAATTGCTTGAGCGCTTCCGCGCCATTCTGTTGCCATTCGGTGACGAACTTGCGGGCACGCTCATCCGGACTCCAGTACGGGGAAGCAATCTGCTTCAATTTGGCCTGATGCTGCCACTGTTCGTCGTGGATTTTTTCGCGCAGCTTGCCATTGACCGGATCGTAGGGATCACCGGCGTTGGACTTGGCGATCTGCTGGTCGACGTCAAGCTTCGCGTAGCGGGCGTTTTCCACATCCGTCATCTGTTGGCGGACAGCTTCGGTCTTGGCCGGCATCTGCAGCAGCGTGGATTGGTAGGTCAGCTCGTTCTCATAGACCGGCGTGTGACGCCAGCGTGCGTCCGAACCGTCCAGGTACAGGCTGGCGTGCGTGACGACTTGCACGCCCGAGAAGTCGGGGGTCATGGCGTATTCACTGTCGAGGATCAGCCATGCGGAACCGGCCGTGGCGCTGGCCGGAAGGAGATCTGCGTCTTTTGACTTGGTGTCCGCGGTCCGCCAGTCGGCCAGTTGGACGGGCAACGTGGCCAGGCCCTGATGCAGCGATTCGCGTACCGCAGTGCGACCGTCATAACCGGCGAGCACCGTCAACAACGGGGCGATGTGTTTCTCGGCGAACTCGTGCGCTTCGTGGTTCTCTTCAGCAGAAATCAACGCGCCGGCGATCAATCCGCCTACCAGCCCGGCGGCGATTGGCGCGCCGCTGACAACTGGACTTACGTAGGTCGTGTTGTACTGGGCTTTCAGCTTGTCCTGGTCGATCACCGACACGACGTGCAGCTCGTGGATCTGCGCGAGCTCGCTGGTGTTCGTGTGCGTGGCCAGATAGGGCTGCTGGGTGGCGCAGCCGGCCAGCAGCAGTACGCCGCAAGCGAGCAATGGAGCCTTGAGGTATCCCATGATCTTGTCCCTGTGGTGGTTGGCAACGGCAACCGCCTGCGCGCGATCCTTCGCTGATGGATAGCCTCGGAACCGAATGGTGCAGCGGATGCGGGCCGGTGGGCCCGGCGCGAAAATAGCACCCCCGGAAGCGTTTCGGGAACGCTTGCGCCGCGCTGCCGGGGCGTGGCGTCACGCAGTGTGCGGCGGATCACGTTTGCGGCGCGGCGTAATGAACCGCCAACACCGCGAAGCGGGTCTTGCCGCCGGGCAGCTCGGCTTCGAATTCATCGTCCACGCGCTTTTTCAACGCCGCGCGTGCCAGCGGCGAATCGACGCTGATCCAGCCCTTCTTCGCGTCGGTCTCGTCGGGGCCGACGATGCGGTAGGTGTGGGTGTCGCCGCTATCCGTGTTCTCGATCTCGAAGCTTGCGCCGAAGAAAATTGCCGATTGATCCGCGGGGACGCCTTCGGCGACTTGCAGTGACGGGATGCGCTTGGAGAGATAGCGCACGCGCCGGTCGATTTCGCCGAGCTGCTTCTTGCGGTAGATGTACTCGGCGTTCTCAGAGCGGTCGCCTTCGGCCGCCGCTGCCGCGAGCGCCTTCACCACTTCCGGGCGCAACTCGCGCCACAGGTGGTCCAGTTCGGACTTGAGCGCCTCGAAGCCGGCGCGCGTGATGATCGCGGTGGAGCGGGGGGCGGGTGGACGCCAGCGGCTCATGGCGGAGGCGCCTCAGCGGCGCCCGCCGAAAATGCCGCCCAGCACGCCGCGCAGGATTTGCCGGCCGAGCTGACTGCCCATGGTGCGCACGGTCTGCTTGGCCATGGTTTCGATCATGCCCTGGCGGCGCTTGCTGCCGAAGATCGCGTCGTGCCAGGCGGAACTTTGCGGAGCCTTGTCGGCTTCCTTTTGTGCGACTTCCTGCGGGTTGTCGACTGCCTTCTGGTCGGCACGCTTGGCCAGCATTTCCGCTGCGGATTCGCGGTTGAGTGGCGTGTCGTACTTCGGCCCGACGGGTGAACGCGAGCGGATCGTGGCGCGTTCGTCGTCCGTGATCGGTCCGATCCGGCAAGTGGGGGTCGACACGAGCACCTGTTCGACTGGCGTGGGCACGCCCTTGTCGCGCAAGGTCGATGCCAGTGCCTCGCCGACGCCGAGCGTGCCGATGACCTTTGCGACGTCGAGCTTGGGGTTCGGCGCGAAAGTTTCCGCCGCCGCTTTGACGGCCTTCTGGTCGCGTGGCGTGAATGCGCGCAACGCGTGCTGGATGCGGTTGCCCATCTGGCCGAGGATCACGTCCGGCACGTCATCGGGATTCTGCGAGCAGAAATAGACGCCGACACCCTTGGAGCGGATCAGGCGCACGACCTGTTCGACGCGTTGCTGCAGCGCGGGAGGGCAGTCGTCGAACAACAAGTGCGCTTCGTCAAAAAAGAACACCAGCTTCGGATGATCCGGGTCGCCGACTTCGGGCAGCTGTTCGAACAATTCCGACAACAACCACAGCAGGAAGGTCGAATACAGCTTGGGTTTGAGGATCAGCTGGTTGGCGGCGAGGATGTTGATGATGCCGCGCCCGGACATGTCCTGGCGCATCAGGTCCTTCAGATCCAGCGCAGGCTCACCGAAGAACTGCGCGCCGCCTTGCTGTTCGATCTGCAGCAGTGCGCGCTGCACCGCGCCGAGGCTGGACTTGCTGACAAGGCCATAGTGCTGCGAGACGTCCCTGGCGTTGTCGCCGACGTAGTTCAGCAATGCGCGCAGGTCATCGAGGTCGAGCAACAGCCAACCGTTGTCGTCGGCCAGCTTGAAGACGATTTCCAGCACGCCTTCCTGCGTATCGTTCAACTCCAGCACGCGCGCCAGCAGGGTCGGCCCCATTTCGGAAATCGTTGCGCGCACCGGCGAGCCGAGCTTGCCGTACAGATCCCAGAACACCACCGGGTTCGCGGCCGGTTGCCATGACTTGTCGATGCCGAGTTTGGCGAGGCGCGCCTGCAGCTTGTCGCTCGGCGGCGATGCAGCGGGCTGCGACATGCCGGCCACGTCGCCCTTCACGTCGGCGATGAAGACCGGCGTGCCGAGCTTCGAGAAGCCTTCCGCCAGCACCATCAGCGACACCGTTTTGCCGGTGCCGGTGGCGCCGGCGATCATGCCGTGGCGATTGCCGAAGTGCGGGTCGAGCTCGACCGCCGTGGTGTCGTTGCGTCCGATCAGGATATCGTTCAAGCGAGGGCTTCCCGTGTTGGCATGAAGAGGAACATGAAGACGAATAGGAATTGTACGTTGTGCAGATGCTTGAGCCGCAAGGCGGGGCCGGTTAGGGTCTGTGCGTTGTCCCGATGAATATTGGCGGTTTGCAATGAAATTGCGGTTTGCGGGTTGGTTGGCGTGCGCGTGCGCTTGGGGATTGTTGGCGGGTTGCGCGACGGCGCCTGCGCCGAAGCCAGCGGCGGCGGGCGGTGCGAACGTGGATGCGCTGTATGCACAACTGGACAAGGCCAGCCAGCAGTACGACCAGGCCTTGCAATTGGCACGACAGGGCGACAGCGCGCAGTCGCAGAAGGCACTGGCGGCGGCACTGGACGCGCTGCGCAATCTGTCGGACCAGTGCGTCAACACGACAGGCTGCGACGCGCAGCGGTTCCTTTCAGCCTACGACCGCGCATTGCGCTTGAAGGACGGCAGTTTCCTCGGCACCGAGGATGACGATGACGCGCTGGCTGACCAGGATGCACCGGAGGCCGATTCCGGCGTGCTGACGACGCTGCCGCAAGCGCAGCGCACCGTGGAATTGCTGCACGACCACAAGCTGTCGGACCTCGTGGCCAACAATGGCCCGGTCAAGGCGGCACTGCAGGTGTGGCTGACGCGCATGCGTCCGAACCTGATCCGTGCCTATGTCGATTACCAGTACCTGCGTTCCGAAATGTGGCCGGCGTTCCACAAGGCCGACCTGCCCGAAGCGGTGCTGTTCGGCATCATGGCCAAGGAATCCGGCGGGCGCGTGCATGCGGTGTCGCGCTCGGGCGCCGCCGGTCCGTTGCAGTTCATGCCGGCGACCGGCGCGCGCTTTGGCTTGAACACGGTGGACGGTTTCGACCAGCGTTTCGACCCGACGATGTCCGCGCAGGCGGGCGCTGCGTATCTCAACGAGCAGCTCGGCAAGCTCAACGACGACCTTGCGCTGGTGCTGGCGGCGTACAACGGCGGCGAAGGTCGTGTCGGGCGATTGGCTTCGAGTGTCACCGACGCCAGCTTCTGGGACCCGAAGGTTTATTTTTCGCTGTCCGATGAAACCCGCGCCTATGTGCCGATGGTGCTGGCGGCGGCGTGGCTGTTCCTGCATCCCGAGCGCTACAACCTGCATTTCCCCAAGGTCGACGGTTCACCGGGATTCGTGGACATCGGTGCACCCGCATCCTTGAATGAGTTGGCGGTGTGCCTCGGCGATGACGATGGCGCGCGCTACGGTTGGTATCGGACCTTGCGCAATCTCAATCCCACGCTGGATCCCGACGATGTCCAGCCGAAGGGTACGAAGGTGGCCTTGCCGAAGTTCCTTGAGGCCACCTACCAGCATTCGTGCGTAAGTGGCCGCTGGGTGGCCCTGGCCGGCCAACTGCAGGCCGCTCAGCTACCCGCGCCACCCCCGCCGCCGAAGAGCCGGCACTACACCGTGCGCAGCGGCGACACCCTGTACGCGATTGCCAAGCGCTTCCACTGCGACAGCGCCAAGGATCTGGCGCGCAACAATCACATGCACCTGAGCTCGAACCTGCGGGTCGGCGATCGCTTGCGGCTGGAGGGGTGTCGGCGGTAGTGGGCGGGTCGTATACGCCACCGCCCAGCAGAAACAAGGTAGCGGCCGATGGCCGCTTCTTGCTTCTGGCGGAGAGGGTGGGATTGCTCGCATCGTCCCTGATGCTCCCCGGACGCAATCATGGGTGCATTTAGAATCGTGATCGATTTGTCGGACTGCTGCTATTCATCGCGTCGGGCAGTGACAAGTATGGTTGTCACTTGACAACTCCGGAATCTTCCCTAAACTTTGGTGGGCAAGAAGGCAATGGCTCGAAAGCGGCATCCAAAGCCGGAGGTTGAAGCCGCAATCCAATATGCCGAGCAGCATGGCTGGACGGTCAAGGAAGGCGGCTCTCACGCTTGGGGCCGGATCCGTTGCCCGTACAACGATGAGACCTGCCGTTGCGGCGAGTTTTGCATCACCAGCGTCTGGAGCACCCCCAAAAGCCCAGGCAGCCATGCAAGGCAGCTGCGGCGAGTTGTAGACAACTGCGTGCGAGAGAAAGCCAAGCGAGAATCCGACGATGCGTGAATACGATTTCATCTTGAAGTTCCGGCTGCCGGAAGCTGACGCCGACCCGGAGCAGTTTGTTGACGCGCTGGCTGAGGCCGGCTGTGATGACGCGACGATTGGTATTGGCCAGCGCGGCCGTATCGCCCTCAACTTCACGCGCGAGGCTCGCTCGGCGTTGGATGCGGTCAGCTCGGCGGTACGCGACGTCAAGCGGGCCATCCCGGGAGTGCGGCTGGTGGAAGCGTCGCCCGACTTCGTGGGGCTGTCGGATGTCGCTGACCTGGTTGGCTGCACGCGCCAGAACATCCGCAAGTTGATGGTCACCAATATCGCCACCTTTCCGGTTGCTGTGCATGAAGGCACGCAATCGCTCTGGCACCTGCGTCCGGTGCTTGATTGGTTCGCACAAACCCAGAAGCGACCGATTGACCGAGCCCTGGTTGAGGTCTCGGACGTGACCATGAAGCTCAACATCGCAAGCGATGTGCGGCGCACTTCCGGTGTCGAGAAGGATATCGAGGCACTTCTCGCCTGACGCTCATCGAGTGGCGCAGGCCCAAGGCCTTGGGTACAGGGTTCATCAGTGCGCATTCCATCACTGCAGCCTTGGGCGCGCTGGATTGATGAGGTCGCGTGACTGGATGCCAGGTCGACGTAGAGGGCAGGCACCGCCCCACATTGCCCGAAAGTTGATGGCTCCTGTTGCATGACGTCGGCATCGAACACCGGAGCAGCCGATGGCCCGCGTAGCCCGAGTGGGTGCGCCCACACCTCCAATCCCGCCAGAAACGCAAAACGCCCACAAGGGGCGTTTGCATTTCTGGCGGAGAGGGTGGGATTGCTCGCATCGTCCCTGATGCTCGCCCCTCGCTGTGCTCGGGGCCGCCTTCGGCGTCCGAATTCGCTCCCGGCGAATTCGTCGAACGCGAGTGGGTTCGTCCACACCACCCACCCCTCCAGAAACGCAAAACGCCCACAAGGGGCGTTTGCATTTCTGGCGGAGAGGGTGGGATTCGAACCCACGTTACGGCATAACCGTAAACCGGATTTCGAATCCGGCGCGTTCGACCACTCCGCCACCTCTCCTGGTCGTCACCCGAGCAAGTAGCCGGGGTGGGCCGTCCATGATAATTGCGGCTGTGCCATGCTGACAACCGGGATTCGTTGCCGGGATACGGTTGCCGTGGACGCTGGCGCAAGTGCCGGTGGGCCAATCCGTTGGGCCTTGGCGGGTGCAGTCCGGTTCGATGACTGCACAGGGAAGCGTGGCGGCCGCGAGGGTTATCCGGGATTTCCTTGAGCCGCGATCATGGGCGGGGTAGTTTGCGGGGCTGGAGGGCCATTGCCATGTGCAAGACTTCGTCTTGGTTGGTTTTGCTGGGGGCCTTCGCGCTGCCGGTGCTGGGCCTGGCGCAGGCGACGGGTGGGTCGGCCGCCGCACCAGCCGCTGCCGCGTCGTCGCCGCCGGTTTATTACACCAACATCGACCCGTTGCAACAGCAGCTGCGAAGTGGTGTGCTTGATTCCGCGCGCTTGACGCAGGATTTCATCGATCGCATCGGCAAGCTCGATCAAGCCGGGCCGCGCGTCAACGCGGTGATTGAATTGAACCCTGACGCACTCTCGATTGCGCGCCAGCGCGACGCCGAGCGCAACACTGGGCGCCGGGGACCGTTGTGGGGAATAGCGGTCCTGCTCAAGGCCAATATCGATACCGGCGACAGGATGCCGACCACGGCCGGGTCACTGGCGCTGATGGGCGCGCCGGCGCCACAAGACGCGACGGTCGCTGCGAGGCTGCGCGACGCGGGCGCGGTGATCCTGGGCAAGACCAACCTCAGCGAATGGGCCAATTTTCGTTCGACGCGTTCGGCCAGTGGCTGGAGTGCGCGCGGCGGCCTGACCCGCAATCCTTACGTGCTGGATCGCAGCGCCTGCGGATCCAGCTCCGGCTCGGGAGCGGCCGTTGCGGCGGGCTTCGTCACGGTCGCGATCGGCACCGAGACCAACGGTTCCATCATTTGCCCGTCGGCCGCCAATGGCATCGTCGGCATCAAGCCCACGGTCGGGCTGGTGAGCCGCGCCGGGATCATTCCGATCAGTTCCACTCAGGACACCGCGGGGCCGATGGCACGCGATGTTCGCGACGCCGCCATCGTGCTGAGCGCGATTGCGGGCAGCGATCCGCGCGATCCGGCGACCAGGGATGCCGACCAGCACGCGACCGACTACACGAAGTTTCTGGACCCGAATGCCCTGAAGGGCAAGCGCATCGGTGTGGTGCGCGGGCTGATGGGCAGCAATCCGGCGGTGGAGGACCTGTTGACGCAAACCATTGCCGTGCTGCGTGCGCACGGCGCGACCGTGATCGACCCGGTTGCCATTCCGCACCTCGACGATTACGGCAAGGCCGAGCTGACCGTGTTGTTGTATCAGTTCAAGCACGACGTCAATGCGTACCTCGCCACGCGTACGGGTCTCGCGGTGCATTCGCTGGCGGATCTCATCGCTTTCGACAAGGCGCACGCGGCCGAGGAAATGCCATGGTTCGGGCAGGAATTGTTCATCCAGGCCGAAGCCAAGGGGCCGCTCAGCGAGCGTGCGTACCGCTCCGCGCTGGCGAAGTTGCAGAAACTGGCAGGCCCGGAAGGAATCGACGCGGCGATGGATGGTCAGCGGCTGGATGCACTGCTGGCGCCGGCGCAGGATCCGGCGTGGCCCATCGATCCGGTGAATGGCGATGCGGGCGGTCCATCAGCTTCCGGGCCGGCCGCCGTGGCCGGATACCCGTCAATCACTGTGCCGGCCGGGTTCGTGCACGGCCTGCCTGTCGGCATGTTGTTCTTTGGCCGCAAGTGGAGCGAGCCGACCCTGATCGGCATCGCCTACGCCTACGAACAGGCGACGCAGGCCCGGCGCAACCCGCAATTCCTGCAGGCCGTTCCGCCACCGCCCGGGATCGACCCGTGGACGGTCAAGTCGCCGGCGTCGTCAGATCCCGCGGCGGCCGGCCGGCCGATGCCCTGACTCGCGATCGGTGGCGCAGGTTGCCCCGCGCGTGCCGGGCGTTACGCGGCCTTGTTGTTTTGGGCGACTTGCTGGAGAACGGCTTTGGCCACGCCGGCGGAGGACGCCGGATTCTGCCCGGTGATGAGGTTGCCGGCCACCACCACGTGTGGTTGCCAGTCGGCGGCTTTCGAGTATTCGCCGCCGTCTTCCCTGAGCATGTCTTCGATCTGGAACGGCACGGCGTCGGCGAGGCCGGCAGCACGTTCCTCGGAATTGGAAAATCCGGTGACGGCCTTGCCGCGCACGAGCGGCAGGCCGAATGGGCCGAGCGCGCGCCTCAGCGCGGCCAGTCCGTGGCACACCGCGGCGACGGGTTTGCCGGCAGCATAGATTCGGTCGATCAGGAGCCGCGAGGTTTCATTCTCGGCAAGATCCCACAGTGGCCCATGCCCGCCTGCATAAAACACCGCGTCGAAGGCGGCAGCGTCGACATCTGCGAGCTTGGTGGTGTTGGCAAGCGCCTGTTGCGCCGCGGCATCGCCCTGGAAGCGGCGGGTAGCCTCGGTCTGGCTGCCGGGGTTCTCACTGCTGGGGTCGATCGGCGGCTTGCCGCCGCGCGGTGACGCCAGCGCGACGTCCGCACCGGCATCCTTGAACACGTACCAGGGCGATGCGAGTTCTTCCAGCCACAACCCGGTCGGCTTGCCGGTATCGCCAAGTTGGCCATGCGAGGTCAGTACCATCAGGATCTTCATCATCGTGCTCCACGAGCAAGGCGCAGTGCGTCGTCATCGCCCACTTTGGGGGGTGGCGTGTGAATAGCAAGTCATGGGTGTGGAAACGGCCCGATGTTGTTACGCTGCGCCTCAGTTTTCAGAGTGATTCTCCAATGAGCCTGATTTCCACCCCGGTGTCCTTCGGCGAGCTGATCGACAAGATCACGATCCTCGAAATCAAGTCCGAACGCATCACCGATACGGCCAAACTGGCCAACGTGCGCGACGAGCTGCAGATCCTGAACCGGCTGTGGCAGCTTGACGCGAATTCACGGATCGACATTGCCGCCGAGCGTGCGGAACTCAAGCGGATCAACGAGTCGTTGTGGGAAATCGAGGACGAAATCCGCCTGAAGGAACGTGACCAGGCCTTCGACGCGCGCTTCATCGAGTTGGCGCGTGCGGTGTACCACACCAATGACCAGCGCGCGGCCGTCAAGCGTGCCATCAACCTGAAGCTGGGGTCGCGCCTGGTTGAAGAGAAGTCATACCAGGATTACTCGGCGCCGTAGGCGGGCAGGAAGGCCCGACGTGGTCTCCCGCAGGCGGGGGAAGGCAAAAGAGAAACGGACACTACCCACGTAGGAGGGCCGGAAGGCCCGACTTGATCTCCCGCAGGCGAGGGAAGGACAGGCTTCCTTGACGTCGCGCGCTTGTCTCCCTCCTCCGCTTGCGGGGGAGGGTCGGGGTGGGGGCCGTTGGTGCGTGAGGTTTGCCCCATCCGCCCTTCGGGCACCTTCCCCCGCAGGCGGGGGAAGGCAAAAAAGAAACGGGCACTACCCACGCAGGAGGGCCGGAAGGCGCGATGTGGTCTTCCCGCAGGCGGGGAAGGTAAAAGAGAAACGGACACTACCCACGCAGGAGGGCCGCAAGGCGCGATGTGGTCTTCCCGCAGGCGAGGGAAGGACAGGCTTCCTTGACGTCGCGCGCTTGTCTCCCTCCTCCGCTTGCGGGGGAGGGTTGGGGTGGGGGCCGTCGGTGCGGGAGGTTGGCCCCCATCCGCCCTTCGGGCACCTTCCCCCGCAGGCGGGGGAAGGCAAAAAAGAAACCGGCACTACCCACGTAGGAGGGCCGGAAGGCGCGATGTGGTCTCCCGCACGCGGGGGAAGGCAAAGAGAAACGGACACTACCCACGTAGGAGGGCCGGAAGGCCCGACCGGAATTGCGCATACGCGTGGTCGCGCCTTCCGGCGCTCCTACCGTGACTGCGCAAATGCTTCGAGCCGTTCGATGACGTCGTCCACGGTCACCAGATCCATCACGCCGGGGTATTCGATCTTGCTGCCCCACGGGATCGCCGCCGCTGGCCTGTGCAGGAACTTGCGCGCAGCCTCGTCGTAACGGTCCACGCACCAGCGGCGGTCGGAGTAGGGGCCGGAACGCGCGGGATTGCTGGCCGCGTGCAGGCCCAGCACTCGGGTGCCCACCGCGTTGGCCATGTGCATGGGGCCGGAATCCGGGGTGAGGACGATCGCTGCGCGCTGGTACAGCGCCAGCGCGCGTTTCAGGGAATCCTTGCCGATCAGATCAAGCGGGCGCGTTTTCATCGCGCCGACGATGGCGTCGCCAAGCGCGCGTTCGGCAGGTGAGGGGCCGCCCGACAGCACGACCCGCATGTGCAAGGCTGCGGCAGCGTGATCGGCGACGGCGGCGTAACGTTCCGCGTGCCAGTTGCGAAGTGCGTGGCTGGATGCAGGCGAGAGCACCAGTGTTGGCTGGCCATCATCGGGCCACTGCTCCGCCGCCCACGCCCGCGCCTCATCTGGAATCGGAATGTCCCAACGCACCACGGTCTGTTTCAGCCCGAGCGGCTCGCAGAAGCTGCCCATTGCATCCAGTACGTGCTCACCGCTGCGCGCCGGAATGCGTTCGCGCACGAACAGGCCGTGCAGGTCCTTCGCACGGGCATGGTCGTAACCGATGCGCCGATCAGCGCGCAGCGCCAGGCTCAGCAGGTTCGATCGCAGTGCAACCTGCATGTGCAGCAGCGCATCGAAGCGGCGCCCCGCCAGGGCTTTGCGCACCGCGCGCAACCCCGCGAAGCCCGCGCGCTTGTCGAAGCTGATGAATTCCACGCCGTCGATGTCACCGACCAGCTTGCGTTCGAACTTGCCAACGATCCAGGTCAGTCGCGTCTGCGGCCATGCCGTTTGCAGGGTGCGCACCAGCGGCACCACATGGGTGACGTCACCCAGCGCTGAAGTGCGCAGCAGGCAGAGATTTTGCGGGGGTGCGGGCATCGGGCTTGTTAGAATCGGAGAGGTGAACACACCGACGAGTCCAGCCGCCGAACGCCAGGTCATCGACCCGCGCATTGTCGCATCCGGAAGCGGCGCGATGGTGGTGGATGGCAATCTCACTGAAGCGCCAACCCGCGATTGGTTTGAGCGTTCGTGGTGGTCCACGCGCGGTGCCTTGAAAGAAGGCGACGGTGGCCGTGGCGGCGTCGCGTTCGTTGATGCGCCGGTCGGTCCGTGCGTGTTGCGCCACTATCACCGCGGTGGCTGGATGGCGCCCCTGATGGGCGACCGCTACGTGTGGAACGGTCGCGAGCGCAGCCGCGGTTTTTTGGAATTCCGCCTGCTGGCCGAGCTGTTCCAGCGCGGCTTGCCGGTGCCCACCCCGATCGCCGCGCGCTACCAGCGGCGCGGCGCCTACTACACCGCCGACTTGATCACGCGCACGATCGAGGGTGCGCAGACTTTGACGGATCTGATTGCCGCCGGCAGGTTGGATTCGGATCTCGCCGAGCGGGTCGGTGCACTGGTAGGCACATTCCACGCGGCGGGCGTGGATCACGCCGACCTGAACGCGCACAATATCCTCATGGCCGATGGGCGACTCTGGTTGATCGATTTCGATCGCGGTGAAATCCGTGTCACCGGCACCGCGTGGAAGTTGGCTAACCTTGCGCGCCTGAAGCGCTCACTGTTGAAGGTGGGCGCGTGCGATCATGACGAAGCGGCGCTGGATCGCGAAGTGTGGGCTCCATTCATGCGCGGCTACGAGCGCGCCTCCACCCAGGGTCAATGATGGAAACGTCGACGCATTCGATCGGTGACATGCCGGCTGGCAAGGCCGCGGCCGATGGGACGTGGTGCCTGCATGTGCTCGGCGCAGGTGACGCCGGCGCGATCGACCTGGGTGCGTCCAGTGCGGTGCTGGAATGCGACGGCAAACCGCTGCTGTTGATCGATTGCGGGCCGGGTGCGCTGGAGAGTTTTTTGCGTTGTTACGGTGAACTTCCGCCGGCTGTTTTCATCACCCATGCGCACATGGACCACGTGGCCGGGCTGGAGCGCGTGTTCCATGCCTGCTGGTTCAATCCCGAGTGGCGCGGACGCGTGAAGTTGTTCGTGCACGCTAACCTCGTGCCGATCCTGCAGGCGCGCGTCGCGGACTATCCCAACGTGATCGCCGAAGGTGGCGCGAATTTCTGGGAAGGATTCCGGTTGATCGCGTTGTCGCGCGGGTTCTGGCTGCACGATTGGTGGTTCGACGTGTTCGCGACGCGCCACCACGCGCCTGGCACCTCGTTCGGCGTGGCACTGCGCGGCTGTTTTGCGTGGACCGGCGACACCCGGCCGATTCCCGAAGCGCTCATGGAATTTTCCGACGAACACACGCTGATCGCGCATGACTGCGCACTGGTCGGCAATCCGTCGCACACCGGTGTTGCCGACATCGAGCGGGAATACCCGCCCGAATTGCGTGCGCGCTTGCTGTTGTACCACTACGCCAGTGCCGAGGATGCCGCGGCGTTGCGCGAGCGTGGCTTCAAGGTCGCCGTGCCCGACGGCCGCTATCCACTGCACGCGCCGCACCCCGTGCGCGCCGAGGCTGGCTGATGAAACCTGAAACACCCGTGGCCTTGCAGCGTGCGCCGGCACCGCCGGATGCGCTGGGGCGCGCGCTGGCGGACTTGCGCATTTCAGTCATCGACCGCTGCAACTTCCGTTGCCCGTATTGCATGCCGGAAGAAGCCTACCCGGCCGACCATGCGTTCCTGCGTGCGCGCGATCGCCTCGACTTCAACGAGATCGAGCGCATCGCGCGAACCTTCGTCTCGCTCGGTGTCCGGAAGTTGCGCCTGACTGGCGGCGAGCCGTTGCTGCGGCGCGATCTTCCGGAGTTAGTTGCGCGCCTGGCCGCCATTGACGGCGTCGAAGACCTCGCGCTGACCACCAACGGCGTGTTGCTGCCGCGCTCCGCGCAGGCGTTGCGCGAAGCGGGCCTGCAGCGGCTGACGATCAGCATGGACAGCGCCGATCCCGATGTCTTCCGCAAGATGTCGGGCGGGCGCGGCGAGCTGGCCGATGTCGATGCCGCGATTGCCGCAGCGGAACACGCCGGCTTCGGACCGCTCAAGATCAATTGCGTGGTGATGCGTGGTGTCAACGATGCCGGTGTCCTCGACCTCGTCGAGCGCTTTCGCGGCACCGGTCACGTGGTGCGCTTCATCGAGTACATGGATGTCGGCACCGTCAACGGCTGGCGCAATGACCGCGTGGTGCCGGGCCGGGAGCTGGTCGAACGTATTGACGCGCGCTGGCCGCTGGAAGCGCTGCCGCGCAGCGCGTCGTCCACGTCCCGCCGTTGGCGATTGCGCGATGGCGGCGGCGAAGTCGGCTTCATCAATTCCGTGACAGAGCCTTTCTGCGGAGGCTGTACCCGGGCACGACTTTCGGCTGACGGCAAGCTTTATACCTGCCTGTTCGCGCACGCCGGCCACGACCTGCGCGCGCTGTTGCGCGCGGGCGAATCGGACGAAGCCTTGCGCGCCACCGTGGCCGGCATCTGGAGCCACCGCGGTGACCGCTACAGCGAGCGGCGCGCGGAGTTGCGCGCGGCCGGCGTACTGGAACATGTCGAGATGTATCGCATTGGTGGCTGATGGTCTTGCGAATTCCGACAGGTCGCCTTCGTCACGGATCTTCACGGATGCACGCGGACAAGGCCTGATGCTCATCTGCGTGATCGGCGACTATCCGTGCCATCCCGTTTCCAATACGGTTATCCCATGACTTCGAAGACACTTTCCCATCTCGATGCAGGCAACCGCCCGTGCATGGTCGACGTCGGTGCCAAGGCCGTCACCCGACGTGTCGCGGTGGCCGAAGCCGTGGTGCGGTTTCCGCTTGCGGTGGCCGCAGCGCTGCGCGAGGGTGGCTTGCGCTCACCGAAGGGGCCGGTCATCGACACCGCGATCATCGCCGGCACCATGGCCGCCAAGCGTACGCATGAATTGATCCCGTTCTGCCATCCGCTGGCGATCGAACGCTGCAAGTTCGCGGCGGATTTCGCGTCGCCAACGGATCTGGTGATTCGTTGCGAAGTCGCGATCACCCACAAGACCGGTGTCGAAATGGAAGCCCTGACCGGCGCCAGCATCGCGGCGTTGACGGTGTATGACATGTGCAAGGCGTTGTCGCACGAGATCGTGATCGCCGACGTGCGCCTTGTCGAAAAATCGGGCGGCAAGCGCAATGTCAGTGGCGGCAAGCTTGCGAAGGGCAGGGCGAAGCGGTGAATTACAAGCTGCTCTATTTCGCGTCGCTGCGTGATGCAGCCGGGTGTTCGGAGGAATCCGTCGCCAGTGCCGCGCGCGACGTCCGCGGTTTGTACGCCGAGCTTGCGCTGCGTCACGGCTTCAGCTTCACGCCGGAGCATTTGCGGGTGGCAGTCAACGGTGCGTTCACGGATTGGAACCATCGCCTCGACGACAACGATGAAGTGGCGTATCTCCCGCCCGTGAGCGGTGGCTGATGGACGCCTTCCGGATCAGCGCGACTGCGATCGATGGCGAGGCCTTGCGCAAGGAACTCGAGGCGTGTGCCGCCGGCGCCGTGGTGTGTTTCGAGGGCCGGGTGCGCGACCACAACGATGGGCGCGCGGTGCATGGCTTGACCTACGAAGCCTACGTCGACCTTGCCGAGGCCGAAGGCCGGCGCATCGTCGCTGAAGCTCAAGGCCGGTTTGCCGTCGAGCGGATCGTGTGCGTGCATCGTGTCGGCGAGCTTGCGCTTGGCGAGGTCGCGGTTTGGGCCGGCGTGTCCGCGGGCCACCGCGGTGCCGCGTTCGACGCCTGCCGCTACGTCATCGACGAGGTCAAGGCGCGGGTGCCGATCTGGAAACGCGAGCACTACGTGCAGGGCGCGTCGGAGTGGCTGCATCCCGATCAAACCTCGGCAAAATAATTGCTCGAACGACCGGACTGATCGAACAGCCGGATTGCTTGAACGGCCGCGTGCCAGTATCCTGCCCCGTTCACTTCCCGCGTCCATGCGGGTTGCGAACGTACAGATGCGGAGAGGTGTCCGAGCGGTCGAAGGAGCACGCCTGGAAAGTGTGTAAGCGGCTAAACCCCGCTTCGCGGGTTCGACGGATTCGCCGGGAGCGACAAAAACGTCGGGAACGATTTTGGACGGCGCAGCCGGCCCCAAAGGGGCGAACCCCATGGATGGGGTGAGCAATCCGGACGACCGCAGGTCGGCCCCAAGCGTAGCGAGGGGTGAGCATCAGGGACGATGCGAACATATCCCGCCCGTGGGCGGGATGAGAACCAAAATTGTGGAGAGGTGTCCGAGCGGTCGAAGGAGCACGCCTGGAAAGTGTGTAAGCGGCTAAACCCCGCTTCGCGGGTTCGAATCCCGCCCTCTCCGCCAGTTTGATGCAGCAATGTGAAAAAGTTTACGGAGGGCGGGTGAGAACCCGCGGGTTCGACGAATTCGCCTGGAGCGACAAAATCGTCGGGAACGATTTTGGACGGCGCAGCCGGCCCCAAAGGGGCGAACCCCATGGATGGGGTGAGCAATCCGGACGACCGCAGGTCGGCCCCGAGCGTAGCGAGGGGTGAGCATCAGGGACGATGCGAGCAATCCCGCCCTCTCCGCCAGTTTTGCCAGTTCATGGTGGCCCCGTCGGTGTCTCCGCGACGATAGATCGAAAACTCCGCCAGGGCCGGAAGGCAGCAACGGTATCGATTGATTCGTGCGCCGGAGTCAACGCTGGCGGGGCCGCCACCATTTCGGCTTGGTCTTGCGGCCGGGTCTTGGCACAATGGGTGGCCACCCCAAGACCGTGCCCATGACTTATCAGGTTCTCGCCCGCAAATGGCGTCCGAAGCAGTTCAGTGAACTGGTCGGACAGGAACACGTCGTCAAGGCGCTGAGCCACGCGCTGGATTCGGGCCGCGTGCACCACGCGTACCTGTTCACCGGCACGCGGGGTGTCGGCAAGACCACCATCGCCCGCATTTTCGCCAAATCACTCAACTGCGAGCAGGGCATGTCTGCGCATCCGTGCGGCGAGTGCGCGGTGTGCAAGGCCGTGGATGCGGGGCGCTTCGTCGACCTGATCGAGATCGACGCGGCCAGCAACACCGGCGTCGATGACGTGCGCGAGCTGATCGAGAGCGCGCAGTACGCGCCGGCGCGCGGACGCTTCAAGGTGTACCTGATCGACGAAGTGCACATGCTGTCGAAGGCTGCCTTCAACGCGCTGTTGAAGACGCTGGAAGAACCGCCCGATCACGTGAAGTTCCTGCTCGCAACCACGGATCCGCAAAAGTTGCTGGTGACGGTGTTGTCGCGTTGCCTGAAGTTCGGGCTGAAGCGGCTGCTTCCCGACCAGATCGGCGGCCAGATGCGGATGATTCTCGGCAAGGAAGGCATTGCCTTCGACGAAGGCGCGATCGAGGCCTTGGCGCGCGGCGCCGACGGATCCCTGCGTGACGGCTTGTCGCTGCTTGACCAGGCCATCGCGCATGGCGGCGGCAAGCTGCAAGCCGACGACGTGCGCGCGATGCTCGGCACCATCGCGGATAACGACGTCGGCGCGCTGTTGGACGCGCTTGCGGCGGGTGACGGCAAGGCCCTGCTGGCCGAATCCGATCGCATCGCCGGACTGGCGCCCGACTTCGCCGTGGTGCTGGAGCAGCTTGCCAATGCGCTGCATCGCATCCAGCTGCGCCAATTGGTGCCGGCATTCGCGGGCGACGAGCCGGAACGCGAAGCGCTGGACGGGCTTGCGCGCAAGCTCGATCCCGAAGACGTGCAGGTCTGGTACCAGTTCGCGTTGCACGGGCGCCGCGACCTGCCGTTGGCGCCTGACGTGCGCTCGGGTTTCGAGATGACCTTGCTGCGGATGCTGGCCTTTCGCAGCGACGACGCGGGTGGCATTCCTGCCAGTAAACCGCTGCCGCCGGCCAGGCGCGAAGCAGCGCCAGTCGCCGCCGCTAAGGCCGCGCCGTCGAGCCCGCCATCGTCACAGGCACCACCTGCGCGGAGTCGCGCGCCAGTGTCACCGGTTGCGCCCGTGGTCGCGCCGAAGCCGATCGTCGCGCCGCGCATCAACGGGCTCGCGGATTGGGAAGCGTGGATCGCGACTGCACAGTTGGGCGGCCCGGTCGGGTTGCTTGCGCAGCACGCAGTGCCGAAGTCCTTTGAAGGCGAGACCCTGACGCTGGCGTTGAAGCCGGAACACGAAGTGCTCTGCAGCGATGTGCTGTGCAAACAGTTGCAGGACAAACTTGGTGAGGCTATCGGACGCAAGTTGCGCGTACGCATCGTGCACGAGTCGGTCGCCGAAACCCCCGCGACCCGCGCGGCGCAAGCGCGTTCGGATCGCCAGGCCGCCGCCGAGCGCGCGCTCAGCGACGACCCGATCATCCAGGACATGCGCCGTCAGCTCGGCGCCGAGATCATCACCGACAGCATTCGACCCGCAGGGAACCAGCCATGATCAAAGGACAGTTGGGACAATTGATGCAGCAGGCGCAGCGCATGCAGGAAGACTTGAAGCATGCGCAGGAAGAGATCGCCAAACTCGAAGTGACCGGCAGCGCGGGCGGCGGCATGGTGGAGGTCACCATGTCCGGGCGCCATGAAGTGCGCCGCGTGCGCATCGACCGCAAGCTGATGGTGGACGACCCGGAGATGACCGAGGACATGGTGGCGGCGGCGGTCAACGATGCCGTCAACAAGGTTGCGCAGGTCAGCCAGGAAAAGCTGGGTGGCGTGAGCGCGGGGATGAACCTGCCGCCAGGGTTCAAACTGCCGTTTTGATGCGCATGCCCTCGGACTCCAATCTCCTCGCCGAACTGATCGAAGCCCTGCGCTGCCTGCCGGGCGTCGGTGCCAAGAGCGCGCAACGGATGGCGTTCCATCTGCTGGAGCGCGATCGTGACGGCGGCACGCGGCTTTCGAAGGTGCTGGGCGAGGCGATGCAGCGCATCGGCCACTGCCAGACATGCCGCAATTTCAGCGAAAGCGCCGAATGCGCGATCTGCGCAAATGGTTCGCGCGATGCGTCGCTGTTGTGCGTGGTCGAGACACCCGCCGATCTGCTGGCAGTGGAACAGGCCACGGGTTATCGCGGCCGCTATTTCGTGCTGATGGGCAGGTTGTCGCCACTGGACGGACTGGGTCCGCGCGAGTTGGGTGTCGACCTGTTGACCGGCAGGCTCGCCGGTGGCGAAGTGCGCGAACTGGTCATTGCCACCAATCCCACGGTCGAAGGCGAGGCAACCTCGCACTGGCTCGGCCAGTTGGCGCGTGCGGCCGGTGTGCGCGCGACCCGGCTCGCGCATGGCGTGCCGCTGGGTGGTGAACTCGAATACGTCGATCGCAGCACCCTGGCGCACGCGTTCGGGAGCCGGCAAGCGTTCGACGATTGACCGCAGTGGAGAGACAGCATGCCCGACACCATCTTCGACAAGATCATCCGCCGCGAAATCCCCGCCGACATTGTCTACGAGGACGACGACGTGCTTGCGTTCCGCGACATCCACCCGCAGGCGCCGGTGCATGTGTTGTTCATTCCGAAGCAGTCATTCGCCACCTTGAACGATTGCGGCGAGGGTGATGCGCTGCTGTTGGGCAAGCTGCTGTTGGCCGCGTCCGCCTACGCCAAACGGGAAGGCTTCGCCGAGGCGGGTTATCGCTGCGTCATCAATTGCAACAAGGGTGGCGGGCAGACCGTGTACCACCTGCACGTGCACTTGATGGCCGGCAAGCAGATGCCGGAGCGGATGGTCTGAGCAATGCGCTCCCGGAAGCCGGAAACGAAACAGCCACCGCAAGGGTGGCTGGGATCATTGGTCGGGGAGACAGGATTTGAACCTGCGACTTCTACGTCCCGAACGTAGCGCTCTACCAGGCTGAGCTACACCCCGACGACCGGCCGCGGGCCAATGGCCTGCAGCGAGCCGCAAATGATAGCGGGCGCCCCTTCAGACGCGCAAGACTTGGGTGCACGCTGCTAATCTTGCAGTTTTACCGCAGGAAGTAGCCATGGCGCTGACCACGCCCCGAACGATGCCCGGCGTGCTGGAGTTGCTGCCGCGGGAGCAGATCGCGTTCCAGTCGATGCTGGACACCGTCCGGCACGGATTCGAGGTGTACGGGTTCCTGCCGGTCGAGACGCCGGCCATCGAATTTGCCGATGTGCTCTTGACCAAGAGCGGCGGCGAAACCGAGCGGCAGGTTTACTTCGTGCAATCGACCGGCGCGCTGGAGCAGCCCTCGGGTCGCCCCGAACACGCCCTGCGCTTCGACCTGACGGTGCCGCTGGCACGCTATGTTGCCGAACACGAGCGCGACCTTGCGTTTCCGTTCCGGCGTTACCAGATGCAGCGTGTCTACCGTGGCGAGCGCGCCCAGCGCGGCCGCTTCCGCGAGTTCTACCAGTGCGACATCGACGTGATCGGCAAGGACACGCTGTCGGTGCGCTACGACGCCGAAATTCCGGCGGTAATCCACGCGGTGTTCAGTGCGCTCGACATCGGCACCTTCACCATCTGGCTCAACAACCGCAAGTTGATGCGCGGCTTTTTCGAAGGCCTCGGCATCGGCGACAGCGAGCAGCAGATGTCGGTGTTGCGTGAGGTCGACAAGCTCGACAAGCGTGGCGCCGAGCATGTGCGCGGCGTGCTGACCGGCGAAGGTTTCGGGCTGTCGGCCGAGGTGACAGGCAAGATCCTGCACTTTGTCGAGCTGCGTTCGACTTCGCTGGCCGATGCGCACGCGCAGCTGGATGCGCTGGGTGCGGGTTCCGAGATCTTCGAACAAGGCCGGGCGGAATTGCGCGAGGTGCTCGACACGGTTGCCGCGTTCGGCGTGCCCGAATCGGCGTTCGCGCTGAACCTGTCGATCGCGCGCGGCCTCGACTATTACACCGGCACGGTTTACGAGACGACGCTCAACGATCACCCGGACATCGGTTCGATCTGTTCGGGTGGCCGCTACGACAACCTTGCTGCCAACTACACCAAGTCACAATTGCCGGGCGTCGGAATTTCGATCGGCCTGACGCGGCTGTTCTGGCAGTTGCGCGAAGCGGGGCTGGTGAAGATGTCGGACAGCACCACCCAGGTGCTGGTGACGCAGATGGACGCCGCGAAACTGCCGGATTGCCTCGCGCTGGCGAAGGAACTGCGCGACGCCGGCATCGCCACCGAAGTGGCGCTGGAAGGTGGCAAGCTCGGCAAGCAGTTCAAGTATGCCGACCGCGCCGGGATCCGGTTTGCGGTGGTGCTGGGCGAGAATGAGTTGGCGCGTGACGTGGTGGCGGTGAAGGATCTGCGGCGTGGCGACCAGTTCGAGGTGCCGCGTGCGGAACTGGTGAAATCGTTGCGGGTGGAATTGGCACAAGGCGAGGCAGTACGCGCATGAACAAGGTATTTCTGGATGGTGGCAGCCTGACGCGCCAGCAGGTGGTGGCGGTTGCGCGCACCGGTGCAACGGTGGAGCTGGATGCCGCGCAGTTGCAAAAAGTTCAGCGGGCCGCGGACTTCCTCGCCGACAAGGTCCGTTGCGGCGAGCCGATCTACGGCGTCACCACGGGGTTTGGCAGCAATGCCGACAAGTTGCTCGGCGCGCATCGCGCACGCGACGAGCTGCCGGGCGGCAATCCCGATCCGCGCGAGGAAACGCTGGCGGAAGAATTGCAGCACAACCTCATCATCACGCATGCCGTGTGCGTGGGTGAACTGCTGCCCGACGAAGTGGTGCGCGCGATGCTGGTGATCCGCATCAACACGCTGATGCGCGGCCATTCCGGCATCCGCGTGTCGACGCTGCAGGCGCTGGCCGCCATGCTGAACGCCGGCATCGTGCCGGTGGTACCTGCCAAGGGTTCGGTCGGTGCCAGCGGTGATCTCGCACCGCTGTCGCATCTGGCGATCGTGCTGCTCGGTGGTGGCGAAGCGTTCTTCGAAGGCGTGCGCATGCCGGGCGCGGAAGCGCTGCAACGCGCAGGTCTGCAGCCGGTGAAACTGTCGTTCAAGGAGGGCCTGGCGCTCAACAACGGCACCACGCAAATGTTGGCGACCTCGGTGCTGGTGCTGGATCAGCTTGAGTACCTGCTCGGCGTGGCCGACCTTGCCGCGGCGATGACGCTGGATGCGTTTGCCGGCCGCAGCGGCGCCCTGCGCGAGGAAGTCCACGCGCTGCGCCCGCATCCGGGGCAGGTCGCTAGCGCACGCCATGTGCGTGGCCTGCTGCAGGACTCCACCCTCGTGGACATTCCCTATCACCTCGTACCGCATTTCCGGACGTGGTCCGCGAAGGCATGGGCGCAACCCGAGGATCAGGCACTCAGTTTCGACATCGGCTGGGAGTGGGTGCCGGCCAACAAGCGGCATGGGCGCGAGGCGTTCTACCAGCGCTTCCTGCCGTTCAAGGGTGGCAAGAAGCACCAGCCACAGGATGCCTATTGCCTGCGTTGCATGCCGCAGGTGCACGGCGCGGTGCGCGATGCGTGGGCGCAAGCATGTCGTGTCATCGAAATCGAGTTGAACTCGGTCACCGACAATCCGCTGATCTTCCCGGACGCCGACGGCGCGCAGCACATTGAGGAACAGGTGATTTCCGCAGGCCACTTCCACGGCATGCCGTTGGCCTTGGCGATGAGCTACGTGAAGGCGGCGATTCCGGTGCTGGCGTCGATTTCCGAACGGCGCCTCAACAAACTGGTCGATCCGGCCACCAACGATGGCTTGCCCGCGTTTCTCACCGGCAACGAGGACGGTACCGATTCCGGTTTCATGATCGTGCAATACACGGCCGCGGCGCTGGTCAATGACCTGGTCACGCGCGCGCACCCGGCCAGCGTGTATTCGATTCCGACCAGCGCCAATGCCGAGGATCATGTCTCGATGGGCGCCAACGAGGCGCGCCAGGTGTTGCACATGTTGCGCGACGTGTCCGACGTGCTGGCGCTGGAGATTTATACCGCGGCGCAAGCGCTGGATTACCGCAACGACATGCTGAATGCCGCGCGCCGGTTGGCAGCCGCCGGCGGTTGGCAGGCGCTCGCGGCCAAGGTTGCGATGGCGCCGGCGAGCGATAGTCCGCAGCGTGCCCAGTTCGAGCAGGAAGTGCAGACGCTGGCCACGGCGTTGGCGGATTCGGCGGCTTTCCGGCCGGGTGAAGCGGTGCGCGTGGCGCATGCGCGCATCCGGGAAACGGTCGCCTTCATGCACCGTGATCGCGCGATGCAGCACGATGTGGCCGAGGCGTGCCGGTTGGTGCGCGAGCGCGCGTACGTCGCTTAGCGGGCGCTGCCGCGGCCACGGGAACCCGGGATGGAATGAGCGTGCCGCTTGCGGCATGCGGCATCGGTCTGCTACATTGCGCGCCAATGTACTAACGCGCTAATACATTGGCGCGCTCAAACTTTGTATGCCCGCCGACCGGAACGCTGATGAAACGCCGCACGCTTGACCCCGAAACCTCGTCCGATTCAGCCGAAACCAAGCTGTGCAAGGCCTTGTTGTCGATGCGGGATGTCGGCGAGATGCGCGCCTTCCTGCGCGACCTTTGCACGCCCGCCGAGCTGGAGGCACTGGTCGATCGCTGGGCGGTGGTGCCGCTGGTGCTGGGAGGCATGCCGTACCGTGAAATCCACGAACACACGGCGGTCAGTATCACCACGATCGGTCGCGTCGCACGCTTCCTCAACCAGGGCAGTGGTGGCTATCGCACGGCCGCCGCGCGCACGGGCCGCGCACGGGCATTGCGGTCATGAACCAGCGCGATCGGTTGCGGATTGCCGTGCAGCGTTCCGGACGGCTGAGCGAGCCGTGCTTCGAGCTGCTCGACCGTTGCGGGCTGGCGTTCCGGCGCAGCCGCGATGGCCTGTTCTGCTACGGCGAAGGCGAACCGGTGGACCTGCTGCTGGTGCGCGATGACGACATCCCCGGGCTGATCCGGCAGGGGGCCTGTGACCTCGGCATCGTCGGGCGCAACGTTGTCGCGGAAGGCGAGGCAGGCAAGGCGGATGGTGACACGGTGGCGCTGCAAATCCTGCGTGACCTTGGCTTCGGCCGCTGCCGGATGTCGATCGCGCTGCCACAGGCATGCGCCTACGCCGGTGCAGAGACGCTGCGGGGCCTGCGCATTGCCACGTCGTATCCCGTGCTGTTGCGGGCGTGGCTGCGCGAGCGCGGCGTCAATGCCGAAGTCGTGACCTTGTCCGGCTCGGTGGAAATCGCGCCACGGCTGGGTACCGCCGATGCCATTTGCGACCTCGTACAGAGTGGCGCCACGCTCGTCGCCAACCAGTTGCGCGAGGTTGACGTGGTGTTGGAAAGCAGTGCGGTGCTGGTCGCGCCGGCGGTATTGCCGACCGATGAGCGGCGCGATGCCATTGAACTGCTGTTGAAGCGCATCGATGGCGTCAGTCGGGTGCGCGGCTCGCGCCTGCTGCTGTTGCAGGCCGCGCGCGAAGCCGTGGACGGCATCGTCCGTGCCCTGCCGGGTTCGCCGCACCCGACGGTATTGCAGATGGACGGTCAGCCCGGGCAAGTGATGGTGCAGGCCCTGTGCGCGGACGAACTTGGCTGGCGCCAACTGGAGGCGATCCAGCGGGCAGGTGCGCGCGAGCTGTTCGTGCTGCCGGTGGAGCGGGCGCTGGCATGAAACGCGTGGACTGGGCGTCGCTGTCGGAAACACTTCGCACCGCGGTGCTGGCGCGGCCACCGCAGTCGCGTACGCCGCAATTTCGCGAGCGGGTTGCGCAGATCATCAGCGGCGTACGGGCCGGCGGTGATGCAGCCTTGCGCGATTGCAGCGCGCGTTTCGATGGCGTCACGCTGGACGCCCTCGAGGTCGGCGACGCGGAACGCGCGGCTGCCGGCGCGATGGTGGATGAGGCGTTGAAGCGCGCGATCCACGCGGCGGTAGCGCGAATTGAGACTTTCCATCGCGCCTGCATGCTGCAGCCAGTGTCGGTGGAGACGGCGCCGGGCGTGCGCGTCGAGCGCATGGTGCGGCCCATCACGCGGGTGGGATTGTACGTGCCTGCTGGCAGTGCGCCGTTGCCATCCACGGCATTGATGCTTGGCGTACCTGCGCGTCTCGCCGGGTGTCCCGAAGTCTTGCTGTGCACGCCGCCGCGGGCGGATGGCGGCTGCGATCCGGCGGTGCTGTACGCGGCGCAGGTTTGTGGCGTGCATCGGATTTTCAAACTCGGTGGCGCGCATGCGATTGCAGCGATGGCCTACGGCACCGAATCGGTCCCGCGTTGCGACAAGTTGTTCGGGCCCGGCAACGCCTTCGTGACGGAAGCCAAATTGCAGGTTGCCTCCGATCCCGAAGGCGCGGCCGTCGATATGCCGGCAGGTCCGTCCGAGGTGCTGGTGATCGCCGATGCCGCCGCCGATCCGGTGCTGGTCGCTGCCGACCTGCTTTCGCAGGCCGAGCACGGCCGCGACTCGCAGGTACTGCTGGTCAGCGATTCGCTGGCGTTGCTGGAGGCGGTGGAGCGCGAAGTGCGGCGCCAGTGTGCCGAGCTGCCGCGCGCTGCGATTGCCGGCGATGCGTTGGAACACGCACGCTTGATCGGCGTCGACTCGTTGGCCACTGCACTGGACGTGAGCAACCGTTATGCCCCGGAGCACCTGATCCTGGCGATCCGCGAACCGCGCCGCTGGCTGGATGCGATCCAGAGCGCCGGTTCGGTATTCCTCGGCAGTTGGACGCCCGAATCCGTGGGCGACTACTGCAGCGGCAGCAACCACGTGTTGCCGACCGGTGGTTGGGCGCGCAGTTGCAGCGGCGTGTCGGTGGCGGCTTTCCAGAAACAGATCACGGTGCAGGAGTGCAGCGTGGAAGGGTTGCAGGCGATCGGCCCGTGTGCCGCGACCTTGGCCGCAGCCGAAGGCCTGGAAGCGCACCGCCGGGCCGTGACCACGCGGTTGGAACGGATTGCCGAAATCGCCACGGATGCAGGAGCGACGCCCGCATGACCGTGCTCGCACTTGCGCGCCCCGAGATTGTGGCAATGCAGCCATATTCATCGGCGCGCATGGAAGCGCGCGGCGGATCGGTGCTGCTGAACGCCAACGAATCACCGTGGCCTCCGTTTGCCGAGGGTCAGGCGTGGAATCGCTATCCCGATCCGCAACCGCCTGCGCTGGTCGCGCGGATGGCTGGGCTTTACGGTGTCGCGGCGGACCAGCTGCTGGCCGGCCGCGGCAGCGACGAGGGCATCGACCTGTTGGTGCGCGCATTCTGTCGCGCAGGCCAGGATGCCGTGTTGATATCGCCGCCGACATTCGGGATGTATGCGGTGAGTGCGCGGGTGCAGGGCGCTGCGGTTGTCGAAGCGCCGTTGCGCGCCGACTTCTCGCTGGATGTGGAGGCCGTGTTGGCGGCCGTGACGCCTGCGGTGAAACTGGTGTTCGTGTGCGCGCCGAACAACCCGACCGGTGCCGGCGTTGCGCGCGCGGCGATCCTGCAGCTGGCCGAGGCGCTGGCAGGGCGGGCCTTGCTGGTGGTGGACGAGGCCTACGTCGAATTTGTCGCCTCCGATGGTCCCGACAGCAGCGTCGCCGCGTGCATTCGCGACTTCGACAATCTCGTGGTGCTGCGGACCTTGTCGAAGGCGTGGGCGCTGGCGGGCGTGCGCATCGGCGCGCTGCTCGGCAACGCCGACGTGGTCGCGTTGCTGCGCAAGATCATGCCGCCGTATCCGCTGCCGGCGCCGTGCGTGGAGCCGACGTTGCAGGCCTTGTCACACCAGGGTGAGCGGGCGATGCGTGGGCACGTCGCCGAAATCCGGCAAGAGCGCGCGCGGATGCAGCAAGTGCTTGCCGAACTTCCCGGCGTTCGCGCTGTGCTGCCATCGCAAGCCAACTTCCTGACCGTACGGTTCCACGACGCGCAAGCGGGCTTCGCGGCGTTGCGGAATGCCGGTGTTGTGGTGCGCGATGTGCGCCGGTACCCGGGCCTGGATGATGCCTTGCGCATCACCATCGGTTCGCCGGAGCAGAACGACTGCGTGCTGGATGCTTTGCGCGCACCCGCGGGCGCGCGCTTGCGCGCCGCGCGAACCGAGAAGCAGCCGGCATGAAACGCAAGCTTCTGTTCGTCGATCGCGACGGCTGCCTCGTCATCGAGCCGGCCGACGAGCAACTCGACAGCTTCGGGAAGTTCGACCTGATGCCCGGCGTGATCGCCGCCTTGCAGCGTTGCGTCGGTGCCGGGTACGAACTGGTGATGGTGACCAATCAGGACGGGCTGGGTACGCCCAGCTTTCCGGACGCCGATTTCGACGGCCCGCAGGAACTGCTCTTGCGCATCCTTGCATCGCAAGGCATTCACTTCAGCGAAGTGCTGGTCGATCGCAGCTTCGAACACGAGCAACTGGATACACGCAAGCCCGGCATTGGCATGGTGCGGCATTTCCTCGCAGATGACGGCTGGAGCCGGGACGCGTCGGCGATGGTGGGCGATCGCGAAACCGACCTGCAGTTCGCGGCGAACCTGGGCGTGCGCGGATTCCGCGTCGGGCCGGGTGGAATGAGTTGGAGCGAAGTTGCGCATCACTTGCTCGATCGTCCACGGCTGGGTGCCATCGAGCGCAACACCCGCGAGACCCGCGTGGCGGTGCAGGTCGACCTCGATCGCGTGGGTGAACCGGACATTGCCACCGGTATCGGTTTTTTCGACCACATGCTGGAACAGCTCGGCAAGCACGGCGGATTTTCCTTGCGCGTGCGCTGCGAGGGCGACACTGCCGTCGATGAGCACCATACCGTCGAAGATTGCGCGCTCGCGATCGGCGCCGCGTTGCGCGAAGCACTGGGCGACAAGCGCGGCATCGGCCGCTATGGATTTTCCTTGCCCATGGACGAGAGTTGCGCGGATGCACGCCTGGATCTGTCCGGGCGCGCGTATTTCCTGTTCGATGGGCGCTTTCCGCGTGACCGCGTCGGCGGCTTGCCGACTGAACTGGTACCGCACTTTTTCCGTTCGCTTGCCGAGGCACTGGGCGC
>DASSNC010000114.1:0-10817 GCA_035688305.1 Rhodanobacteraceae bacterium
GCACGTACTGGCGGAACGCCGCGTCGAAGCGTTGCGGGCCGAGGATCTGCTCGCGCAACAGCGTGAGGCCGTAGGCGGTCTTGAAGTAGGTGATCGGGTGGCGGTACTTCTCGCGGATTGCATCCGGACGCGTGAGGATCGGTGGCGCGCCAGGATCGTCGAACACTTGCTTGACGATGTCTTTCGCCGGATCGCCGGTCAGCGGCGCGTACTCACCGTCCTGTTTCGGCGCGAACTGGCCACCGTGCGCCTTGCCCCACGCGGCCTGTGCCAACACGTCGACGAAGGTGTTGAAGCCCTCATCCATCCACGCATCGCGGCGCTCGTTGCTGCCCACGATCATCGGGAACCAGCTGTGGCCGAACTCGTGCACGGCCAGCATGAACAGGACCTTGTCCTTGGCCTTGTACCAGTCGAACACGATGCCGGGATATTCCATGCCGCCGGCGATGCCGGCCTCGGCGACCGCGTTCGGCCACGGATAGGTGAAGCCGGTGAACTGCGAGAAAAATTCGATGGTGAACTTCACGCCTTGCGTCGAGTCCTGCCAGCCGCCCTTGGCGATGCTTTCGACCGGGTAGGCCGATTGCGCCAACGCGTGCTTGCCGTCGGGCAGGTTGATGCGTGCGGCATCCCATACGAAGGCGGAGGACGCGCCGAAGGCGACGTCGCGCGTGTTCTGCATCCTGAAGTGCCAGGTCACCGTGCCGCCTTGTTGTGGGCGGCTGGCCGGATCGGTGACTTCCGCGGCGCTGCGGATCACGACGGTCTGGTCCGACTTGCGGGCTTCGGCGAGACGTTGCAGTTGGGTCTTGGTCAGCACCTGTTGCGGATTGACCAATTCGCCCGAGCCGACGACGAGCATGTTGGCTGGCACCGTGATCGAATAATCGAAATCACCGTATTCGAGGTAGAACTCGTTGTTGAGGTAGGGCAAGGTGTCCCAGCCACGCAGATCGTCATACACCGCCATGCGCGGGTACCACTGCGCCATCTCGAAGATGTCGCCATTCTTCGTGTGGAACCAGTCGGTACGGCCGCCGAATTTCCCGGGCACCGTGTAGTGCCACGCGATGTGCAGCTTCAACTTGCCGCCGTGCGCGGCAAGCGGCGCAGGCAGGTCCACGCGCATGCGGGTGTCGCTGACGGTGTAGTGCGCGGTGACCGGGCCCTTTGCGGTCTCGATTTGCACTGCGGTGATCACGTCGCCATCGGTGTGTTCGTTTGGCAACGGTGCGGACCCGCCCGAGAAGTTTCCACGCGCGTCGCGGCGGTAGCGGTTCTGGTCCAACTGCAGCCACAAGTATCCCAGTGCCTGCGGACTGTGGTTGGTGTAGGTGATCGTTTCGCTGCCGGTCAGCGTTTTCGCCTTCGGATCGAGCGTCGCATGGATTTCGTAGTCCGCGCGGTTCTGCCAGAAATTCGGGCCAGGTTGGCCGTCGGCGGCGCGCCAGGCATTGGCGGGATACTGGAAGTGGAACGGTGCAAACAACGCCTGTGGGTTGTACTGCGAGGCGGGTGCGGCGGGCGCACTCGGTGCGGACCAACTGACGGAAGCGAATGCGGCGAGGGCAAGCGCGCACAACCAGGCGTGTTTCATCGGGATTTCCGGCGGATGACGAGGGTTGGCCGCGGCAACGAAAATCCGGACCAGCCACGCAGGATGCCATGCGCACGGCCATCGGTCACGATGACCAATGGCACATCCCCACGGAAGTCATCGTTTCGCGATGGTTATCAGCGGCCTGGATCAGTCGCAAGCGTCGTGTTGGCTGCATGGCCGACTGCGGCGTTGGCGACGCGCTCGGCCAGCTCTGCTGCCGGGATTGGGCGACCGAACAGATAGCCCTGGAACACATGGCAGCCCATGTCTGACAGTGCGGCGCGCTGGTCTTCCCGCTCGACGCCTTCAGCCACGACCTGCAGGCCCATGGCATTGCCGAGCGTGATCATGGCGGCCACGAAGCGGTCCGGTGACTCGATGGTCATGTCACGGACGAACGACTGGTCGATTTTCAGTTCGTCCACCGGGAACGTCTTCAGCAGTGCGATCGACGCATAGCCGGTGCCGAAGTCGTCGATGGACACGCGGATGCCCAGTTCGGCCAGTGCCTGCAGCTTCGCCACCGCATCGGGTATGTCGTGGATGAACGCCGTCTCGGTGATCTCGAAAGTCAGCTGCCGCGGATCCGCCCCGGTCTCGCGCACGGCGCCGTGCACGGTTTCCATGAAGTCCGCCAGGAACAGTTGCCACGGGCTGATGTTCACTGACAGTCGGAATGGGCCGCGCAGCTGGAGTGTGGCCAGCGTCGAGAATGCCTTGAGGAGGACGTGCCGTCCCAGCGCGGACATGTGCCCACTGTCCTCGGCGATGCCGATGAATTCCTGCGGACCGACCGTTCCGAAAATCGGATGATTCCAACGCAGTAGTGCTTCGGCGCCGATCAGCGTGCCGTCGCTGTCGACCTGGGGTTGATAAACCAGGTGCATCTGGTCACTTTCGATGGCCGCGCGCAGGTCGAATTCAAGGCGCAATTTGCGCTCGGCTTGTGCCTGCATCGATTGCACGAACGCCAGCGGGCCGACGTGCAGCGTTTGCCTGGCTTCGTGCAGCGCCGCGTAAGCTTTTCGCAACAGTTCGTCGCCGTCGCCGCGGGCATGATCGAACATGGCCAGGCCCATGTGGGTTGCCACCGACAAGGTGTTTGCATCGATCTGGAATGGTTCCGCCAGGATCTTGCGCAGCGCCTCCGATTTTCCCATCGCCTGTCGCAGCGCGGCGGTGGAGTCGGTTGCGGGCGTGAGCACGGCGACCGCGAACTCGTCACCACTCAGGCGCGCCACGAGGCCGTCCTTGCCGACCGCGTGCGACAGGCGCCGGCCGATCTCGCGGATCACCAGATCGCCGGTGCGGTGCCCGAGCGCGTGGTTGAGGATGGCGAAACGTTGCGGGTCGATGACCACCAGCGCACCTTGTCGCGGCGGCACGGCCGCCAGCGTGGCGGCCAGCCAGTCGGCGAGGGCGTGCCGGTTGGGCAGTCCGCTGACGGCGTCCGTGTACGCCATCAGCCGCAGTTCGGCGTCGGCCTGGCTGCGCATGCCGATTTCCTCGCGCAGCGACGTGTTGCTGGCGTCGAGTGCCGTGGCGTAGCCGCGCAATTCGAGGCTCAGCGCGCGACTCAGCAACAGCACCAGGGCGAGGAACGGCAGTGCATCCCAGTTGAGGCCGGGTTGCGCGCGCGCGGTGGCGTATTCCGAGTGGGCAGTTGCCAGCGCTTGCAGAATGAGGAAGCCGAGCAGCGGCCTCGCGCGTGCGGGCTCACCCATCCGCCACAGTGCAATGCAGCGCCAGAATGCCCAACAAAACGCTGCCAGCGTGGCAAGGTAGTACGCGGGCGCAAGAGCCGCCGTCGTGCCGTCGTACTGGTGGATGTGTTCGCCCCACGGCAGAACCAGCGGCGCGCTCGGAGTCAGGTTGGCCAGCAGCAGCCCTTGCGATCCGGTCAAGTTGATGACAAGCAGGAGTCCGAACACCACCACGCTCGCGACGACCCAGCCGCGCCAGTGTTGCATGCGCGAGTACTGCGCGATGAACCAGAACGCCAGTGGGTAGATCACGCATGCCGCAGCGACGTGCAGCCGTTCGATCCACAGCCACGGTGCATGCGCCATTGGCGTCTGCAGCACGGCGCCGATGCCGATGTAGGCGGCCACCGCGAGACTGGTGGCGCCGAACGCATGGAAATGCCGCGAGTGGTTTCCCGAGTGACCGGCGCGCAGGAAATGCACGCCCGCGAACAGGCAAACGCCGGTCGCCAGCCACAGCAGCGGAATCCATAGGCTCATCGCACGCACCCCGGCAGCTGCGCGCCCGGTGCGGCGATGAACCTTGCCCCTGTATGGCGATCATGCATCGGTGTTGCGCCCCGCACCCGCGCAAGTGGGTCGGTCGTGCCTATCCTTGCACGTCTGGCAGCGGCGGGGGAGTGTCCGCCTCCGGCGTGGCGCCGGCCACGTCATGCCATATCGCGTAGTTGATGCCCATCATGATGGCGAACATGAACAGGATGAAGGCGATGTAAAAGATGATGGCGATGACGATGCCTGCGACCTTGCTGGCCAGGAATACCAAACCGATAACGAGTACGCCAACGAACCCGAGCACCACGGACACCACGAGGAGCGCGAGGATCCCGCAGATGGCCAGGACCACCAACGGCAGGACGTTCTTGAACGCACCCGCGATGCCATCGCGGAACGCGGCGAGGCCGGCTTCGCCGCGCAGGGATGCTTGCCCGACGCCGATTGCCGTGGCACCGAAGTAGAACAGGAGGAACACCGTAAGCAGGGCCAGCGTTAGCGCGAAATTGGCTGGCAGCTTCGGCAGGGGATGCGGCGGGCTGCCAAACGGTGCCTGGTGGGCGAGAACCTGCATGTACCACGTTCCCATGTCGTGTCCGACGGTCAGCACCACGAGCGCCAGGAACGCGACGTAGATCGCCAGCATGCACAGGCCGAACAGCGCCAGTTGGGTACCGTTCTGGCCGGGCTTGAAAGTTTCGAACAGCATCAGTGCGCTCACCGGGCGACCATTCCGGCTGGCGTCGATCACGCGCATGAAACCACCATAGAGGACGGGATACAGCACGCCGGCGACGATCATGGTGACTCCCATCACGACCAACTTCGCATGGCCCTGTGCCGGCGTCAGCATCTGCGCCGCCGTGATCAGCAGCATGCACAAGCCGAGTAGCGCGGCGGCACCGAGGATCTTGCCGGTGTCGCGACCGAGCACCGCGCATCCGCGGATCAGCCACCACCAGCCTGCGGCGGGCCCTTTTGCGTGAGTCTGCATATTTGCTTCCCCTGTATTTGGGTGATTGAGCGGAGGCGAAGGTCAGCCCTTGTGCTTGGCCAGGCGCAACCAAGTGTCGACGACGGTATCGGGATTCAGCGACACCGACTCGATGCCCTGGTCCATCAACCATTCGGCAAGGTCGGCGTGGTCGCTGGGGCCTTGCCCGCAGATGCCGACATACTTGCCCTTGGCGCGCGCGGTCTTGATCGCCATCGACAGGAGTTTCTTCACCGCCGGATTGCGCTCGTCAAACAGCGCGGCGACGGTCGAGGAATCGCGGTCCAGTCCCAGCGTCAACTGGGTGAGGTCGTTGGAGCCGATCGAGAAGCCGTCGAAGATGTCGAGGAACTCGTCGGCCAGCAGCGCGTTGGAGGGCACCTCGCACATCATGATGACCTTCAGCGGCTGGTTGCCACCGATGCTCTCGCCCTGCTTGAGGCCGTTCGCCTTCAGCACTTCGATGACCTTGCGGCCTTCGTCCAGCGTGCGGATGAACGGAATCATCACCCACACGTTGTCGAGGCCCATCGCCTCGCGCACCTTCTTGACAGATTTGCATTCGAGCCCGAAGGCCTCCGCGAACGACGCGTCCACGTAGCGCGACGCGCCGCGGAACCCGAGCATCGGGTTTTCCTCATGCGGCTCGTACCTGCTGCCGCCAAGCAGGTTGGCGTATTCGTTGGTCTTGAAATCGGACATCCGCACGATCACGGTTTTCGGGTACACCGAGGCAGCGATGGTGGCGATGCCTTCGGCGAGGCGGTCGATGTAAAACTCGACCGGGCCTGCGTAGCCCGCGATGCGCTCGTCGATCTTTGCCTTCGTCTCCGCGTCCTGCTGGCCGTATTCCAGCAACGCTTTCGGATGCACGCCGATGTGGCTGGCGATGATCATTTCCAGACGCGCCAGGCCGATGCCCTGGTTGGGCAGCATCCCGAAGTCGAACGCGCGCTCGGGGTTGGCCACGTTCATCATGATCTTCAGCGGCGCCTTGGGCATGTCGCCGAGGTCGGTGGTGATGCGCTCGAACTTCAATTTGCCGGCGTAGATGAAGCCGGTATCGCCCTCGGCGCAGGAGACAGTGACCTCGCGCCCGTCGGCGATCTTCTCCAGGGCGTCGCCGGTACCGACCACCGCCGGCACCCCCAGTTCGCGCGCAATGATCGCGGCGTGGCAGGTGCGGCCGCCGCGATTGGTGACGATGGCCGCGGCCTTCTTCATGATCGGCTCCCAGTCGGGATCGGTCATGTCGGCGATCAGCACGTCGCCTTCTCGGAATTCGTTCATGCGGTCCATCGAGCGGATCACGCGCGCAGTGCCGGCGCCGATCTTCTGGCCGATCGAACGGCCTTCGACCAGCACCTCGCCCTTTTCGTGCAGCTGGAAGCGTTCGCGCTGCGTGGCGTGCGCGCGTGACTTCACGGTTTCCGGACGCGCCTGCACGATGTAGATCTTTCCGGTGATGCCGTCCTTCGCCCATTCGATGTCCATCGGGCGCTCGTAGTGTTGCTCGATCACGAGTGCCTGCTTGGCGAGCTCCTGCACGTCTTCGTCGCTGAGGCAGAAGCGGCGGCGCAGGTCATCCGGCGTCGCCTCGATCCGCACGCGCTCACCGGGCTGGTCGGAATACACCATGCGCTGCTGTTTGGCTCCGAGGCTGCGGCGCAACACCGCGAGTTTGCCGGCGCGCAGGGTCGGCTTGAACACATAGAACTCGTCGGGATTCACCGCGCCCTGGACGACCATTTCACCGAGGCCGTAGCTGGCGGTGACGAACACCACGTCGCGGAATCCGGATTCCGTATCGAGTGTGAACAGCACGCCGGAGGCGCCGACATCCGAGCGCACCATCAACTGCACGCCGGCCGACAGGAACACGTTCTCGTGCGCATAACCCTGGTGCACGCGGTAGGCGATCGCACGGTCGTTGTAGAGGGACGCGAAAACTTCCTTGACCTTGTGCAGCACGTCCTCAATGCCGACCACGTTCAGGAATGTTTCCTGCTGTCCGGCAAAGCTGGCGTCCGGCAGATCCTCCGCGGTGGCGGACGAGCGCACGGCCACGGCGAGGTTTTCCGCACCGCCGTCCTTGCACAATTTCGCGTAGCCGTCGCGGATCGCCTGCTCCAGATCACCGGGCAGGGCGGTATCCACGATCCAGCCACGGATTTCCTTGCCCGCGGCGACCAGCGCATCGACGTCCTCGACATCGAGCGTGGCGAGCCGCTGCCGGATGCGATCGGCGAGGCCGCTTTTTTCGAGATAGGTCTGGAACGCCGCGGCGGTGGTGGCGAAGCCACCCGGCACCGACACACCGAGCCTCGCGAGGTTGCCGATCATCTCGCCGAGCGAGGCATTCTTGCCACCCACCTTGGCAAGGTCGGTCATCCGCAGCTGGTCCAGCCACAACACGAGTTCGGTCACGATGATCTCCATGGATCCGCGCGCGGATCCGCAAATTGTCCATTTTCGCGGCGCCAGCCCTGTGAAACAAGCACACCGTGCTGCCGGTTACACTTCGCGATCCCGAGGAGCCATGGCATGAACGGTCACAGGACAGTTTTCTTCGTTTCGGATTCCACCGGAATCACCGCCGAAACCATCGGCAATTCCATCCTCGCACAGTTCGAGGGTGTGACGTTCCTGGGCCACCGCATTGCCTTTGTCGATACACCCGAAAAGGCGCGCGCGGCGGCGCTGAGGATCAAGACGGTATATGCGCAAAGCGACGAGCGGCCCATCGTCATCAATACGGTGGTCGATACCCAGTTGTGCGAGATCATCGCGCAGTCGGGGGCGCTGATGGTCGATGTGATGGCGCCCTTCGTGGGCACGCTGGAACTGGAACTCGGCACGCGCCGCTCCGGTGCCGTCAATCGTTCGCACGGCATGGTCGATTACCACCAATACGAGGCGCGCATCGACGCCACCAACTACGCGCTTGCGCACGACGATGGCGTGAACGTCGATTACAGCCAGGCCGACGTGGTGCTGGTTGGCGTCTCGCGGGTCGGCAAAACCCCGACCTGCCTGTACATGGCGCTGCACTATGGCGTGAAGGCAGCGAACTATCCGTTGACCGACGAAGACCTCGAACACGACCGCCTGCCGAAACGGCTGGAATCCTGTCGCGACCGTCTGTATGGCCTCACCATCGAGCCGATCCGCCTCGCCCAGGTACGCGAAGCCCGCCGCCCAGGCAGCGCCTACGCCAAGCTCGATCGCTGCAAGCGCGAGCTGGTGCTGGCCGACCAGATCTTTCAGCGGGAAGGCATCCCCTCGCTCAACACCACGCATACCTCGATCGAGGAAATCGGCAGCAAGATCATGGCGCATCTCGGGATTGAGAAACACATGTTCTAGACCGGGTTCCGCTCGCTCCGCGAATGATTCGCCTGCACGCAGGCTCCTAAGAAAGCTTGCCCAGTAGGAGCCTGCGTGCAGGCGATAAAAGATTTGCCTGGCAGGAGCCTGCGTGCAGGCGATCCGCGTGTCCGGACGATGCGCGCGTTCAACGCTTGTGCGTCAACCCCGGCGCGCAAAATGATCGCTTCCGGTCGGCGCCGGGATGACGGGCGGGGTTATGGGTGCTTGCTGTCGGCGTGCGGGATTTTGCGCACCGGCAACGGCACGTTGCAGATGTCGATCTTGCCGACCTTGTAGAGGTACCACGCGTCCGAGCGGTTGCGCCGCGATTCGACCAGCGCGGCGAATGTTGGCGTGTCGGTGCGCAGCACTTCGAGGTGCATGCGTTCGGCCGGGGGCAGGTCGGAGGCAAGGCGCACGCGCAGGATCTTCGTCTGGTGCGCCGGATTCTTGTAGAAACCCATCGGTCCGTTGCCGCGCGGCCGGTCAGCGAGGTATTGCATCCCCTGCACGACGCGGCCGATGACGGCGATGTTGCGATCGAGTTGGCGTGGCGCCTGGCCGATCACGGCATAAAGTTCGGTGCCCGGACCGGAATCGGCTGTGTTGCCGCGGCCGGCGCCAACCGCGCCGTAGCAATGCACCAGCCAGGTCTTGCCGGTCTTCGGATCACGTCCGACCGGGAAGCCATTGCTGAAGCCGACTTCGGGTGCGTACACGTCGCCATCGGGAAGTTTCGTGAACGGGAGCGATGGCGTGATGTCGCGTTCGAATTCAGGCGCAAGGGTCGCCTTGGCCTTGCCCAGCGAACGTGGCGGGTGGGCGGGATGTTCCTCTTCCGCGGCCGGATCGCCCCACTGCGTCACGAAGCCATCCTGCACGCGCAGGATCGCGAGACCATCCCAGTAGTGCTGGTGGGCCAACGTGCGGATGTTTTGCGCATGCAGCGGCGCGTAGGCCGGATCAAGTTCGATCACGACACGGCCTTCAGGCAGATCCATGTACAGCGTGTCGTTCGGGTCCAGGGGGCGCCAGTCGGAAGGCTTCGATGCGTCCAGCACCTGCTGCATCGTCGGAGCCGGCTTCGTGGCAACCTTGGGTGCGGCAAATACGGGCAACGCACATGCAAGAGTCAGGATTGCGGCAGTTGCTGCGAATGTCGTCCGGGTTTTCATGGGGACTCCTGATCGGCGTTGGCGGTTTGGCAGAAGCTTCTTGCCACGGATTTGCACGGATATTCACGGATCTTCACGGATCGCAACATCCATCCGTGTTCATCCGCTTTTATCCGTGTCAAGGCTTTGCTTTTGGCTTCGCTTTTGGCTTTGCTTTTGCTGCAGCCGGTTCGTTGTTGAAAATGTCATTGCCGAACGAACGTTGTCCGTCCTGCCCGGCGTAGCCGAGGTACGACAATCCAAACCAGTCCTCGATGCTGCGCAGCAGGCTGTAGTGATTGTAGGGAACATTCGACACCGTGCCGGGCTTGACGAACGGTGACAGCACCACCGCGCCGATCAGGCCACCGCCCGGGCCCTCGATGCCCGGCACCGGCGAACCGGCGGGATGTGTTTCGTCACAGCACGCGGCAACGTCGGGCATGTTGCCATCCTTGAACTCGCTTTCATCGAAGGTGATGATCAGGACGCCGTCCTGCTGGAATGCAGGCGAGGCCGTGATGATCGGCACCCATCGGCGCAGGAACGCGTCAGCCGACACCAGCCCGCCGGGCTCGCCGGTCTTGCAGTGGGTGTTGTGTGCGTCGTGGCACAGGTTGGGCGTGATGAACGAAAAATTCGGCGTGCTGGCGACGCTGGCAAGGTCGTGCGGCAACTGCTCGAGATTCACGTCATGCGTGGCGCAGTTGGCGTCGTCGTCGATGATCGAGTGGAAGTACACGAACGGGTCGTGCCGGGTGGCGTACTGGTCTTTCGCGGTGGCACGGCGTGACGGGTCTTTTGCACCGATCGCGGGATGCGCGCAAGTCGCCGCTTCGCGCGACGGATCGGCGCCCATGCCCTCCATGTAACCCTTCCAGGTGTACCCCGCGTCCTGCAACTGGTTGGCGAGCGTCTTGACGTCGGCCGGATACACGCAGCCTTCGCCGAGGATCTGACCGTTGGCGTCGAATCCGGGCGCGCTGCGCTTGAATTCGGTGAACACCGGACAGTCGTCCTGGGTGGCCTTGTTCGGCGCCTGCCCGCTGATGATCGCGAGATAGTTGTCGAGGCTCCAATGTCCGATCGCGAAGTAGCGCCCGAGCATGGCGCCTTCCTTCGGCAGTTGGTAGGCGAGATAGGGTGCCGGCGATTTCGGGCCGAAAGTGATGCGGTATGACTGGTTTTCCAGCACGATCACGAAGACGTGTTGCGGCGGGCTCGCGAGGTGAGTGCTTGGATATGGCGCATGCCGCGGTGCGCCCAGCGTGCCGCAACCCGCCAGCAGCAGCGCCAGCACACACGCGATCGCGCTTTGCGACGCGAGTGCGCGCGACTGCCGGAATAATGCGCACGACATGCCAACACCCCGTTCCTGAAGTCGATTCCGCCACGATAGCAAGGACGCGCCGGGCGGTTGCAGTGCCGATGGTCAGGCG
>DASSNC010000116.1:0-10577 GCA_035688305.1 Rhodanobacteraceae bacterium
GTCGGTGCGATCTTCCGGCTCTCCGGCGTCTATTGGGCCGCACAGGTTGCGCAGTGGGTGCTGCTCGGGCTTGGCGGCCTGATCGTGCCGGCTCTGGCTGGCATGGCGGGCTGATCCGGTGCGGATAGCCGTTCTCAAGGAGAGCGCGCCCGGAGAGACGCGGGTCGCCGCCGTGCCGGAGACGGTGAAGAAGATTGTCGGCCTCGGGCACACAGTAACGGTGCAGACCGGCGCCGGCGTCAGCGCCAGCTATCCGGACGATCTCTACAAAGCAGCCGGCGCCGAGATCGCTGGCGACGGCGGCATCGGCGCCGCCGATCTCAGCGTCAAAGTACGCCGCCCGTCCGACGCCGAGATCGGCGCGATGAAGGCAGGCTCTGGCTTCGCTGCGCTGCTCGAGCCGTACGGCGACAAAGCCGTCATCGACGCGCTGGCGAAGGCGAAGATCGAAGCGCTGGCGATGGAATTCATCCCGCGCATCAGCCGCGCCCAATCCATGGACGCGCTCAGCTCGCAAGCAAACCTCGCCGGCTATCGCGCCGTGATCGAAGCGGCGACGCTCTACGGCCGCGCCTTCCCGATGATGATGACAGCGGCCGGCACCATCGCTGCCGCCAAGGTCTTCATCATGGGCGTCGGCGTCGCCGGCCTGCAAGCCATCGCCACCGCGCGCCGGCTGGGCGCGATGACCGAAGGCTTCGACGTGCGCCCGGAAACCCGCGAGCAGATCGAATCACTGGGCGCGAAATTCCTCGACCTCGGCGTGAGTGCGGCCGGGCAGGGTGGTTACGCCCGCGAGCTGACCGCCGAGGAGCGCGCCGCGCAACAGGCGAAGCTGGCCGAGCACGTCAAAGGCGTGGACGTGATCGTCACCACCGCGGCGATCCCGGGCCGGCCCTCGCCGAAGATCATCCCGATGGCGATGGTGGACGGCATGAAGTCCGGCGCCGTCATTGTCGACCTCGCGGCCGAAGGCGGCGGCAATTGTGAAGCAACCCAGCCTGGCGAACGCGTCGAGCGCAACGGCGTCACCATCATCGGCCCGTTGAACCTGCCGTCGGGCGCGCCGCTGCATGCCTCGGAAATGTACGCGCGCAACCTGATGCACTTCATTGAACTGGTCGTGGTCGAAGGTGCGTGGAAGCCCGACTTCGAGGACGATCTGGTCGCCAAGACCTGCGTCGCGCGCGATGGCGAGGTGTCGTTCGGAAAGCCCTAGTCGGCTGGCAGCATGGCTGCGGGCGTTGGGCTTCGCGGTCGCACCGTTTCGGTATGTATTTCGCCGCGCCACGCCTGTCTTGCGCTCAATGCCCGCCGTGCGCCGGTGGGTGCATCGGGATGGGCTGGTCCGGATGTTGGTTGGCCCAGTGCATGCGCTGGGCTGGTGGCATCTGCCGCCAGCGTTCGCGCAGGGCCTTGCGTTGTTCGGGAGGCAGCGAGCGGAAGCGCTCGAAGGCAGCGCGGATTTTTTCGCGCTCATCGGGGCTCAGCTTGTGGAATGCGCTGGTGTTTTCGCGCAGCTGGTGGCGCTGTTCGGGTGTCATCCGCGCCCAACGCGTGAGGCGATCGCCGATGACCTTCTGGCGGGATGGCGGCAGGCTGGCCCATTGCGTCGCACGTTCCGCGAGGCGGTGCTGGTGGGCCGGCTTCAGTTGCTCCCACTGGCCTTGCAGGGGAGCAAGCATTTTCTGCTGCGCGGGGTCGAGGTTCGACCACGCCAACGGCGGCATGGCCTTGTCCTCCTGATGGGCGGGAGTTACCTGCGTGACTGGCAGCGACGCTGGCGCATCCTGTGCCCGCGCTGCCCACGGCAGCGCCAGCAGGCAGGCCGCGGCGAGCACGGCCGTGGCGAGACGAGTGTTCACCGCGAGCTCCCTCCGCTGGTCGCCGGCGTGCTGCCCGGCTGGGTGGCGAGCCAACGATAGAAATCAAGATTTTGCACCAGGTCGATCTGGGTGTTGTCGAGGTCGACGGCTGCCTCGGTGTTGCCCGTGGCGCTGGCGACGATCGGTACCGGTGTCCCGGCAGTCGGGGCCGGTTGCCGGGTGGCGAATGGGTGCAGGAATGCCAGTCCGATCGCCAGCGCGGAGCAGGCCACGGCACCGCCCGCAAGGGGGGCCCACAGCCACGACGCGAAGCGCGCCGGTCCCGCGTTCAACGCCTTGCGCCGCGCCAGGCCGAGCCGCAGCACGTGGTAGGAATCGGCGTTCTCGCAGGCGCTCTTGAACAGCGCGCGGGTACGCGATTCGACTTCATGATCACTCGGCAAGTTGTTGATTGTGCTGCTTGACTGGGCATTCATCGCCAGTCCTCCAGTTGTGTTCGCAATGCATCCATTGCGCGTGACAGATGGGTTTTGACGCTGCCTTCCGAACAGCCCATCGCTTTGGCGGTGTCGGCAACGTCGAGCCCTTCCAGCGTCCGCAGCATGAAGGCCTGCTGCTGGCGCCGCGGCAGTGCGCGGATGGCCTTCGACATCGCTGCGTGGGCTTGTCGCGAAGCCAACGCGCGGGCCGGGTCGGGGCCGAGGTCCGGCGCATCCCAGGCCGGCAATGCCTCGCCGTCATCCGTGACTGCATGGCCGGTCCAGACCAGCACCCGGTTGCGTACCGTGCGGCGGCGCTGCAAGTCGGTGATGCGCCGGCGCAGGATGCCGAAGAACAGCGGCGGCCATTCCTCGGCCGGTTTGTTGCTGTAATGCCGGACCAGTCGCAACATCGCATCCTGCACGGCATCCAGCGCCTCGTCGGGATCGTGCAGGGCGATCTCTGCGATCCGCCAGGCGCGCCGTTCCACCGAAGCAAGGAAGGCTTCGATGGTCGCGGCCACCGGGCGCGCGACGTCTTGCGACGGCGCGACGCTCGGCAACGCGGCAACCGCCACGCCTGTCATGGCGATCCCGCTTTCGGCGACAGGTTCGGCATCCTCAGGTCTCATGCATCCGCACTCGATCTGGATAACGCAGCAGCGCGGGCGGGGTTGACCGCCGCGGACGGGATCGCATGCCGGTATGATGACCGCAACCGAAGGAGGGAACCCATGCTTACCGGCTTGCTGGCACTGTACATCTTCATGTTGGCCGCGTTCACCGGCTACGAAATCATCAGTCGGGTTCCAGTCATCCTGCACACCCCGCTGATGTCGGGCTCGAATTTCGTGCATGGCATCGTGCTGGTGGGGGCGATGGTGGCGCTGGGCCACGCGCATTCCGACATCGAAATCACGATCGGCGTCGTCGCGGTGCTGCTGGCGGCCGGCAATGTGGCGGGTGGCTACGTGGTCACCGAGCGGATGCTGGAGATGTTCAAGACGTCGAAACCGGCGGCATCGAAGTCGGCGGAGAAGAAGCAATGACGCTCCCCACGTGGGTACCAACGCTGGTCGAGTCGATCTACTTCATCGCTGCGGTCCTGTTCATCTGGGGCCTGAAACGCATGAGCTCGCCGCGCACCGCGCGCAATGGCATCGTCTGGGCCGGTGTCGGCATGGCTGCCGCGATCATCGCGACGTTCTTCCTGCCGGGTATGCGCAATCTGCCAGAGATGGTCATCGCGATCGCTGCCGGCGTGGTGCTGTCGTGGATCGTGGGTCGACGCGTACCGATGACGGCGATGCCGCAAATGGTCGCGCTGTTCAACGGCATGGGCGGTGGTGCGGCGGCCGCCATCGGCGCGGTGGAGCTGATCAGGTTCAATGCCACGCTGATGCTGGTTCCGGATACTTCGCCGATCCAGCCCGAGGCCTGGGCCAACGTGGCCGTTTACCTCAGTCCGGTGGAGTTGACGCTGGCATTCCTCGGCGTGCTGATCGGCGCGGTTTCGTTCACCGGCTCGTTGATCGCGTTTGCCAAGTTGCAGGGCTGGATGGACCGGCGCTTCGTGTTCCCGCTGCAGCGTTGGGTGAATCTTGCGATTTTCGTGGCCGCCGTGGTGTGCGGCATCATCGCGTTGGTGGCCGGCATCGGAGGGCACGCGTTCGCGTGGGAGTTGCTGATCGCGTTCTTCGCGCTCTCGTTGCTGTTCGGAATCGCGATGACGCTGCCGATCGGCGGCGCCGACATGCCGGTGGTCATCTCGATGTACAACGCGCTCACCGGTCTCGCGGTCGCGTTCGAGGGCTTCGTGCTGCAGAACGAGGCGATGATCATCGCCGGCATGGTGGTGGGCGCGGCAGGCACATTGCTGACGCAGTTGATGGCCAAGGCCATGAATCGCTCGCTGGCCAATGTCCTTTTCAGCAATTTCGGTTCCGGCGGCGGTGGTGAGGCGCAGGAAATTTCCGGTGCGTTGAAGCCGATCGATGCCAGCGACGCGGCGGTGATGATGGCCTACGCCGAGCGCGTGGCGATCGTGCCCGGCTACGGCATGGCAGTCGCCCAGGCCCAGCACAAGGTCTGGGAGTTCGCCAAGCTCCTGATCGAGCGGGGCGTCAAGGTGAAGTTCGCGATCCATCCGGTCGCGGGCCGCATGCCCGGGCACATGAACGTGCTGCTGGCCGAGGCCGGCGTGCCGTATGACCTGATCGCGGACATGGACGACATCAATCCCGAATTCCCCAACACCGATGTGGCGCTGGTGATCGGCGCCAATGACGTGGTGAACCCGGTTGCGCGCACCGACAAGGGCTCGCCGATCTACGGCATGCCGATCCTCGATGTCTCGAAGGCCAAGAACGTCATCGTGATCAAGCGCGGTCGCGGCAAAGGCTTTGCCGGCATCGAGAACGCCCTGTTCTACGCCGACAACACCCGCATGTTGTATGGCGACGGGCAGGCGGCAGCGGGCGAGCTGGTCGCGGGGCTGAAGACCCTCGATACCTAGCGTTCAGGGCCACACGCTGGAAGAAGCATAGACCACGAATCAACACGGATAGTCACGGATTTTTTTTTGATCCGTGTTCATCCGTGCAAATCCGTGGTAAAAAAGCTCGTGATGCGCGTCGGGCCTCAGCTGGCGGATTCGCCTCGGTGTCAGACGGCCGGTCGGAAACAGCGAAGAGCATTGACCACGGATCAACACGGATTTACACGGATTCAAGTTCACGATCCGCGTTCATCTGCGTGCATCCGCGTCAGAAGGCTCTGGTCTGGATTTGTGGCAACGAGCATTGACCACGGATCGACACGGATAGTCACGGCTTTTGTTTTTGATCCGTGTCCATCCGTGCAAATCCGTGGTAAAAAAGCTTGCGATTGGCCGAGCCAGAACGCGTTCATCCCGACGTTCTTTCGCCGATTCGCATGCATCCGCGTCAGGTGGCTCTGGTCTGGGTTTGTGGCAACGAGCATTGACCACGGATCGACACGGATAGTCATGGGTTGTGTGTTTTGATCCGTGTCCATCCGTGCAGATCCGTGGCAAAAGGGCGTGGGTGGTCAGCGCGGAGTTGGCGGACGGACCAGCCACGCCGCCACGATTGCGGCGGCGATCGCGGCAGCCGCGTAGACCAACACGGCCTTGGCGTCGAGTCCCAGTTCCGCGACCTGCAGGGTGAGTCCGATGCCGCCGGTGTGGAACGCCGCGCTGAAGGTGTATCCGGTGACTGCGGCGATGCGCGCGATCGCGACCAGGCACACCGCGTAGAACGCTGCCACCAGCACCGCCAGCGCGGCCATGGGGCCGGCCAGGTGACGGTACAGGCATCCGCACAGCTTCAGGATCCAGGCAAGTGGCATAGCCAGCAGCAGGATCAACCAGCACGGCCTGATGCCGAGCAGCATGGATGCAAACGCGGCGACCGCTCCGGCCGCAAGCGTGCACATCAGCCAGCCGAAGGCGGCAGTGAGCCCTGCCAGTAAATCCGCGAATCCCGCGCGGGTTGCAGGTGGCGCGTCGGTGCTGGTCTGGATGACGGAATCGGCCACGCGGGTTTGTCGAGTGTGGAAGCAGGCGATGATAGACGAGTGGCGCGGATTTCGGCGTGTGCAAGTTGGCATACGCACGCTTGCGGATACCGCTGCCGGGTCCCTGACCTCCATCAATGTCGCGTGCAGCGGAGGGTTGCTATCCTGTGCAGTCCACGCGGTGCCTGCGCACCGGTTGTTCTCCCAAGCAGAATTGCCATGCCCGGATTCAGTGCTTCCAGCGAACCGTTCACCTTGCAACGCGATTGCCACGCGGTGCACGTACCGTATGGCGACGTGGTCAACCTGCCCGCCGGACAGTCCGGTTACATCACGCAATCGCTCGGCGGCAGCTTCACGGTGTACGTCGAGGGCAGCCTGTTTCGCGTCGACGGCAAGGATGCGGACGCGCTCGGCAAGTCTCCGCCGGAGCCTCTGGCCGTGCCGGAAGACGCCAACGACGCCGACGTCGAACAGGTGGTGTGGGAGCAACTGCGCACTGTGTTCGATCCGGAAATCCCGATCAACGTGGTGGACCTGGGGTTGGTCTACGACCTCAGCATGGAGCATCTCGACGACGGCAGCCGCAAGGTCTACGTCAAGCTCACCCTGACGGCACCCGGCTGCGGCATGGGCGACATCATGGTGGAAGACGCGCGCACCAAGCTCGAGATGATTCCGACCGTCACCGAATCGCAGATCGACCTGGTGTTCGATCCGCCGTGGAACCAGACGATGATGAGCGACGAGGCCAAGTTGCAGACCGGGATGATGTAACGCCCGCTGCACGTGACCGCTTGCAACCCTGCGTGTGGCAGGCCGATGCAACCCGCTTCTGCATGCGGGTTCCGACATGGAATCGTGTGGAATTTCGGCCCGCCAACGGGGCGGATTTGCGTGCCGGATCACGCCGTTTCGCGAACCTGACTGAAAGCTGAACGCGTTGCTGCGCTGCAGCGTGACGAAACATTCACGCCTGATTACGTTGCGCGGGCTTCCGGGGTGAGGGCCCCGGCAAGCGATCCGTACCGCGTTGTTTGCAACGCGATGTGCAGGGGTTCAAGCAGGGCTTGGCGGTTTCCGAAACCGCCGGGTGGGGAGTATGCATAGCGGATTTGCGTCGCGCGGTCATGCGCTCGCAACGCATGGCCGTGCATTCTTCCAACCTGCAGGAGTCTGTGATGCCTAGCAATCTCCGTGTAAAAGCCCTGGTCGTTGCCATGGGCTTGGCCGCCGGTACGGCGGCATTTGCTGCAACACCATCCTCGGTCCTCGCCAATACCTCCGCCATCACCCGTGCCACCCAGATGCGCACCGGCGATGCGGTCATCGGTCCGATGGCGTTGACCAAGTCGATGCGCGTCACGATGTCGCTGAATCTGCGTAACAAGGCCGAGCTGGACGCGTTCGTCGCCAACCCGCACCACCCCAATCTGAGTCACGCCGAGTTCCTGGCCAAGTTCGGTCCGACCAGGGCCCAGGTGAACCAGGTCAAGGCGTTCATGCGCCAGCAGGGTTTCCGCAACCTGCAGGTCTCGTCCGACAACATGCTGGTGTCCGGCGAAGCGCCGGTTTCGACCGTGCAGTCGGCGTTCCATACCCACCTGGTGAACGTACGCACGCACAAGGGCCGGATGGCTTTTGCCAACTCGACCGAAGCGCGCATTCCCAACGCGTTGAAGGGGACCGTGCACGAAATCCTTGGCCTGCAGAACGTGCATCGTTTCCACGTGCTGGCGCACACCATGGCCAGCAGCGAGACGGGCCACAATCCGACCGACTTTGCACAGATCTACAACGCCGGCAGCACCGCGACGGGCTCCACCGTCAACGTGGGCATCATCACGCAGGGCAGCATGACCAAGGTCAAGACCGACTTTGCCTCGTTCCTTAGCCAGAACGGTTACGCCAGCATCCCGATGAACGTGGTCACGGTCGATGGTGGTGGTTCGGGCACCAGCGGCGACGCCGAATGGGATCTGGACAGCCAGGACATCGTCGGCGTCTCCGGTGGCGTCAAGGCGCTGTATCTGTACGACACCGCTTCGCTGTCAACCCAGGACCTGGTGGACGATTTCAGCAAGGCCGAATCCGACAACGTCGTGCGTATCGTCAACGTTTCGATTGGCGGTTGTGAAACCGGCACCGAAACCAACGGCGCCGCGACCGGCGACAACGTGTTCGAAGCCGCCAGTGCAGAGGGCATGACCTTCTCGATTTCCACCGGTGACTCGGGTGCCGACGAATGCGGCAACGGGGGCGTCGTGCCGAGTTGGCCCGCCGATTCCCAGTATGTCGTGGCCGTAGGCGGCACCGATCTGTACACGTCCGGCACGACGACGTGGGCGAATGAAACCGCCTGGAACAAGGGCGGCGGCAGCCCCTCGACGTTCGAAGCGATGCCAAGTTGGCAGCAGGGTGTAGGCCAGAACGCCGGCCACAACACACGTGGCTTGCCTGATGTTGCTTTCGACGGTGATCCCAATTCGGGCGCCATCATCATTGTCCATGGCTCGACCGAACAGGTCGGCGGCACCAGTTTGTCCTCGCCGCTGTTCGTGGGCATCTGGGCGCGCACACTGGCCACCAACTCCAGCCTCGGATTTGCCGCACCGCTGATCTATCAGGATGCCGCGTCGCATTATTCGACCGACTTCCACGACGTGACCTCGGGCAGCAATGGTGGCGAGAGCTCCGCGACCGGATGGGACTACACCACCGGCTTCGGTTCGATCAACATCGCCAACTTCGTAGCGAACGTGGCCGGGTCGGGTGGCACGAGCCCGCCGCCGCCACCGCCGCCGCCGCCACCGCCGCCGCCGCCGCCACCACCGCCGCCGCCGCCACCGCCGCCGCCGCCACCGCCGCCGCCGCCACCGCCGCCGCCGCCGTCGGGCAAGACGTTCTCCAATGGCCGCGACTACGTGATCCGCGACAACGGCACGGCAACCAGCAAGATCAGCGTCACGGGCGAACCCGGTAACGCGCCATCGGATCTCGCCGTGAACGTGCAGATCACCCACAACTGGTCGGGTGACCTCGAGATCGACCTGTACGCGCCGAATGGTGCCTATGCGACGTTGCAGTCCCCGGACTACAACAACGATGGCAACATCAACAGCACGTGGACGGTCGACGCCTCCTCGGTGAGTGGCAACGGCACCTGGAAGCTCAAGGTGACCGACTACGATCCGTGGTACGGCGATTACGGCAAGCTCACGTACTGGAGCATGACGTTCTGAGTGTCATGGTGAACACCCGCATCGCCTGACTCCATCGGCGGTACGAGTGCAGACTTGGGCCCGGTCGTTCGCGACCGGGCCTTTTTTTCGACGGGTCGGCGTACCGCGTGCGCACGGAAACGGTTGCGCTAGGATTCCCGGCCTGGCTGGAGGCGCCATGCACGAAACCCAACCATCCGATCCGACCACGCTGCGCGGTGCGGTGGATACCGGCCTGCGAGCCCGGCTCGAGTTGGCCGCGGGGCTGGTGCAGTCGGGGAAACTGACGCAAGCCGTGGACGTTTATCGCGGCGTGCTGGCGGTGCATCCGGAGTTGGCGCGCGTGCATGCCAACCTGGGTTTCGTGCTGTCGGCACTTGACCGGCATGCGGAGGCCGCACCGCACTTTCGCCGCATGCTGGATGACCATCCCGACGAACTGCCGGCATGGCTGGGACTTGCTCGCGCATTGCAAAAGCAGGCCCGGTTTGGCGAGGCGGAAGCGGCTTTCCGGTGCGCGCTCGCGGTCAAGCCGGAGTGCGTGCCGGCGATGCTGGGGCTTGGCGTTTGCGTGCGTTCGCAATCTCGCCTCGACGAAGCCCGCGACTGGTTCGAACGCGCCGCCCGCACCGATCCCGTGTGCGTGGATGCGTACTACCTGCTGTCGACGCTGCAGCACTTCCGCCACGACGACCCGATGATCGCGCAGTGCCAGGCATTGCGGTCACGCATCGCCGAGTTGCCTGCGTTGCAGCAGGCTCGCCATGGTTTTGCACTTGGCAAGATGTACGCAGATACAGGCCGTTTCGACGATGCCTTTGCCGCGTACGCGGACGGCAATCGCGCCCGCGCCAGCCAGTTCTTGCTGGACGAATCGGACGAGGATGGCTTGCTCCGGCGGACGTGCGCGGTGTTCGATCAGGAGTTGTTGTCACGCGCCCAACCACTGGCCGCAACAGCCGATCGCGTGCCGGTGTTCGTGGTGGGCATGCCACGCTCGGGTACGAGCCTGATCGAACAGATCCTGGCGACCCTGCCGGGTGTGCATGGAGCTGGGGAAATTCCCGGCTTGTGGGAGGTGCTGAGCGAACGCATCGGAGCGCCGGAGCGGTGGCCGGAAGCGGCGCACGGGTTTTCGAGCGCTGCGTGGCTTGAGCTGGGTGATGCGTACATGCAACGCGCGTGGCGACATGCGCCCGAAGCCACCCACATCGTCAACAAACTTCCGCTCAACTATCGGCATGCCGGCGCGATCCGCCTGATGCTGCCGCAGGCGCGCATCATCCACGCGCAGCGCGATCCGATGGATGTGTGCTGGTCTTGCTATACGCACCTGTTCGATGGCGACAACCTTGCCTACACCTACGACCTTTGCAGCCTCGGTCGCTATTACGCGCGTTATGCAACGCAGATGCGGCATTGGCACGCCGCATTGCCGCCCGAGTCGCTGCTGGATGTGCGATACGAAGATCTGGTGCTGGATACGGAAGGGACCGCACGGCGGATGCTGGCGT
>DASSNC010000119.1:0-7223 GCA_035688305.1 Rhodanobacteraceae bacterium
ATCGAGTGGGAGTGACGGGCACTGGCTGGCAATGTCTAGCAACGGCAGGCATTTCGGCTGAGGGTAAAAGAACTTTCCGCTAAGCGATAGACTGTATGTAAACACAGTATTGCAAGGACGCGGAACATGCCTCATGTGGCGGCCAGGACGGCCAGCCGGGATCGGGATACTGGTCGTTACCAGAGCCACCGACCCGAGCAAACCCTTCTCTATCAGATCGTTGACGAGTATTACCCGGCATTCGCTGCGCTTATGGCAGAGCAGGGAAAGGAATTGCCGGGCTATGTGCAACGGGAATTTGAAGAATTTCTCCAATGCGGGCGGCTGGAGCATGGCTTTCTACGGGTTCGCTGCGAGTCTTGCCACGCCGAGCACCTGGTCGCTTTCAGCTGTAAGCGTCGCGGTTTCTGCCCGAGCTGTGGGGCGCGGCGGATGGCCGAAAGTGCCGCCTTGCTGGTTGATGAAGTACTGCCTGAACAACCCATGCGTCAGTGGGTGTTGAGCTTCCCGTTTCAGCTGCGTTTCCTGTTTGCCAGCCGGCCCGAGATCATGGGGTGGGTGCTGGGCATCGTTTACCGCGTCATTGCCACGCACCTGGTCAAGAAAGCGGGCCATACCCACCAAGTGGCCAAGACGGGCGCGGTCACCCTGATCCAGCGTTTTGGATCGGCGCTCAATCTGAATGTTCACTTCCACATGCTGTTTCTCGACGGTGTGTATGTCGAGCAATCCCACGGCTCAGCGCGTTTCCGCTGGGTCAAGGCGCCGACCAGCCCAGAGCTCACCCAGCTGACGCACACCATCGCCCACCGGGTGGGTCGCTATCTGGAACGGCAAGGCCTGCTGGAACGGGATGTCGAAAACAGCTATCTGGCCTCGGATGCGGTGGATGACGACCCGATGACACCCCTGCTGGGGCACTCGATCACTTACCGTATCGCTGTCGGTTCACAGGCGGGGCGAAAGGTGTTCACTTTGCAAACTCTGCCGACCAGTGGTGATCCGTTCGGTGACGGGATTGGCAAGGTAGCCGGGTCCAGCCTGCACGCCGGCGTGGCGGCCAGGGCCGATGAACGCAAGAAGCTCGAACGGCTGTGCCGGTACATCAGCCGCCCGGCGGTATCCGAGAAGCGGCTGTCGTTAACACGAGGCGGCAACGTGCGCTACCAGCTCAAGACGCCGTACCGGGACGGCACCACGCACGTCATTTTCGAACCATTGGATTTCATTGCAAGGCTGGCCGCCCTGGTACCGAAGCCCAGAGTCAACCTAACCCGCTTCCACGGGGTGTTCGCACCCAACAGTCGGCACCGGGCGTTGGTCACGCCGGCAAAACGGGGCAGGGGCAACAAGGTCAGGGTGGCTGATGAACCGGCAACACCAGCACAACGGCGAGCGTCGATGACATGGGCGCAACGGCTCAAGCGTGTTTTCAATATCGACATCGAGACCTGCAGCGGCTGCGGCGGCGCCATGAAAGTCATCGCCTGCATTGAAGACCCTATAGTGATCAAGCAGATCCTTGATCACCTGAAGCACAAAGCCGAAACCAGCGGGACCAGGGCGTTACCCGAAAGCCGGGCGCCACCGGCTGAGCTGCTCCTGGGTCTGTTTGACTGACGAGCCTGAAGGCCAACGATACCAATCAAAATGCTGCGTTCACAGCGCCGCGGCAGGGATCCGCCGTGCTGGTTGTCGGAAAAGGAGCCGCTAGTGGGAAAGAGGAGGGTAAATTTTCAGCGTTGCTGGCTCCCCGTCAGCCGGATTGGGTTGCATCGCAGGGGTGTCGAAAGAGTCAACTGCGGTCCAAAGCTGTTGGACTTGGGTGAAAAGGGCGTTTATTCTTCCTATACGTTGTCGGCAGCGGGCCAAAAAGGAATACGTCCATGCCCATCGAGGTGAAACCGGCTGTGAGCGCGGGTTCAAGCATATAGCCCGACAGGCGCGTATCCTTGCCGATCACGACACGATGGCGGTGGTCACCGCGACGAAAGACACGGCCAGCCGCCATGCCGACGCGCAAGGCGGTTTCCGCCGTCATCGCGCCTTCGTTGGCTTTGCCACGAATACCGTCTGTGCCGAAATATTTGCGCACCATAAGGTCGATTATCCTGTCGTCGGGTCGCCCTCAAAGGGGACATGCCTGCTGAACCGCGAATATAGAGAAATATCCCGAATGTGCAGTTAACGAATTCTTGCGGTTTCTTTCAGCGCCGCCAATACCGCCAGCCCGTCGCGCAAGGGGCGCGGCTCGTGTGTGCGGATGAAGTCAGCTCCACCTGCGGCGGCGGCAAGCTCTGCAGCGAGTGTCGCGGCCCCGACATCCCCCGGACCACGGCCTGTGAGCGCGCGCAGAAAGGATTTGCGCGAAACAGACAGAAGCACCGGCAAATCGAAGCGCAGCCGCAATTCATCGAACCGCGCCAGCACCGAGAGCGAGGTTTCGGGAGCAGCCCCCAGAAAAAACCCCATGCCGGGATCAAGGACAAGGCGGTTGCGTTTGATACCGGCACCCGTCAGCGCCGCGATGCGCGCGTCAAAGAACGCCGCAATGTGATCCATGATGTCGCCAGCGGGTGCCTCGCGCCGATCTGCCTGCCCGTCTTGCACCGAATGCATAACGACGAGTTTGGCAGATGATTTCGCCAATTGCGGATAGAACGCAGCGTCTGGAAAACCGCGAATATCATTGAGATAGGCCACACCACGCGACAAGGCATAGGCTTGCGTCGCGGGTTGATAACTGTCGAGCGAGACGGGAATGCCATCTGCCTTGAGCGCGTCCAGCACCGGCGCGATACGCGCGATTTCTGTGTCGGACGAAACAGGCGCGGCGTCGGGATTGCTGGATGCCGGACCGAGGTCGATCACATCTGCCCCCTCGGCCATCAGCTTACGCGCCTGCGCAATGGCTGCGTCTGGCGCCAGATACCGGCCTCCATCGGAGAAACTGTCCGAGGTTATGTTGACGATGCCGAAAATGATGAGCGATTTATTCATGGGGGCTTCTATAATAATAATAATCGAGCATGAGTCTCATACGGATGCTCGGGTCGAAAGGGAATCCCCAGGCGAGTAACCTGTTTGCGGTGATCCATTAGCTGCAGGAGCAGAAGAGCATACATCTGGAAGCAAAGCCAGGAAAGCGGCCTATGGAGCTGTGCGGCAGCGCTCAGTAGGCAATTTTTCAAAATATTGTTAAGCCTTTTCTGAGCATGGTATTTTTCATGGTATTACCAATTAGCAGGAAAATAAGCCATTGAATATAAAAGATAAAAATGTCTTGTTTACAATAGAGTGGGAGTGATTCAGGTGCGCGGCCTGCGCACCACGCGTACCTTGCCGCTATTTCCGCCGCCGCAATAGAAGCGATCCGCACCGTTCGACTCGAGGCCTGATACGCGCGTATCAAGCGGCAATTCGACCTGTTCCAACAGCTCACCGGTAACTGGACCCACGCGCCGCAGGTCGCTGCGGTCGTCTTCCCAGGTGGCGTGCCACAACTCGCCGTCCAGCCACGTGACACCGGTGACGAAGCGTTGCGACTCGATGGTGCGGAGTACGTCACCCGTTTCCGGATCGAGCTGATGGATCCTGCGTCCGCGGTATTCGCCGATCCACAGGCAGCCTTCGGCCCAGGTCAGTCCCGAATTGTCGCCGGGATTCGGAACCGGAATGGCTGACAAAACCGCGCCCGTCACCGGATCGATCTTGCGGATACGATCGCCGCCAATCTGATACAGGTGGCGACCGTCGAACGCAGTGCCTGCGGTGGCCGCGACATCGAGCGCGCGGCGCTGCTGCCCAGTGACCGGATCCACCGCCCGTACCTTGGCGCCCGAGGCGAACCACAGGTCGTGGCCGTCGTAGGTGACGCCATGCACGTGTTCGGCACCGTCAAACGGCCCAAGCTCGTGCAGAATTTCCGCCTGCGAACGCTTCATGGTGGGTGCCCTCGCGACATGATCATGCAAGCCTAGTCGGCCGGGAATGGAGCAGGGAGCAACAATGTTGTCGTGAACGCCGGTAGCGGCGGCGTCAACCAGCGGCGCGCCCGCCCGCGACCGAGCGCCTGGACCTTGCCTTCTGCCGCCAAGGCCTCCAGCGCCCTCTGCACGTTGCGCCGGCTGCTCCCGAGGACCAGCGCCAGTGCCGAGCTTGACCACACTTCGCCATCCGCCAGCACCGCGCGCACTGCCGCGTGCTTGCCTTCGACAGGCGGCAGCAACACCACGACTTCGCGCTGCGGGCGTGGCGCCAGCGCAAATCCCCTGCGCGTGGCCGCGACGTCCGCTACCCCCCGCAGGGCCTTGCGCAAGCGTCCGATTTCCACGCGCAAGCGCGCACGCAAGGTTGCGTCCGCATGCTTCAAACGGAAAGTGCGGGCCACCAGCACCTCCCGTGGCACATCACCTGGCCACGCCTCGGCCAGCTCACGCGCCAGCGCAAACAGGATCGGGCGTGTCGCCAGCGGAATCAGCACGTCGCCCGCGCGGACGGCGTAACGACACGCGTCGACAATGAATGCCCCTGACGCCAACAGGGCTTCGACTCCCGCCAGCAACAGCACACGGGTCTGGCCGCGCGCCAGCATCCGTACCGCCGGCGCCTTCAGCATGCGTGATGCACTTTCGACCTCGGCCATCAATGCCGGCACGCCCGACTGGCGTGCGCATTGCTGGGCACGCTCCAGCGCCGTGTGTGCCGCCGCCGCATGCACCCGCCTGATCGCGATGCCTGCAACGGTCAGCGCGTGCGCAGCCTGCAGTGCCGCGGGCAGGGAAGTCGGATCAACCCGGGCAAGCGCATGCTCGGCTGCAACCAGTTGCCCAACCAGCAACAGGTAACGCGCTTCAAGGAACTGCGCGTGCGCCGCATTCCCGTGGTCACCGTGCGCTGTCAAAACTTCCCGTGCCGCACCCAGCGCGGTCGAATCCCCTGGCAATTCACGCGTCGCCAGGTCAATTTCCGCCAGCGCAACCACGCAGCGCGCGCGTGCCGCGGCGTCACGGGCTTCGAAGCTCCGCGCCGCGCGACGGAGCAGGGCACGGGCGCGCTCGAAATCGCCCAGCTGGGCCATGGCCGTACCGCGCAGGGCGAGTGCCGGGGCGTCCTCGCGGAGCGCAACGTATTTCAGCGCCCCAAGTGGATCGCCGGCAGACAGCGCGCGACCCGCGGCGACAATCAGCGGATCCACCGGCCGCCCCCCATTGCCATTCGCGACAACTTTGTCACTCACGCCCTCCGCACCAGGCCGCTACAACTATCCCACGCCCAACATCCAACCGGCAAAGGAGAATCGCAATGAGCACGCAACCGACCCGACATTCCACCGGAACCCGCGAAGCCTGGCGCGCTGCGCGGTTGCAGCTGCTGGATTCCGAAAAGGAGCTGACAAGGCTCAGTGACGAAGTCGCGCGGCAACGGCAGGCACTGCCCTGGGTTCCGATCACCAAGCCGTATGTCTTCGATACCGAAGATGGCAATGTGTCGCTGGCGGACCTGTTTCGAGGACGTTCGCAACTGCTCGTCTATCATTTCATGCTCGGACCCGACAGCGAAACAGGGTGCCCCGCCTGCTCGGCGATCGCAGACGGTTTCAACGGCATCGTCACCCACCTCGCGCATCACGACGTGATGCTGTGGGCGGTGTCACGCGCGCCGCTGGCGAAGCTGCAGGCCTTCAGGAAGCGCATGGGCTGGACGTTTCCGTGGGCGTCATCGAATGGCGCCGATTTCAACTACGACTTCAACGTGTCATTCACCGAAACGCAACAGCGCGACGGCCAGGCCGAATACAACTACCGCCCGTTGCACGCCGCGTCCGAACCCGCGGCACGCGAAATGCCCGGCATGAGTGCGTTCGCACTGCAGGATGGCGTCGTGCACCACAGCTATTCCGCCTACGCACGCGGGCTCGATGGTGTGTGGAGCGCGTACCAGTGGCTTGATCGCGCTCCTCTCGGGCGCAACGAATCGGACTTCTGGTGGAAGCTGCACGACAGGTACGAGGAACGTTGAATCCGGTCACGCACACGGGAGACGCCCATGCCCGGCAATCATTCGAACCCACCAACCCCGTGCGCAACGGGAGTCCGGGAACCCGTGGCGTTTCGTGCAACCCGCTGGCTGCATTTCGCAGCTGCGCCCACCTTTGCCGCGATGGCGCTGGCGACATCCATCGCAGGAAGCGGCATGGGTGCGTCGTCGCTGGACGGAATGACCACGATGTATGTCTTGATGTCGGTGTTTCATTGCGCGCCGTGGTTGCGGTTGGCCGCGGCGCGGCGAAGCAGGGCACGCGCGTACCCATCGCGCTGACCGCGGGTGCGCCTCAGCCATGGCGGTCGTTCATGGCAAGCTACAATCGCGCACCCAGCCTGCGTTTCCCCAGATGCCTGACGAATCCCCACCGGTGTCGTTTTCACCCGATGATCGCGCCCGCATGTATCGCGCGCTCGAGTTGGCGGCACACGCCCGCGATGCTGACGGAGAGGTGCCGGTCGGCGCGGTGCTGGTGCTCGACGGTGAAATCGTCGGTGAAGGCTGGAACCGCAATATCGCCCTCAGTGACCCCAGCGCACATGCCGAGATCGGTGCCTTGCGCGATGCGGGTCAACGTCTCGGCAACCACCGGTTTCCGGGCGCATTCCTGTACGTGACGCTGGAACCTTGCGCGATGTGCGCGATGGCCTTGGTTCACGCGCGTGTTGCGCGGGTCGTGTTTGGCGCCACCGACCCGAAGACGGGCGCTGCCGGCAGCGTGTTCGATACGCTCGTGTCCGATCTGCACAATCATCGCATTGAGGTGCAGGGCGGTCTGCTGGCGGAAGAGTCCGCCAAGCTGTTGCGGGAGTTCTTCCGGGCGCGGCGCTAGACAGGTCGATTCGTTATTTTACACAATAGGCATTTGCATCACTCAAGGATCCAGACTGCGCTGCTCTTTCACGGGGCCAAGCCACCTGCCCCTGAACAGGTTCCGCCCCGGAAACTGGCGCCACAGACGGTTGCCACAGGCCAGACCACGCCGCCGAAACATCGCAGATAAGCTCCAGAACGCGCCGACGCGTGCGCGTGGCCACCGACGACGGGCCTGATGGGTGTCGCGTTCGCCCGAATTCGTAGTCCGTGAGAACATCCCACCGATGACTTCCCAGCTCGCCACGCTGATCGCGCAATACGGACTGCTGCTGGTCTTCCTCGGCGTGCTGGCGGAACAGGCA
>DASSNC010000129.1:0-27826 GCA_035688305.1 Rhodanobacteraceae bacterium
GCATGCACATGTTCGGCCGCGATCGCGCGCACGTCGGCATCGCCGGCCATGCCCAGTGCCTTGACATAGCGCACGCCGAAAATCTCGCAAAATGCGGCATCTTCCAGACCGTGGAACTGGACCAGATCAGGTCGCAGCATGCCGATGATCCGGCCAACCTGATCCGCCGGCAGGCCGTGGCTCAACACCACTGCGTCCACGCATGCCGGCAACGCTTCGCGAATCGTGCGTGCCCGTTCGAGCGCAACGCAACGTGGACTGGAGGGTGTCATGACCATGCCGATCGCATCGGCGCCCAGCTCGCAAGCAAGCAGTGCGTCTTCGACGCGGGTGATGCCGCAGATCTTGACGCGGGTTCGGATCATCCGGGCAGCGTGACTTCGATAGGCAGGTTCCATTGTGCCGGATAGCGCGGGCCGATGAAGACCAGGCCCTCCGGCATCGCGGTGACGCCGGCGACGTTGCGGTCACGTGCCGCCAGCACCTCGGCGATCCACGCACTCGGCCGCTCGCCGCGACCCACTTCCAGCAGCGACCCCACGATGTTGCGCACCATGTGGTGCAGGAATGCGTTGGCTTCGATCTCGACCACGACGTGGTCGCCGTCACGGCGCACACTGATCTCGCTGACGCAGCGTCGTGCATGCCGTGCCTGGCAAGATACCGCGCGGAACGAAGAAAAATCCTGCTCGCCACGCAAGACCTGGGCCGCGGCATGCATCGCGTCGGCATCCAGCGGCATCCGCTCCCACGCGAGGAAGCGGGCATCCAGCGCGGGCCGCACAGGCCGGTTCAGGATGGTGTAGCAATAGCGCCGCGCACGCGCGGAAAAACGCGCGTGGAAATCATCCGGCATTTCCTGCGACCACAGCACCGCCACGCTGCGCGGCAGGCGGGTGGTTGCGCCCAAGACCCAGCCGCGCGCACTGCGCTGGGCGCTGGTGTCGAAATGCACCACCTGGCAGCGCGCATGCACGCCGGCGTCGGTACGTCCGGCGCAGGTCACCTCGACGGGATGGTCGGCCACGAACGACAGCGCGGCCTCGACTTCGGCCTGCACGCTCGGACCATGTGACAGTCGCTGCCAGCCGAAAAACCCGGTGCCGTCGTACTCGATGCCCAGCGCTACGCGCATCGCACCGTGTCAGTCCGGCGCACCGGCTTCGGCCAGCAACTTTCTGGCTTCGTCCTTCTGCGTCTGCGTGCCCTCTGCCAATACCTCTTCGAGCATCGCGCGTGCTCCAACCGGGTCGCCCATGTCCAGGTAGGCACGCGCCAGGTCGAGCTTGGTGTCGACCGGGTCATCGCTGAAGGCAGGTTCACTGGAAGCGCCGCGCGGTGGCACGGGCGGCGGCATGTCGGGGGCCTTGTGCACAGGTGCTGCCGGCGGGACCGGCGCCGCCGAATCCGGCGCATCGAAGCTGGGTGCGTCGTACTCCGGTGCAGCCTGCGGGCGCACCATCGTGGCATCGTCGTCAACCGCGGCAGGCGTGGGTTCCACGCCGGCCGCCGGGCGGCGCAACGCGGCCAAACCATACGGATCCTCCGCAGGTTCGGCGTGGGCTGCAAACAACGGATGATGTGGCGCCAGCGCGCTGCCCATCACCAGCACCTCGCGCCACTCGACGCAGCCAAGGTCGGTGATTTCTTCGCGCATCGCCTCGGCTTCTTCGACGAAGTGCGGCGCATCGGCGCGCGAGTAGTACAGGCGGCACAGCTGCAGGTGTGCGTCGAGATCGCCGGGATTTTCCACCAGCCGTGCATGCAATACGCGCTCATCCGGCGTACGCGGCGCGGCGGCATCGGCGCTGGCCGGCGCAATGTCGTCCGGATCCGGCAGCGGTCCGCGCGCCGCATCACCGGGCTTGCGCTTGCGCAGCAACAAGCCGAGCAGGATCAGCACCACGACCACGACGCCCGCGACGATCCAGGTCAGAGGCTGCATGTACCACGGCTGGCCAGCGGATTTGGCGGCAGGTTTGGCTGCAACCGGCACTTTGGCAACCGTGGACGCACTGGCGGCGGCTGCGCTGCCGCCAACTGCAGCAGCGGCCGCCGACGTAGCCGTGGCCGCGGCAACACTTGCGCCGGTGGCCGGCGCGGTGGTCGCGGCGGTCGCCGCGCCGGCCTTGCCTGCCTGCACCTGTGCCAGCTTGCGTTGCAGTTCGGCGATGGTCGCGTCCTTGAGGCTCAGCAACTTGTCGCTCTTGTCGGCGATGTCCTTGAGGCTCTGCACGCGCGACTCGAGATCCGAGTTGGACTGGTTGAGGCTGACCAGGCTGCTGCGGGCGTTTTGCAGCTTCTGCCGCAAACCGGCAATGCTTTCGTTGCCCGTGCCACCTTCCACCCCGGGACGGCTGTTGGCGCTGCCGCCCTCTCCCGAAGGTGGCACCAACGACAGGTGATCGGATGCCGGCGCCGCAGCGCCCGACTGCGCCTCGCTTTTTGCGGCCGCCTGCACCGCGCTTCCAGCCAGCACCGTCGCCGCCTGTGGCTTCGCCGCACTCCAGGCTTCCATCTGGCGGCGCACTTCGGCGGTCGCCGCGGCCACGCTGCGTGCATCCACTTCGTCGCGCGTGGGGATGCGCAGGATCGCGCCGGCCTTGAGGTTGTTGATGTTGTCCTTGAAGAAGGCGTCCGGATTGGCGGCCTTCATGGCCAGCATCATCTGGTTGATGCTCTCGCCGGTATTGGCCGTCGCCTGCGCGGCAATGTGGTACAGGGTGTCGCCCCGCTCGACGTGCACGGAATCCGTCGGCGCATGCGGTTGTGCTTGCGGTTGTGCTTGCGGTTGCGCGACCGGTTGCGGCGCCGGTTCGGGAGCTTGCGCGACGGGTGGCGGCGCCGGTTGCGTTTCTGGCTGTGGTGCGGGTGCAGGTGCGGGTGGGGGAGTGGCCGCTGGCGCCGGAAACGCCGATTCCGCCGGCAGCTGCGCCGGCTGCGCGGTCGCGGCGGGCGGCGCCGCGGTCGGCGCCGCTTCGATGATCGGCGCGGGCTCGGAAATGACCGGGTTCAGCAGCACCACGAATTCGCGGACCTGCTTGCCCTCACGCGTGTTCACCTGCACCAGGAAGTCGAGATAGGGGTCGGTGATCGGCTGGCTGCTGGTGACCAGGATCGATTTCTGGCCATTGTTGTCGGTGACGACGCGGAACTGCAGCGTCTGGCTGGCGGGCGTCAACTGCAGTCCGGCGCGCGCGAAGTCGGCAGCCGGCGCCAGGCTGACCGTCATGCCTTCAAGTTCGGTCAGCGACTTCGGGTGCAGTGGAATCGCCGCCACCAGCGGCTGGTTCAATGCAGACCTGACCTGAATTTGTCCAAGCTGGAGTGCCAGGGCCGGGGTCGCGACCAGGGCCACCAACGCGACGCATGCAATTCGGACTGTGGACTTCATCGAGTCAAACCCCTGCTGGCAATCGGACGCAAAGGGTCACGCGAACAACCGTTGCGCCCCCACGCGCCGCAAGAGTATTGCAGATTTGACCAATCACCAAGCCCGCGAGTGACGTGCCGGGACGCCGGTCTCGCCAGCTGCATGCCTCATTGCCCGGCCGAAGCTGCCGCAGCCGGTACGCCGGCCGCAGCCAATTGCTTCTGCAAGGCGGCGATCTGATCATCACGCTGCTGCAACTGCTGCGAGCGCGCGGCGTTCTGCTTCTCCAGGTCGGCCACTTCCGACTGCAGCGACATGTTGCGCGCATGCGCGGCCGCCAGCTTGTCATTGAAGTCCTGCAACTGTGCCTGCACCTTGGCAACGCTGGTTCCATGCCGCGACGCATGCGGTGGCGCGCCGCTGGCCACCAAGGGTGCGGCCAGCACCGCTCCCAGCAAAATCCAGCCCTGCAAGTTTCTGCGCATCGCCATCAGCCGGTCTCCGGATGCCTGTCGGGGCTAAAGATACTCGCGAATGAGGATCTCCGCGACCTGCACCGCGTTCAGCGCGGCGCCCTTGCGGATATTGTCGGACACCACCCACAGGTCCAGCCCGTTCGGGTGCGAGATGTCCTCGCGGATGCGGCCGACAAACACGGCGTCCTCGCCAGCGGCATGGCCGACCGGGGTCGGATAGCCGCCGGCCTTGCGCTCATCGACCACCACCACGCCGGGCGCCGATTCCAGCAGCTCGCGCACCGTGGCCACGTCGATCTTGTCGCGGGTCTCGATGTGCACCGCTTCGGAATGGCCGTAGAACACCGGCACGCGCACGCAGGTCGGGTTCACCGCGATTGCCTCGTCTTCGAGGATCTTTCGGGTCTCCCACACCATCTTCATTTCTTCCCGGGTGTAGCCGTTGTCCTGGAAAGCATCGATCTGCGGGATCACGTTGAAGGCAATCTGGGCCTGGAACTTCTTCGGCTCGATCGAATGGAAGTTCAACAGGTCGGCGGTCTGGTGGCCCAATTCTTCCATGCCCGAACGCCCCGCCCCGGAGACCGACTGGTAGGTCGCGACGTTGATGCGTTCGATCCCGGCGGCATGGTGGATCGGCGCCAAGGCGACCAGCAGTTGCATGGTCGAGCAGTTCGGATTGGCGATGATGTTGTGATTGGTGTATTCGGCGATAGCGTGCGGATTCACCTCGCTGACGACCAGCGGAATGTCAGCGACGTAACGGAACTCGGAGGTGTTGTCGATCACCACCGCGCCCGCCGCCGCGGCGCGCGGTGCGTGCTCGCGGCTGACCGCGCCACCGGCCGAGAAGAACGCGATGTCGATATTGGCGAAGTCGAACTTCGCAAGTTCCCGCACCGTCACCTGCTTGCCGGCAAATTTCAGCTTCTCGCCGGCCGAGCGCTCGCTGGCCAGCACCACCAGCTCGGCCACCGGGAACTCGCGTTGCTCGAGAATGGACAACAGGGCCTCGCCCACCGCACCGGTGGCGCCGACGATCGCGACGTTGTAACGCTCTTTGTTGCTCATTGGATTCCCGGAATAATTTTCTTTACCACGGATCTGCACGGATCAACACGGATCCAGAAGAAGCTTTGTCCTGCCCGTGCGCATGCCTGCAAATCCGTGGCACATGCGCTTCGAAATCAAGCGATCCGCGGCTGCACGTCAACCACGTCACCGCATTGGGCGCGATGGCGCAGGGCCTGGTCCATCAACACCAAAGCCACCATCGCCTCGGCAATGGGGACCGCGCGGATGCCCACGCAGGGATCGTGCCGGCCTGTGGTGCGCACGTCCACTTCCTCGCCATCGAGGTTCACGCTGCGGCCGGGGGTCGGGACGCTGGACGTCGGCTTCAGCGCGATCGAGGCGAGGACATCCTGTCCGCTGGAGATCCCGCCAAGGATACCGCCGGCATGGTTGGACGTAAAACCGTCCAAACGCATTTCGTCACGATCGCGGGCGCCGTGCTGCGTGACGCAGCCGAACCCGGCCCCGATTTCAACACCCTTGACGGCGTTGATCGACATCAAGGCCGCCGCAAGTTCGCCGTCAAGCTTGCCGTAGACGGGCTCACCCCAGCCCGGCGGGACGCCCGTCGCCACGACGTTGACGCGCGCGCCACAGGAATCCCCGGCCTTGCGCAGGGCATCGATGCGCGCTTCCAAGTGCGGCACTTCGGCAGCGACCGGCCAGAAGAACGGATTGGCTTCGACCACGTCGAAATCGACCGGCGCGCCGGCAGGCAGGCCCGGAACGAGGTCATCCAGTTGCGCCAGCCAGGCATGCACCGCAATGCCGAACTTTTCCGCGAGCCAGCGCTTGGCCAGCACCGCCGCGGCGACCCGCATCGTTGTTTCGCGCGCGGATGCACGCCCGCCGCCGCGCGGATCGCGGATTCCGTATTTTTGCCAGTAGGTGTAGTCGGCATGGCCCGGACGGAAGGTGTCCGCGATCGCTGAGTAGTCCTTCGAACGGGCGTCGGTATTGCGGATCAACAGCGCGACCGGCGTGCCGGTGGTCTTGCCCTCGTACACGCCTGACAGGATCTCTACCGCGTCGGCCTCATGCCGCTGCGAGGTATAGCGCGACTTGCCGGTGGCGCGGCGCGCAAGGTCATGCACGAAATCTTCCGGCGCAATCGCGATGCCGGGCGGACAGCCGTCGATCACGCAGCCGATCGCCGGTCCGTGCGACTCACCGAAGGTGGTGACGCTGAGCAGCTTGCCGAAGGTGTTGCTGGACATGGCAGATCGGGGTTTGGAACTCAGGAATGGGAAGAGCGTAACAAATTGGGACAGGTTCGGAACCTCTGAAGAACCGTCGCGAGCGAAGGCAGATTGCGGGACGCCGACTAAACCAGCAGGACTGCCGATTTGAACGCCGTCAGGCGGCCCGCAGGGCTGGCCACATGGACGTCGCCAGTAGCGCAGCAGGCTATTCAGAGTTTTCGGGGGCGAGCCACTCCCTTTCCAGCATCGCAAACACGACGTCGTCGGCCCAGCCGTCGCCATCGCGCAGGCTGGCACGGAAATGCGCTTCGCGTCGCATGCCCACCCTTTCCATCAAGCCCAGGCACGCAACGTTGCGTGGATCGACCGAGGCGATGACGCGGTGCTTGCGCAGGCCTCCGAACACGAAGTCCAGCGCCAGCTCCAGCGTGTCGCGTGCGTAGCCATGGTGTTGCTGCGCGGGTGCCAGGCTGATGCCGAGCTCAACGGTGTCGGCATCCACGAAGTGCAGGCCGAGATCGCCGATCAATTCACCGCTGTCACGCAGGCGGATCGCGCGCTGCCACCACGTGCCCGTCGTGTCCGGCGCGACGTCCAGCTGGGTTTCGATGAAGCGCCTTGCCTCAGCCAGTGCAACCGGCTTCCAACCCTGGTAGCGCGCGACTTCCGGATCGCTGCGATAGACGAACAAGGCCGGCGCGTCGTCCGGCCGCAAGTCATCGATGCGCAATTTCGCGGTGACGATCTGCATGGCTCAGTGTCGCTGGCGATTTGCCATCGCCTCGCGGATGGCCCTTGCGTGTTCGACGAGATCACTGCGCTGCAACGCAAACACGCCCATCTGCCCGACCTTGAACTCGATCCACACGAACGGCACATCGGGCAACAAGGCGGCCAGCGCACGCTCGGATTCGCCGACCTCGACGATCAACAAACCGTCCTCGCCCAGGTGCTCCGGTGCATCGCGCAGAATGCGCAGCGCGATGTCGAGGCCGTCGCTGCCGGCGGTCAGGCCCAATTTCGGCTCGTGCGTGTATTCCCCCGGCAAGGCAGCGTATTCGGCATCGGTGACATAAGGCGGATTGGACACGATCAGGTCGTAGCACTCGCCGGCGAGCCCCGCAAAAAGGTCCGAGCGCAGCGCGCGCACTTGCCCACCCAGCTGATGGCGTTGGATGTTCTCGCCCGCCAGCGCCAGCGCATCGTTGCTGATGTCGGCGATGTCCACCTGCCAACGCGGGTTGTACGCGGCCATGGCGATGCCGATGCAGCCGGACCCGGTGCACAGGTCCAGCGCGCGTTCGATTTCGCGCCCATCCAGCCATGGCGAAAAACCTTCCTCGATCAGTTCGGCGATTGGCGAACGCGGCACCAGCGCGCGCGGGTCGGACTTGAACGGCATGCCCGCGAACCACGCCTCGCCGACAAGGTAGGCCACCGGCTCGCGCGTCTGGATGCGGCGCTCGACCAGCGCCAGCACCCCGGCCTTCTCGCCGGCGGTCAGGCGCGCGCTGCCGTAGGCAGGCGGAAGATCCGGCGGCAAGTGCAGGCTCGACAGGACCAGATGGCTGGCCTCGTCGATCGCGTTGTCATGGCTGTGGCCGAAGGTCAACCCGGCCGCATTGAAGCGGCTCGCCGCGTAACGGATCAGGTCGATGATGGTGGCGAGCTCTTGCATGCGATGCCTCCCGTCGGGCCGCGCAGTATAGAGGGGTGCGGTACGCCGCTCCTCGTCGACTACACTTTGGTGATGCATGCCTCCACGCTGATCCAGCACATCGTCCCCCAGAAGACCCTGAGCCGCATCGTGCGCGCCGCCACACGATGGACCTGGCGTCCGTGGAAGGATTTCCTGATCGGGCGCGTGGTGCGCGCGTACCGGGTCGACATGCGCGAGGCCGCGCAACCGGATCCGCGCGCCTACCCGAGCTTCAACGCCTTCTTCACCCGCGCGTTGCGCGAGGGTACGCGTCCGCTCGAAGGCGCTACCGGAGCCATCGCCTGCCCGGCCGATGGCCGCATCAGCCAGATCGGCCGGATCGCGGACGGCCGCATCCTGCAAGCCAAGGGGCGCACTTATTCCGTCGCCGAATTGCTGGGTGACGAAGCGGCCGCAGCGGCATACCACGACGGAATCTTCGCGACGATCTACCTGTCGCCGCGCGATTACCACCGCGTGCACATGCCGCTGGCCGGCGAACTCGTCGAAACCGTGCACGTGCCGGGGCGCCTGTTCAGCGTCGCCCCCACCCCGGTCGCGGAAATCCCGCGCCTGTTTGCCCGCAACGAACGATTGGTCTGCCACTTCCGCGGCGAGCACGGCCCGTTCGTGGTCGCGATGGTGGGCGCGATGCTGGTTTCAGGCGTCACGACGGTCTGGAATGGTCCCGAAATTCCGCCATACGCGCGCGCGATCAACCGGCGCGACTGGCGTGCGCGCGGCATCAAACTGGCCCAGGGCGCGGAAATGGGGCGCTTCGAGATGGGCTCCACGGTGATCGTGCTGTTCCCGGCGGGCAGCCTCGACCCGCCGCTCGTACCTGAACAGGACGTACGCGTCGGCCAGAAACTGGGACGCCCGTGATTGTCGGCAAGGCCGATTCAGGGCACAATCGCGAGACGCGAGGGGGACAAGCGAGGAAGTGTGAGGACTTTGCCGTTGATCATGCAGCGTCAGAAATCGGGGGAAACCCATTACCTCCGGCGTTTCGTCTCGCGCGTAACGAGCATGAGCCGGACGGCACGCCTGCGCCGGCAATTCGGCGAAATCGAACAACGCAGCCTTGAGCTTCCCCGCTCCTACCGCACGCAGTTGGCCGAGCTGATCCAGCGCGAATGCGCGAGCGCCGAGCAGGCGGATCTGGCCACGTATGGATCGCAGACCGAAGGCGAAGTCACGACTGGTGGTCTGGACGTCGGCTTTGATCGCAGTCGCTCCGAGAACGTGCAGGTGCGCATGCGCGGCATTGCCCTGTGGCTGGCGCTGGTCTATCACGAGACCCGCAACGACCGTGCGGCTGCCGAAAGTGACCAGCTGCACCGCCTGCTGTTGCGCCTGATGCGCGAACTGAACGTGTTTGCCTCGTCCGACGACTCGGACGGCAACCGGGCTTGAGCCTGCCGCCACCGCCGGTGCCTGCACCGACGTACCCGCACCATTTCCGTTCCCCATGATCGAATTCGGGCATGCCAGCCACGCCGGTTTGCGGCGTGAGCACAACGAAGACACCTATTGGGCCGACGCCGAGGCCGGCCTGTTCCTGGTCGCCGACGGCATGGGTGGGCACGGCCGCGGCGAGGTCGCCGCCGCCATCGCCCGCGATGCAGTGGTGGACGCCGCGCGCGCCGGACACGACCTCGATGCCGCGATCCGTGCGGTAGGCAAGGTCATCGCCGGGCAGGCCCGGCAAGCCACCGGCCTGCCGCCAATGGGCACCACGCTCGCCGTGTTGCAAGTCGACCACACCGGATTCCACGCCCATCGCGTTGGCGACAGCCGGATCCTGCTTTGGCATCAGGCACAATTGACGCCCATCGACGATGGCGAACCGCAACGCGCGGAAGCCGAAGGTGAGGATGCGCGCGTGCCCCGACGCAACCGCGCAACCCAGGCGCTCGGCATCACTCCTTCCGGCGACCTTTGCGCCGAACCCGTGGCGGGAACGGTGGAACGCGGGATGCAATTCCTGATGTGCAGCGGCGGCTTGATCGAAGCCATCGGTGAGCCCGCGATCGCCGGCGTGCTCGCGCGCACCGGGCTGGCGGCGCAGGAATGCGTTGACCACCTCGTGCTGGCCGCGCTGGCGGCGGGTGGCCGCGACAACATCACCGTGTTGCTGTTGCGGATCGTCTGACCACGTTCAACTATCGTGCACGGATCTGCGCCACACGCTGGCGCCGGCACAAGCCTTGTCGAGCGCCGCGAGGCGAGCCTCGTGGGCAGCCAATTCAGTCCCGCTGGCCCGTAGCACCCGCGGCCGCGGCAGGTCGACCCGTGTGATACCGTCAGCGGTCTGCGCGGGCGCTCCCGCACCGGCATTGCTCGCCAACGACAATGCCCCCTGCCCGGCCGTCATCGCCAACCACACCTCGGCAAGCAGGTGCGCATCGAGCAGTGCGCCGTGCACCTCGCGGTGGCTGTTGTCGATGCCGAGCCGCTTGCACAAGGCATCCAGCGTGTTCTTCTGGCCCGGATACTTCTCGCGCGCCAGCGCCAGGGTGTCGACGACGCTGGCATGGTCGCGCACGCAACCGTAGCGCGCATCGGCCAGTTGCAATTCGGCATCGAGGAAGGTCACGTCGAACGCGGCGTTGTGGATCAACAACTCCGCGCCGTCGATGAAGGCCACGAACTCCTCTGCGATCTCCGCAAAACGCGGCTTGTCGCGCAGGAATTCATCGGTGATGCCGTGCACCGCCACCGCGCCGGCGTCGTTCGCGCGCCCGGGATTGAGATAGCGCTGGAAGCTGCGCCCGCTGGGCCGGCGATCGATCAGTTCGATGCAACCGATTTCGATGACGCGATGCCCCCGCGCGGCCTCAAGGCCCGTGGTTTCGGTATCCAGCACCACCTTGCGCGACATCAATCCGCTCCCTTGCGTGCACTGGCTTCGGCGCGTGCGGCGCTGTCTACCCGTTCATTCTCCGGATGCCCGGAATGCCCGCGCACCCACGCCCAGCTCACCCGATGCCGCGCCGCCGCCGCGGCAAGGCGCTGCCACAAATCCTGGTTCTTCACGGGCTGCTTGTCCGCGGTGCGCCAACCGTTGGCGCGCCACTTTGCCACCCACTTTTCGATCCCTTGGCGAACATACTGCGAGTCGGTGGTCAGGCGCACGTCGCAGTCGCGCTTCAGTGACTCCAGTGCCACGATTGCCGCCATCAGTTCCATGCGGTTGTTGGTGGTCGCGTCTTCGCCACCGGACAGCAGCTTGTCGATGCCGCGCCAACGCAGCAGCGCGGCCCAGCCGCCCGGCCCGGGATTGCCGAGGCAAGCGCCGTCCGTGAATATTTCGACCGTGTCGGGCACCGTCATGCGCACTGCCGCCGTGCGCCGGGCACGAACGCACCGTGTTCCAGCTTGCGCCGCCGCTCCGCTGCCTTGCGCAACGGAATCACCGCCGAACTGCACCGGTGCGCCGCGATCACGTAGGCACCGCCCAGTCCGCGCACCAGCCAACGCGGCAAGCCCTCGGCACCGCGCGCGCGTGGCCAGGGCGATCCGCAGCGCACGGCCGGCGCGACATCGAGATCGGCAGCGCGCAAGGCGCGTTCCCAACGCCGTGGCGACATGCCGTCACCCGGCCACAGCGAACCGGTATGCATGTCGACCACCAGCAACACGCCATGCGGCGCCAGCACGCGCGACAACTCGCCGGCGACCGTTTCCGGAAGGACGCCCACCGCGCCGGCAAATCGCACCAGCACCGCGCAGAACGAGTCGTCACCAAACGGCAACGCGTCGGACTCGGCCCGCAAGGGACCCTGCCAGCCTGAACCACCCGGCGCGGGGTGCAGCACCGTCCAGCGCGCGACGCCCGGCAAAACCGGTGCCTGGGCGCCGGCTTCATCCAGCAACAGCGCGTGCGTACCCGCGACGTGCGCGAGACTGGCCGCGCACGCGGCCGCGGCGTCCTCTCGCAAGGCCGCACGGGCACGTGCGGCTGCATCGGACGGGGGCATGGGGTTGGTGATGGGCACGTTCGCAGGTTGTCGTCGCAATCCGGGCAGGCACGCATTGTGACTGAATCCCCAACCGACGATAAGCACCGACCCGATTTAACCCCGGTCTAACGAACCCGGTGCGGCCCGCTGATAGGGTTTTCCACTTTTGGGGGGACCCGATCCGCGATGCCGTCCTTGCGCGCCGTGCCAGCACTCCACGACAACTACATCTGGATACTGGCCGACGCCGGTTCCCGCACGGCGCTGTTGGTCGATCCGGGTGAAGCGCAGCCGGCGCTGGAAGCGCTGGATCGCGACGGCCTCACACTTTCCGCGATGCTGCTGACCCACCACCACGCCGACCATATCGGTGGCGTGGCCGAACTCGCCACCCGCTTTCCCGAAGCCGCGATCTTCGCTCCGCACGACGAACGCATCGCCCTTGCCCACCGCCGCGTGGCGCACGGCGACACCATGCAGATCGATTCGCCGGCGGCGCACTTCGAGGTGCTTGAGGTGCACGGCCACACGCGCAGCCACATCGCCTACTACGGCGAAGGCCTGCTGTTTTGCGGCGACACCCTTTTCAGCCTCGGGTGCGGCCGCCTGTTCGAAGGCACGCCCGCCCAGATGCTGGCCTCGCTGGACCGGCTGGCGGCTCTGCCGGGCAACACCCAGGTCTGTTGCGGGCACGAGTACACCGTGGCGAACGCCGCTTTCGCGCTGACGGTGGAACCGGACAACGACGCCTTGCTGGCGCGCGCCGCCAACGCCCGTGCACAACGCGCGCGCGGCGAACCCACGCTCCCCGCACAACTCGCCGACGAATGCGCGGCCAATCCCTTCCTGCGCGTGGACGAAATTCCCGACGCACGGATTCCGTGGTCCGTACCAGCGGGCCATGGCCGCGGCCGCGTGGACCGCTTCGCGGCCCTGCGCACGGCGAAGGACAACTTTCGCGCATGAATGATCGCCGCGCGACCGGCATCGGCCTCGGCCTCGTGCTTGTGCTCGGCACATTGCTTGGTGCCTGCGCCATGCAACCCGCAAAACCGCCGCCACGCGCGGCTGTGGTGACCGCGCTGCCCGAGGTGGCGCCGGTCACGCCGATGTCGCCCGGGTCGGCGCCGGCGCCACAGGATTTCTGGGCGAGCATGCGCGCCGGGTTCGTGCTGCACGACTGCGCCGACGCGCCCTTGATCAACGCCAAGGTCGCGATGTTCACCCGCCACCCACAATCCTTCGAGCGCTTGTTGCAGCAATCCCAGCCGTTGATGGCCTACGTGCAAACACAACTGCAGGCGGCAGGCATCCCCGATGACTTCGTGATGCTGCCGATGCTCGAGAGCGGCTACGACCCTGCCGAACGCAGCCACCGCGGCAACGCCGCCGGCATGTGGCAGCTGATGCCGCGCACGGCCCGCCTGCTTGGCCTACGCGTGACCCGCCATTACGACGGGCGCCGCGATCCGGTCGCGTCAACGGAAGCCGCGATCAAGATGCTTACCAACCTGCACGATCAGTTCAAGGATTGGCGCATCGTCGACATGGCGTACAACGCCGGGCCCTATGCGGTGACGCAGGCGCTGCGCCACCACCCGGAGCTGGGCGGCGATGCAATCCCAGACATTCCGATCAGCGAAGGTGCCCGAAGACACCTCGCCAAGCTCATGGCGCTTGCGTGCGTCATCAAGGACCCGGCGCAATTCCACGTGACCTTGCCCAAACCGGCTCCCGGCCACGAACTTGTTGCGGTGCAGGTCCCGCCCGGCACCCGCATCGCCGCCGCCGCCGACATGGCCGAGATCACGGAAACCAGCTTGCGCGCACTGAACCCGGGGTACCTCGGCCGCCACATTCCGGCCGACAGTCCGCGCCGCCTGTTGCTGCCGGCGGCGGCGGCCCAGGCACTGGTCGCGGCCCTGACGGTCAACACCTCGGAATCGGTGGCACAGGTTACGACGCCCGAGCCTGATTCCACCGCGCGCAACGCGTTGCCGCTGCCAGCCGAGCCCGCGCCTCCGCCCAACGACGATGCCACGCCGTCACCGGCGGCAGCACCCGCGAGCCACTATCGCGTCCGTGCGGGGGACACGCTCTGGTCGATCAGCCACCGCTACCACGTCAGCGTCAAGGACTTGCAGCGCTGGAACCACCTCGACGACACCGGCATCCGCCCCGGGGAAGAATTGCGCGTGCAGGGCTGAGGGTGACGCTGCCGGTCGCGTACAATGGCGACCTTGACGTCAATCCGATACGGAGCACAGCGGACATGGGTTTCCTCGAAGGCAAGCGCGCACTCGTCACCGGCATCCTCAGCAACCGTTCGATCGCGTGGGGCATCGCCCAGGCCATGCGCCGGGAAGGCGCCGAGCTCGCGCTGACCTACGTCGACGAAAAGTTGCGCAATCGTGTCGACGATGCGGCCACCCAACTCGGAACCGACATCGTGTTGCCCTGCGACGTCAGCCGCGACAGCGACATCGAAGGCTTGTTTGCAAACCTCGGCAAGCGCTGGGATGGATTGGATATCCTGATCCACTCGATCGGTTTCGCCCCGCGCGAGGCGCTGGCTGGCGATTACCTCGATGGCCTCAGCCGCGAAAACTTCCGGATCGCGCATGACATTTCCAGCTACAGCCTCGCTGCGCTGGCCAAGGCCGCGCGGCCAATGATGAAAGGCCGCAATGGCGCGGTCCTCACCATGACCTACCTCGGCGCCGAGCGGGCGCTGGCGTCGTACAACGTGATGGGATTGGCCAAGGCCAGTCTCGAAGCCAACGTGCGCTATCTCGCCTACAACCTCGGCCCGGAAGGCACCCGCGTCAACGCCATCTCTGCCGGTCCGATCAAGACCCTCGCCGCCGCCGGCATCGCCGGCTTCCGCAAGATGCTGGACCACGTCGAACACGTCGCACCGTTGCGCCGCAGCGTCACCATCGAGGAAGTCGGCAACGCCGCCGCGTTCCTGTGCTCGGATCTCGCTTCGGGCATCACCGGAGAGGTGACCTACGTCGACGCCGGTTACAACACGCTGGGCATGGCGGGGCTGGAGCTGTAGGGCCGCGCCACCCGCGCGCCCGACGCGTGTCAAAGCGCGACGAAGCAAACGATCAGCGCAACCGCCATCGCGATCATCACCAGCAGGGTCAGGCCCGCACCAACCATCCGCCCGAACGAGCGCCCAGAATGGAATGACAGCCCGGACGCATGGATGATCCGCGCCGCCAACAGCCAGATCCCGAACACGTGCAACCAAAGCGGCTGGAACTGTTCGAACGCCAACACCACCAGCATCAACAGCGCGAGCGGCACGTATTCAACCGCATTGCCGTGCACCCGGATCGCGCGCGCCAGCGTGTCGTCGCCGCCGCTGCCCAGCCCCACGCGACGCGTGTTGCGCAACCAGATCACCCGGATCGCCAACGCCAACACCAGCAATACGTTCAGCGCGATGTAGAGCCCTGCGATGTACATGACTCACTCCTTCCCGGCAGGCAGGTGCCAACGCCAGTTGGCGATCGCCGCCGCCGCGATCGCGATGAATACCAGGGCGATTGCAGCCGGCATGCGCACGCCCCACCAATTCACCACCGCCAGTACCGCCAAAGGCACGACCGCGACTGCCAGCGCGAGATAGCGATCGTGGCGATCCCGGTGTGAAAGCAACAGCGCCACGCCGGCCCAGGCGAGCAGGACAGACAGGATCCGGCGCACCCATTTGAAGTGCGGCGGCTGCGGTGCGTCGGTCAAGACGTCGGTAAGCGTCTGGCGTCCGATCAACACCTGCGCAATCGGATCGCCGGCAGGATCATTGGTGGGCACAAGGGTGCCGTGATCGTCGCGCGCAAACACCGTCAGGTGGGCCGGGGCCACCTTCAGCCAACTGATCCGCAGGTCGCCGACTTGCGGACGCGCAGCGTTGTCACTGCTGATCAGCGCTCCATCGTGCGCCTGGAAGGTCGCGGCCATGTTGGCAGGCACGTGATCGAGTGCCGGCTCGAATGGCTCGGCGCCGGGAATCATGTGTACCAGCGCGGTGTCGAGCTTGAAGCCGGCCACGGTCACACCGGCGGAATCGAAACGGGCTGCGCTGACCGGAAATGCGCCGGGGTTGCCGTGTCCCGCCGGGTCAATGAACTGCGTGGAATCGATCGGATGGTCGTACCAGTTCAACTCGTAATTGTGCCCGCCGCCGACGTGGACTTCCTTCCACTGGAACATCTCGACCTTGCGCACCAGTGCTGGCGCCATCGCGGTCACGCCGAATTGCTCGTCACTCGCAGGCGCGGCGAGCACCGGCGCACCGACCGCCAGCACCAGGTGTCCGTTGCTCGCGGGGCCGGGCCTGGCGGCGCTGCCGGTCAGCACGAAACCACCCAGCGCATCCTCGCCCATCGCCCGCAGCCGGTCAGTGTGCTCGGTCGTCCACAGCAGCCCGAGCCCGAGCAGCAACAGCACGATGCCGAGCAGGAAGCGATTGCGCGAAGGGCTGCTGGTCAGTGCTGCGAGACGAGGATTCACGCGCCGAGCTTACAACGAAGTTCCGGTGAAATGCGCCTGCCCATCGACGACGCCGTAGCGTCCACGCTCGTCACGTCGCGGTGTCGCCATCGCGGTCGCATGATCGTGGGTGAAGAACAGGCGCACGCCGCGCGCGAGCTTGTCGTCGAGGAAGTCCCGCTTCTCGTCGATCAACATTTCCGGGGCGCGGTCGTAACCCATCGTCACCGGCAGGTGCACCCACGGCGTCCCGGGAATGAGGTCGGCGCAATACACCACGCCGTCCTTGCCGTGCGGGCCGACGATTTCCGACAGCATCAATCCCGGCGTGTGTCCCTGCGAATAATGGAAACGCACGGATTTTCCGAGCGTACGCGAATGCTCGCCATCCACTTTCTCCAGCCGCCCGCTGGCTTCCAGCAACGCCGGTACCTCCGGAATGAACGAGGCCCGGTCGCGCGGATGCGGATGCACGGCGCGCGCCCAATGTCCGGCACTCACGAGATACTTTGCATGCGGGAACAATAACTTTTTCCCTTCCCCTGCGCGCGGGGGAAGGTGGCCCGCAGGGCCGGATGGGGGCTGCTCAGCCTGCGGCTCCCACGCCGCCAGCAAGCCGCCCACATGATCGAAATGCAGGTGCGAGAGCACCACCACGTCGATGTCCTCGTGCTTCAGGCCAACTTTTGCCAGCGACTCCAGCAGCACGTGGCGGTCTTCGACCACCCCGTAGCGCTCGCGCAACTTCGGCTCGAAGAACGCCCCGATGCCGGTCTCGAACAGCACGTTGCGGCCATCGAGGCCGGTGGCCAGCAGGCAGCGGCAGGCGAGTGGAATGCAGTTCCGGTCGTCGGGCGTGATCCACTTCTGCCACATCGCCTTCGGGGCATTGCCAAACATCGCCCCGCCATCGAGTTTCTGGGTATTGCCTTCGAGCGAATACAGTTTCATTTGCGCAACGGGTGCGGACACAGGCTTGCATGATACCGCCGCCACGCGCACGCCCCAGGTGCCCGAGAAAAGGGCCTGCCGCATCGGCAGGCCCTTTCGGTTTGAAGCTGCCGACTACTTTGCCGGCGGGCTGATCGTTACGAAGGTGTTCTGGCCCTGCCTCGACACCAGTACCAGCACGGTGCTGCCGGGTTTCACGTTGGCGGTTTCGCGCTGGAACTCGGCCACGCTGTCCACCGGGCTGTTGCCAACCCGCAGGATGATGTCACCGGGCGACAGGCCAGCCCTTGCTGCGGCGCCCTCGACGTCCGTGACCACGACGCCACCCTTGCCCTGATAGCCAAGCTGCTGGCGGATCTGCGGCGTGATGTCCTGCACGCTGAGGCCGAGCAAATTGCTGCCACTCGTTGCCGGCGCGCCAGCGAGGAACTCGGTGCTCAGCCCATTGCGCGGCATCTCGCCAATCTTCGCCTTCACCGTCATCGGCTTGCCGTTGCGGATGATGTCAACGGTGGCCTCGGTGCCCGGCGCGGTCATCGCGACCATCGGCGGTACCTGCGAAGAATCGAAAATCTTGTGTCCGTCAAATCCGGTGATCACGTCACCGATCTTCAATCCGGCCTTGGCGGCGGGGCCGCCGGGTTGTACCTGCGCGACCAGGGCACCCTGCGCGTCCTTGAGGCCTTTCGACTTGGCGATGTCGGAATCGACGTTCTGGATGCCGACTCCCAGCATCCCGCGGCTGACATAGCCCTTGGTCTTCAACTGGTTTGCCGCATTCATCGCCAGATCGATCGGGATCGAGAACGACAGGCCCATCGCGCCGCCGTCGGTCGAAAAGATCTGCGAGTTGATGCCGATGACCTGCCCGGCGAGGTCGAACAACGGGCCGCCGGAGTTGCCGCGGTTGATCGGCACGTCAGTCTGGATGAACGGCACGTCCGACTGGTCCCGGCCGAGGCTGCGACCGACGTAGCTGATGATGCCGGCGCTCACGGAATGGTCGAGCCCGTAGGGCGAACCGATTGCCACCACCCACTGGCCGGGCTTGAGATCGTTGGAGTTGCCGATCGCAACGGTCGGCAGTCCAGTTGCATCGATTTTCAACAAGGCAATGTCGTAAATCTTGTCTTCGCCGACGACCTTCGCGGTGTAGGTTCGATGGTCCGGCAAGTGCACCTTCACCGAATCGGCGTTGGCGACCACGTGCCGATTGGTGAGGATGTAACCGTCCGAAGAAATGATGAAGCCCGAGCCGAGTGATTCACCACCACGGTCGGGGCGCTGCATCTGCGGGCCGAAGGGCGTACCGAAGAAATGCCGGAACAGCTCCTGGATCTGCGGTGGCGGCTGTTGCATCTGCTGCTGGCCCGGGTGGTCGCCGCCCATCTCGCTGGTGTGGTCGTAGTGCGCGACCACGTTCACCACCGCCGGTCCATATTTCTGCACGATGCTGGTGAAGTCCGGCAGCGCCACTGTCGGCGTGGCTGCCAATGCGGCTCCGGAAAACAGCAACAGGATGCACACGGCGCTGAATTGCTTCGCCCGATTCAACATGGATGTCTCCTTATCGAAGTACGCAAGAATGCTTGTCGGCGGCGCGCACGCGCCTGCCACGGCCCACCACAGCGGGCAGGCTCGGAAGCGGAGCGGGATGATTTCGCCGCGCTCCGCCCGAATACGTCGAGGACGTACGGCATCCGCCAGCGGGGGATCAGTGCCTGGTCGCCGCCGTGCTGGACGCTGGCGCTGGCACGAGCACGATCGAGAACGGCTGGTTGGCAACGTCAGGCTGGAAACCCGGCGCCGTTGCGACGTTCGACACGCCCTGGGCATACGCGGCGCGACGCAGGTAACCGGGCTGCATCAGACCGGTACCGTAAATCACGTTGGCTGCAGCGGGTTGCGCGGCCAGCACGGTGGGTTGGCGAGCCAACATCCACGGCGACGTGACTGCGTTCGTCGCAGGCGCGACCGCCGCCAGCGTGGCCGGAGCCTGCGCACTTTGTGCGGCCGGCCGGCTCTGCGCCACCGATGCGGGCCGGTCAATCGACGAATTCGGGACATTCAACATCAGCGCAGCCACGGCAACACCCGCGGCGAGCGCGCCGCCACCGACGTACTGTGCCCAATGTCGGCGCTGTTGCCGCGGAACGTGGTCCGCGGCCACGGATGCGGCAACCCTGGAGGCGAAGTTGCTGTCCGCCCTGGGTTCCGACATCCGTACCGGGTCTGATACGAGGCAAGCACGAATCAAATGCCAGCGCGACCAGGTCGCGGACAAGTCGGGATCGTGCTCAAGGCGACGCAACAGGAAACGGGTCGGCTCGGCGGCCAACTCGCCATCCATCAGGGCGGAAAGGTCTTCGCGGCTGGTCGGATCCATTACAGGCTTCCTCTTGCGGCTGGTTTCATCAATGCGTCAAGCAGCATCATCGGACAACAGCGGGCGCAGCTTTTCGTCGATCGCTTCGCGCGCCCGGAAGATGCGCGAACGCACCGTGCCGATCGGGCAATCCATGCGTTCGGCAATTTCCTCGTACGACAGTCCATCGACTTCGCGCAGGGTGATTGCCTCACGCAATTCCTCGGGCAACTTTTCGACAGTTGCAAATACGGTTTGTTCAATCTGATGGCGCGCGAGTTCGTGTTCGGGGGTGGCATCGTCACGCAGGCGCGCACCGGAATCGAACTGCACGGCGGTTTCGGCGTCGATGTCGTCGGCGGGCGGGCGGCGGCGCATGGCGACGAGATGATTCTTGGCGGTATTCACGGCAATCTTGTACAGCCAGGTGTAGAACGCGCTGTCTCCGCGAAAGCTGCCGATGGCACGGTAGGCACGGATGAAGGCCTCCTGCGCGACATCCTCGCACTCGGACCAATCGTGCACATACCGCGAGATCAGGCCGATGATCTTGTGCTGGTACTTGCGAACCAGCAGGTCGAAGGCCCGGTTGTCGCCGTTGCGCACGCGCTCGACCAATGCGCGATCGGTTTCCAAATCGCCCATCCGGGCGTCACTCCCTGTTAGTCCGGATGCAAGCTGCACCCCGGTACGACCGCGCTCACCGCGCGAAAGTTCACCCGACTTCGCCATTTCGCAATTCCACAACGTATTCGCTCATTGGTTGGGCCGGATGCTGCCGGATTCAAGCGTAGCGCACGCCCCGTTTGGAAGTCGTTGACCGCGCCGGCCGGCCGGCCGATGATGCCGGTTGGATGGTAACGGGAGCGGTACGTGTTCGACGGATTGCGGTTCAGGCATTGGCAAGGTTCGCTGGGCGACGACGGGGTGCTGGTGCTGACCCTCGATCGCGCCGGCAGCGGCGTGAACGCGTTTTCGCGCGCGGTGTTGGACGAACTGGACATGATGCTGGAACGCATCGTGATCGAACGGCCGCGCGCGGTCGTGATCCATTCGGGCAAGGCGTCCGGCTTTGCGGTGGGCGCCGACCTGAAGGAATTCGAAGGTTACGAGCGCGCCGGCACGGTACGCGCCGAAATCGAACATGGCCAGCAGGTGTTCCAGAACTTCGCGCGGCTGCCCATGCCGACCGTCGCCGCGCTCCACGGACCCTGCGTGGGCGGCGGCACCGAGCTGGCACTGGCGTGCCGGATGCGCGTCGCCGCCAGCGCCCCGGAAACGCGAATCGGGCTGCCCGAGGTGCAACTCGGCATCCATCCGGGCTGGGGCGGCAGCGCGCGCCTGCCACGCCTCATCGGCGCACCGAAGGCACTGGCGATGATGCTGACCGGACGCGCATTGTCAGCCGAACGCGCGCGCGGTGACGGCTTGGTCGATCGCCTGGCTGCGCCCGACAAGCTGCTCGAAGTCGCACATGAACTGGCCTTGCACCCAGTGGCACGCCCGTTCGGCCAGCGCGCGCTGGCGTGGCTCACCAACACCTGGCTCGCGCGCCAGATCCTTGCGCCGATCATGCGCAAGCAGACCGGCGCCAAAGCTTCGCCGAAGCACTACCCTGCCCCGTTCGCGCTGATCGAGGTCTGGCGGCGCGGCGGCGGCAACATCCGTCAGCGATTGCGGCTGGAAGCCGCTTCGGTGGCGAAGCTCGCCAAGAGCGACACTGCGCGCAACCTGATCCGCATCTTCTTCCTGCGCGAACGCATGCGTTCACTCGCCGGTGACACGCCGCACGGCATCCAGCACGTGCACGTCGTCGGTGCCGGCGTGATGGGCGGCGACATCGCGGCATGGAGCGCGATGCGCGGCTTCGAGGTCACGCTGCAGGATCGCGAAATCAAGTTCGTCGAACCGGCCATGGCGCGCGCGCGAAAGCTGTTCGAGAAGAAGCTGAAGACGCCCGAGCGCATCGAGCCCGTGGCCAAACGCCTCACCGCCGACGTCGAGGGTGCGGGTGCGGCGACCGCGCAATTGGCCATCGAGGCGATCTACGAGAACCCCGAAGCCAAGGAAGCCGTCTATCGCGTACTGGAACCGGCGATGCCGGCCGATGCGCTGATCGCCACCAACACCTCGTCGATCCCACTGGACGAGTTGCGCACCGCGTTCACGCAACCGCAGCGCTTCCTCGGTCTGCACTTCTTCAATCCGGTGGCGCAGATGCCGCTGGTCGAAGTGGTGTGCCACGACCAGCTTGAGGAAGCCAGCGTCAAGCGCGCGCTGGCATGGGTGAAGGCGATCGGAAAGTTGCCGGTGCCGGTCAAGGGCACGCCAGGTTTCCTGGTCAACCGCATCCTCGTTCCCTACATGCTGGAAGCGATCCGCTGCCACGCCGAAGGCATCCCCGATCCGGTGATCGACCGCGCCGCGAAGCGTTTCGGCATGCCGATGGGGCCGATCGAATTGGCCGATACCGTCGGTCTCGACGTCGCCCAGTCCGTCGGCAAGGAACTCGGACCATTCCTGAAACTGGAACTGCCCGACGGCATCGCCGACAAGGTTGAAGGTGGCAAGCGCGGCAAGAAGGATGGCCAGGGTTTTTACACCTGGCTGGAAGGCAAGCCGCAAAAGCCGAAGATCGACCCGGGTTACCACGCACCGGCTGATCTTGAAGATCGCCTGATCCTGCCGATGCTCAACGAAGCCGTCGCCTGCCTGCACGACGGCGTGGTCGAGGATGCCGATCTGCTCGATGCCGGCGTGATTTTTGGTACCGGCTTTGCCCCCTTCCGCGGCGGCCCGATCCAGTACATCCGCGCGGTCGGCGCTGGCAGCCTGCGCGAAAAACTGGAAACGCTCGCGCAAACCCACGGCCCGCGCTTCGCGCCGAAGCAGGGCTGGCTCAACCCGTCACTGGCGCCCCAGGAGCCTGGGCGGTAGAAATCTTCCGGGCCGAAAAGGTGCCTGTGCGCGCGACGCTGGTATTCACCACATCAGATCGTCAGGCACGCCATCGTCGGGTGCCGGCGCGTCGGGGTCGACCAATAACGCGACGGACTCGGGCGCGATGGCCTGCGCGGCCAACGCCACCTCGCGTGCGACCAGCAGCGCGCGTCCGCCTTGCATCACCACGCCAAGTTCGCCTGCATTGAGTTGGCCGAGCTGGTCGCGGGTCACGTAGATCCTGCGGATTTTGCCGGCGTACTCGAAATTGCGGGGCTGGTCTGCATCCTCGCGATTCAGCTGCTTGCCGGCAAGCAGTTCCTGCAGCTTGCGCTTGATCTCTTTCTTCTTCGCCGCCTTCTCGCGCGCCTCGCGCTCGGCGGCTTCGTGTTCGGCCCGCTCGACCCGCGCGCGCATCGCGAAGGCCTGCGCGAGATCCGGCTCGCTGCTGTCGCGGGCTGGCTTGCGTGCCTGCGGCTTGTGCGGCGCCGGCTTGTGCGAATGTGGTCTTGCCTGCGGCTTCGGCGAAGCCTTGAAGCCGGCTTTCAGCAATTGGTCGCGAAGTGAATCACTCACGTTTAGTCTCGACTTTTGCGCTTGCGTGCCGCGTGTGGAACAGCTTTTGTGAAAAGTCAGGCCAAGGATGGCCGAGGTGGTGCCACATGGAGCCGCACAACTCGACCCGCGCGTTCGCCGGGTCGCGCTGCGATCACGGATGATCGCACAAACACGTGAAAAGTCAGGCCATGGATGGCCGAGGTGGTGTTGCAAGCCGCCGGGTACTTTGGACAGCGTGGAAATCGAGTGGCGCTGCGATCACGGATGATCGCACAAACACGTGAAAAGTCAGGCCATGGATGGCCGCGGTGGTGTTGCAAGCCGCCGGGTACTTTGGACAGCGCGGAAATCGAGTGGCGCTGCGATCACGGATGATCGCACAAACACGTGAAAAGTCAGGCCATGGATGGCCGTGCTGACGCCTGCGACGCAAAAACTCCTTGTCCTGCGCTGCTGCCCGCATACTCCTCAACCCGATGCCCGGCTCGAAGCAGCTGTTGTGAAAAGTCAGGCCATGGATGGCCGTGCTGACGCCTGCGACGCAAAAACTCCTTGTCCTGCGCTGCTGCCCGCATACTCGTCAACACGATGCCCGGCTCGAAGCAGCTGTTGTGAAAAGTCAGGCCATGGATGGCCGTTCTGATGTTCAAGAGCACTAGACGGTCGTGATTGCTGATGCACCCGTCGAAGCCGCGTTCATGGACGAACGCACTAATAATGCGGCGGCGGCGGTTCGTCGTGCACATCATCGGCAAGACTTGTCCGCAACGCCGACAGATCGAGGCGCAACTCAGCCAGGGCGTGTTCGAGCCTCAACAAACGTTGCGATTGCTGCGCCTCGCTGTCGTTCAACGACGCGACCGCGTCGTCGAGGAAGGTGAGCTTCAGTTCCAGCTCGTTCATGCGCTCGTTATCGGGCGGTGTCGGCATGTCAGGCCTCCGGGGTTGTCACGCTGCGGCCACGACCGATGCCGTAATACGCCAGGCCTTCGGCCTCGACCGTGGCGGGATCGTACAGGTTGCGCCCGTCGAATACCGCGGGCGTCTTCAACGCCAATTTGATGCGCGGAAGATCGGGGCTGCGGAACACCTTCCATTCGGTGACCACCGCCAGCACATCGGCGCCGGTGAGCGCATCCCACGGATCCTCGCACAGCACCAGGTCATTGCGATCGCCGTACAGACGCGCGGCTTCCGCAACCGCCTGCGGGTCGAACGCGCGCACCTTGGCACCGGCCTGCCACAGGGCTTCCATCAACACCCGGCTGGAAGCCTCGCGCATGTCGTCGGTGTTGGGCTTGAAGGCCAGTCCCCACAACGCCACGGTCTTGCCGCTCAAATCCCCATCGAAGTGGCGCGAGATCAAGTCGAACAGTTTGCGCTTCTGGTCGTGGTTGACCGCTTCCACCGCGCCCAGCAGGCGCGCGTCGTATCGATATTGCTGGGCGGTACGCTCCAACGCCTGCACGTCCTTCGGGAAGCACGAGCCACCGTAGCCGGTGCCCGGATAAATGAAGTGGTAACCGATGCGCGGATCGGCACCGATGCCGTGGCGCACCATCTCGACGTCGGCACCGACGCGCTCGGCGATATTGGCGATCTCGTTCATGAAGCTGATCTTGGTCGCCAGCATCGCGTTGGCCGCGTACTTGGTGAGCTCGGCCGAACGCTCGTCCATCACCACGATGCGCTCGTGGTTGCGGTTGAACGGTGCGTACAGGTTCTTGATGATGTCGATGGCACGCGGCGATGATGCACCCACCACGATGCGATCGGGCTTCATGCAGTCGTTGACTGCGTCGCCCTCCTTCAGGAATTCCGGGTTGGAGACCACATCGAAGGCAACGTTCGCACCACGCGCCTGCAGGGTTTTCGCGATTTCGCGGCGCACACGATCGGCGGTGCCGACCGGCACGGTGGATTTGTCGACGACCACGGCGTAGCGGGTGAGGTTTTCGCCGATGCTGCGCGCCACCGCCAACACGTATTTCAGGTCCGCGCTGCCGTCCTCGTCAGGCGGCGTGCCGACCGCGATGAAGATGACATCGCCGTGCGCCACGGCCTTGGCGGCATCGGTCGTGAACGTGAGCCGGCCGGCGGCATGGTTGCGCACGACCAGCGGTTCCAGGCCCGGTTCGTAAATCGGCATTTCGCCCTGCTCAAGCCGCGCGATCTTGCCCGCATCCACGTCCATGCACAGCACATGGTTGCCCATTTCGGCGAGACAGGTGCCGGTCACGAGACCCACGTAGCCGGTGCCGAAGATGGTGAGGTTCATGCGTTGATCCCGAGTGCGCGAAAGCCCGCAATTCTAGCAGTGGAGCGGACCGGCGACGGGACAAGCGTTGCACGCGGATCAACGCGGACGAATGCGGATCGAGCCCTTGATCGACGCGTGTTCACGCCAATCCGTGACAGATAATCTGCACGAAGAGCCGAAAGCGTCTACCACGGATCTTCACGGATCAACACGGATTGGTCGGTCGCGCCTGCGAGAATCCGTGCCAACCCGTGGCAAAAAGCCTCATACGAAAACCCAACCTGATCAGCATCGAGTCTCAGCTGACGAATGCTCCTCTCCCTTCGGGAGAGGGTGCCCCGAAGGGGCGGGTGAGGGTACGCTCACGCGAAATGCCGCCGAAAGGCGTTGACATGCCGTCCGCCGCGAAACCGAACCCTCATCCGGCGCTGCGCGCCACCTTCTCCCGGCGGGAGAAGGGAAAAGCCGGCCAGGTATGCGCGCTGATCAGGAAACCCAAAAGCATCTTCCACGGATCTTCACGGATGAACGCGGATTGGTTGTTCGCATCCGTGAGAATCCGTGTCAATCCGTGGCAAAAAACCAAAGACGAAAATCCAGGCGCGCCCAACCGGACCGCCACGGGTCAACACGGGTTTGCGTTTTCATCCGTGCAAATCCGTGAAAATCCGTGGCAAGGCTTTTCTCATTTCGAGCTGCGGGTGCCACCCTGCAACCGATCCAGCACCGCGCGCAAGTCGGCCGGCAGCGGTGCGGAGAAACTGTATGCATTCTCGCCCAGCTCAAACTCGAAGCGCGCGGCATGCAGGAACATCCGCTTCAAGCCGAGGTCGTGAAAGCGCTTGTTGGCCTCGCGCTCGCCGTACTTCGGATCGCCCGCCAACGGATAGCCCGCATGCGCCGCATGCACGCGAATCTGGTGGGTGCGGCCGGTCGCGAGCGTGGCCTCGACCAGGCTTGCGCCTTCGTAACGTTCGACCCGCCGAAAGAACGTCAAGGCAGGTTTGCCCGCGTCGTCGACCCGCACCACCCGCTCGCCGCCCGACAACACCGACTTGCGCAGCGGCACGTTGACGTCGAATTTTTCACGCTGCAGCTTGCCCGTCATCAGGCACAAATACTGCTTGGTGGTTTCGCCATCGCGGATCAGCGCCTGCACCCCGACCAGCCCGCGACGACTGCGCGCGAACACCAGCACGCCCGAGGTATCGCGATCCAGGCGATGGGCAAGTTCGAGGTGTTCGCTCGGGCGTGCGGCCCGCATGAGTTCGATTGCCCCGAACGTGACTCCGCTGCCGCCATGGCTGGCGATGCCCGCGGGCTTGTCGATCACCAGGAAATCCTTGTCCTCGAAAATCACGGCGCGGCGCACTTCATCCAGCATCGACGTCGGCGGCGTACCGGGTTCATTGCGTTCGGCGACCCGAACTGGCGGAATCCGAAGCGCATCGCCCTCCGCCAGCCGGGTATCCGGCTTGGCACGTTTGCCGTTCACCCGCACCTGCCCGGTCCGCAACAACCGGTAGATATGCGTCTTCGGCACTCCCTTCAGCAATGCGGCCAGGCAGTTATCCACACGCTGACCGTCGCGCTCGGGGCCGACCTCCAAAATTCGCACGGAATTGAAGTCCATGGCCGAAGTTACCGTTCCCATTGAAAAAATTGCCTTTGCGATGATAGGATTGGGACCGCGCCACATAGGCTCTGGCCCCACCCGGGCGACCCTGTACCCGTGCGCTGCGCGGACAAGGCTTCCGCCTGCCATTCCTGACCGGGAGCAGCCGGCACCTCGCCATCGTAACGTTCGGGTCGGCGTTTGCCCACCGTCTGCATGACGGTGTGGGGACGCCGGGACGCGACAAACCCTCTCATCACCAGCCGGATCCTCCAGTTTGGATCCGGCGACTGCCGCCAGGCGCGGCACGCGATCCGGCTGGCCGCCCCTCAGAAGGCGCCGCAGGAGACGCGCATCGCGCCGGCGACCTCAAGGAAATTCAAAATGAAACGCATGTTGATCAACGCGACTCAGCGTGAGGAGTTGCGTGTGGCTATCGTCGATGGCCAAGCCCTGTACGACCTCGACCTCGAAATCCCCTCGCGCGAACAAAAGAAGTCCAACATCTACAAGGCCCGCATCACCCGGGTCGAACCTTCCCTCGAAGCCTGCTTCGTCGAATACGGCGCCGAGCGCCATGGCTTCCTGCCGCTGAAGGAAATCTCCAAGGAATACTTCACGCCCGGCGTCGACCACAACAAGGCCGGCATCCGCGAGCTGCTGAAGGAAGGCCAGCAGCTGATCGTGCAGGTGGAGAAGGAGGAACGCGGCAACAAGGGCGCCGCCCTCACCACGTATATCTCACTGGCCGGTCGCTACATGGTGCTGATGCCGAACAGCCCGAACGCGGGCGGCGTCTCGCGCCGGATCGAGGGCGAAGACCGCCAGGCACTCAAGGAAGCCCT
>DASSNC010000011.1:0-7041 GCA_035688305.1 Rhodanobacteraceae bacterium
CCGGCCGTGCTGATTCCGTTGGTGACGCTGCTGGTCGCGCTGTTCGGCGCGTACATCGTGATCGGCGGCGCACGCCTGTTCGATCCCGTGCGGATGACGTTGACCGGACTGGCCCTGGCCTGCGTGATCGCATTGGTCGCGGCGCTGCGGGTGACGCACGCGAAGCCTGCGGCCGGTCTCGCCGAAGGCAGGCGCCTGCTCGACACGCTCGGCTGGGCCGCGCTGCTGCCGTTGACGCTCGCCGCGCTGGGCGCGGTACTGCTGATCCAGGGCTTCTATTCGCAACACGGGATCGAACTGGAACCGCTGCAGATCGCGTTGTGGGCACTGCCGACCGCGATTGCGGCGTTCGTCGTCCATGCGATCCGCACGGTGCTGTTTGCGCGCCGACTTGCAGGCGGCACACCGGGCTCGACGGCGCCGGCGCTGCGGCCCGACGACGGCGGAAAATCCGGACCGTGCTGAAGATCGAACACGCTTACTGGCTGATCGCGCTGTTCCTCGCCGGGGCGGCGTGGCTGAACCTGCGCGAGCGGCGCTGGTCGCATGCGGGGTTCTGGCTGGTGCTGGCTGCCTTGACGGCCGGCGGCAAGTACGTGCTCGATGCCACCGCCGCACACCATGAGTTGCCCGCGCAACTGGCCGGTGTCGGCGTGATCGCGCTGGCGGCGTTGTCGCCTCGGATGCAACGCGGACAACTCGTCGAGCGCGAGGTATCCGCACGCGAAGCCGATGCCAGGCGTCTCGGCCACCGCCTGTTTGGTCCCGCCGTGCTGATTCCGCTGGTGACGCTGCTAGTCGCGTTGTTCGGGGCGTACGTCGTGATCGGTGGTGTGCGGCTGTTCGACCCGGTGCGCATGACCTTGACCGGACTGGCGCTCGCCTGCGTGATCGCGCTGATCGCGGCGCTGTGGGTGACGCGCGCAAAACCCGCCGCCGGACTCGCCGAGGGCCGGCGCCTGCTCGACACGCTCGGCTGGGCCGCGCTGCTGCCGTTGACGCTCGCCGCGCTGGGCGGGGTGTTCGCCGCCACCGGCGTGGGCGCCGCGGTATCCGACCTGGTGCGGATGATGATTCCGGTCGACAGCGCGCTGGCGTGCGTGGTCGCCTACGGCCTCGGCATGGTGCTGTTCACCGTGATCATGGGCAATGCGTTCGCCGCGTTTCCGGTGCTGACCGCGGGGGTGGGCCTGCCGCTGCTGATCCACCTGCACGGTGCAAACCCGGCGATCCTCGGTTCGCTGGGCATGCTCACCGGGTATTGCGGCACGCTGTTCACGCCGATGGCCGCCAATTTCAACATCGTGCCGGTCGCATTGCTGGAATTGCCGAACCAGAACGACGTGATCCGCGCGCAATGGAAGACCGGCGCGGCGCTGCTCGTCGTAAACTTGGCGCTGATGTATTGCCTGATCTTCCGTTTCTGACCATCCTGCATTGCAACGATCCACGCGCCAGCGCGAACGCACCATTCTGCTGACCGGCTTCGCGCCGTTCGCTGGCGAGAAGCTGAACCCGTCATGGGAGGCGGTGCGCGCGCTGGATGGCCGCATGGTCGAAGAGCATCGCATCGTCACGGCGCAACTGCCTTGCGAGTTCGATGCTTCGGCGCCGGCGCTGTGGCATGCACTGCGCAAGGCGGAACCGCGGGTCGCCATCGCCGTGGGACTCGCCGGCGGACGCGAAGGCATTTCACTGGAACGCGTCGCGATCAACCTGATCGACGCGCGCATTCCCGACAATGCGGGCGCGCAACCGGTGGATTTGCCGGTACTGCGCGGAGGCGCGCCGGCATTCTTTTCGACGTTGCCGATCAAGGCGTCGCTGCTGTCGCTGCACGAGGCGGGCATCCCGGCGCACATTTCGCAGACGGCCGGCACCTATGTGTGCAACCAGGTGTTCTATGCGCTGATGCACGCGCTGCGCCGCTGCCGCAACACCCGCGCGGGTTTCGTGCACGTGCCGTGGTTGCCGGAACAGGCGGCCGCCCACGGCGAACCCGGCATGCCGCTGGGCCTGGTGACGCGCGCGCTGGAGGTGATCGTGGAGACCGCGCTGACCACCCGCACCGACCTTCGCATTCCGGCCGGCGCGGTGTTCTGACCCCGCCGTTACTTCTTGTCCTTGTCCTTGGCTGCTTCCACCGCGCTCATCAGGGTCAGCTTGCCCTTGTGCATCACGTACCCGGTGAAATGGAAGGCAAGTTGCAGGCTGGCGAATTCTTCGAGCGCCGCGTTGCTGACCTTGGCCGAATCGGTGTCTTCCAGCAGCACGGTCTTGGGCAGTTGCTTCTGATCCTGCAGATAGCGGAAGTGGGCTTCGAGATCCGGCGCGCTCAGCACCGCGCCATCCACCTGGTACTGGTTGTCCTTGAAGGCGCCGATCGTCATGTCGTACTGGTGCGGCACGTTGACCGTGGTTTCACCGCCGCTACGCACCACGCCATTGCACCCCGCGAGCGTGAACATCGTCGCCAGCATGGCCGCGCCGCCGAGGCGCACAACAAACGAACGCAGTTTCATGGATCGGTCTCCGTTGCTGATCATGGTGCCGCCATGCGGCCTTGACTGCGCAAGTCTGCCACAAGCGGGCTGAATGCGCTGGCGAAGCCCGACTGTCATCGCACCTGCCGAGGACGAAGGGATAACCGGACCTCGCGCCCGCCCGCCGTTCCGCAGCGGGCCGGAGGCGTGTTGCTCGTCATTCCGGAGCAGGCCGCAGGCCCGAATCCGACTGCGTTGGCGGAACAGCCAACGCGAACGCCGGAGGCGGCCGCAAGGTGAGCGCCAAGGACGGCACGAATCAATCGGTTTGGCCCGTGTCGCCGCGGTGCAACCGATTCCGGAGGCCAGCGCGATGAGGCCGCGCCGGCTCCGGAATGACGGGGTTCTCTCGGACCTTGCTAAGTCTTGGGGAGTGTCACGCCCTTCTGCCCCTGGTACTTGCCGCCGCGGTCCTTGTAGCTGGTGGAACAAACCTCATCGGATTCCAGGAACAGCATCTGCGCCACGCCCTCGTTGGCGTAGATCTTCGCCGGCAGCGGCGTGGTATTGGAAAATTCCAGTGTCACGTGCCCTTCCCACTCGGGCTCCAGCGGCGTCACGTTGACGATGATGCCGCAACGCGCGTAGGTGCTCTTGCCGAGGCAGATCGTCAGCACGTTGCGTGGAATGCGGAAGTACTCGACGGTACGGGCGAGCGCGAACGAGTTCGGCGGGATGATGCAGCAGTCGCCCGAGAAATCCACGAAGTTGCGCGAGTCGAAATCCTTGGGATCGACGATGGTCGAATTGATGTTGGTGAAGATCTTGAATTCGCCCGCGCAACGCACGTCGTAGCCGTAGCTGGACGTGCCGTACGACACGATGCGGCCGCCGCCGTTCTGCTTGACCTGGCCGGGTTCGAACGGCTCGATCATGCCGTGCTGCTCGGCCATGCGGCGGATCCAGTTGTCGCTCTTGATGCTCATGGGGGTTGCTGTGCTCGCGTGGCTCGAAGGCGGGGACCGGGGACCGGGGACCGGGGACCGGGGACCGGAAAGCGTAGCAGCGCGGCGCGCGGTTACGTCAAGCCTGCGACGAGGCAACCGAGCGCAATCTCGATTTCGCGACGGCGGTCGGCGCTGGCCAGCGCCGATTGCGTGGTGCAACCCGCGCCCGGCAAGCGCACGGGCAACGGATCGTCCGCCAACAGCCGCGCCGACATCGTCTCCAGCACTTCCATCAGCGCGTCCTGCGCGTGGTGCGAGCCGCGCGCCGAGGTGTTCAGCAACAGCACCGGCTTACCCGGAAACTCCAGCGCACCCACCAGCCAGTCCAGCAGGTTCTTGAAAGCGCCGGGGATACCGTGCGCGTATTCGGGACACGCGATCAACAGCGCGTCGGCCCGGCCGACCGCCTCGCGCAAGCCGAGCACCTTTTGCGGCAATGGGTCGACTTCCGCATCGGGACTGAACGATGGCAAGCCGTCCATGCCCGGATACATTTCGAGTCGCAATGACGCCGGCGCCAGTGCGCGCGCGGCTTCCAGCGCCGCACGATTGGCGGAAACGCGCCGCAGGCTGCCGCACAGGCACAACACGCGTTTCGGCGACGCGACGGCTTCAATCATCGAGGACGCGGATGTTCGGCACGCCGGTCATGTCGCGCTCGGCCTGCAGCGACAGGCGCGCGGCGGTGTTGCGCGCGATCTCCCGATAACGCATCGCGAGATCGGAATCGGGCATCGCCGCCACGGTCGGATTGCCGCCATCGGCCTGCTCGCGGATGCGGATGTCCAGCGGCAGCGAACCCAGCAGCGGCACGCCGTACTGTTCGGCCATCCGCGCACCGCCGCCTTCGCCGAACACGTGTTCCTCGTGGCCGCAGTTCGAGCACACGTGCGTGGCCATGTTCTCGATGATGCCGAGCACCGGCACCTGTACCTTTTCGAACGCCTTCAACCCTTTCCTTGCGTCCAGCAGCGCAATATCCTGCGGCGTCGTGACGATCACTGCGCCCGCCACGGGCACGCGCTGGGTCAGCGTCAACTGGATGTCGCCGGTGCCGGGCGGCATGTCGACGACGAGGTAATCGAGGTCGTGCCAGTGCGTCGACTGCAGCAATTGCGTCAGCGCCTGCGTCACCATCGGCCCGCGCCACACCATCGGCGTGTCCTCGCCGACCAGAAATCCGATCGACATCACCTGCACGCCATGATTGCTCATCGGAATGATCGTCTTGCCGTCCGGCGATTGCGGCCGACCGGTGATGCCCAGCATCAGCGGCTGGCTGGGACCGTAGATGTCCGCATCCAGCACACCGACGTTCGCGCCTTCCGCGGCCAGCGCCAGCGCCAGATTCACGGCGACCGTGGACTTGCCGACGCCGCCCTTGCCCGACGCCACCGCGACGATGTTCTTGACCCCCGGCAGCGGCATCAGATTGCCCTGCACCTTGTGGGTCGCGATGCGCGGCGTCACGGAAACGGTCGCTTGCGCGATCGAGGGGTCGTTCTCCAGGCTCGCCTTGATTTCCGCGGCGAAGCTGTTGCGCCAGTCGCGCGCGGGATAGCCGAGCGTGATTTCGACCGCGACCTTGTCGCCATCGATGCCGACCCCGCGGATCGCGCCGCTTTCGGCCAGCGACGCGCCAGTGTGCGGATCGACGATGCCCGCGAGCAGTTCGCGCAGGCGGGCTTCACTGAGGTCGGACATGGTTGCATCACATGGCAAATGACAACTTCCCATTATGCCAGAGGGTGCCGCATCGCCCTTGATGCGGGTCACGCGCGCGACCCGACGCGATGCAGTTGACGGGCACCGCCGGCTCGCGCAGGCTAGCCCCACACCCACTCCGGAGTCGCCGTCATGCGCACCACTTTCCGCTCGATCCTGATCGCGTTTGCGCTGGTGCTGGCCACCGCCGCCTACGCCGCCAATGAATCCCCGGTCGGCACCTGGACCCAGGTCGACGACGCCACCGGCAAACCGAAATCCATCATCGAAATCACCGAACAACCCGACGGCACCCTGCAAGGTACGGTCAAGCAGGTGCTGTTCTCGGATCAGGGGCCGCACCCCATCTGCGACAAGTGCGAAGGCGAACGCCACAACCAGCCGGTCGAAGGCATGGTGATCATGTGGGGCGTGAAGCAGGACGGCGACCGCTGGAGCGGCGGGCAAATCCTCGATCCGCACAACGGCAAGACCTACAAGGTCAAGCTGACCCTGACGGACGATGGACGGAAGCTCGACGTGCGCGGCTATATCGGCATGCCGATGCTGGGTCGCACGCAAACCTGGATTCGCAAGGACGCCGGCAATTCGCAACCGGCGCCGACCGGGTCGGATGACAACGGCTGACTGCGCGGGAATGACGACGATATGGCTTCACCGCGCGGCGCGCTTGTTTTCGCGCTAAGGTTGCGCGATCGCAGGGTCCAATGAGGGGGTGGCCGATGTCGTTGCATCTCGATCAGGTTCAGCGTGGCTGCGCGGGCGTATTGCTCGCGGGCCTTCTTGCGACGTCGTTCGGCGCGGGCGCGGCAGTGCACGCCGATGCCCGCACGCCCGCGGCATGGCAGACGCCCGTCGCGAAAAGCGGCGCCGAATACGCGCGGCTGCAAAGGGAAGCGCAAGCCGTCACGATCACCCGCGACGACTGGGGCATCGCGCACATCCACGGCAAGACCGACGCCGATGCGGTGTTCGGGATGATCTACGCGCAGTGCGAAGACGACTTCAACCGCGTCCAGATGAATTACCTCACCGCGCTGGGCTGGAGTGCGCAGGCCGAAGGCGAATCGGCGATCTGGGACAACCTGCGTTACCAGCTTTTCATCGACCCGGCCGTGCTGAAACAGGATTACGCGAAAAGTCCCGGCTGGCTGCAAAAGCTGATGAACGCCTGGGCCGACGGCATGAACTGGTACCTCGCAACGCACCCGGACGTGCAGCCCAAGGTGATCAAGCATTACGAACCCTGGATGGCCTTGTCCTTCACCGAGGGCAGCATCGGCGGCGACATCGAGCGCGTGGACTTGGCGAAACTCGCGAAGTTCTATGGCGCGGACCATGCAACGACGGTCGCGCTGGCGCAAACCGTGCCCCCGACCTGGATCGAGCCAACCGGTTCCAACGGCATCGCGATCGCGCCCAAGCTGACCGCCGGTGGCCACGCGCTGTTGCTGATCAACCCGCATGTCACCTTCAATTTCCGCAGCGAATCGCAGATGTCCAGCGACGAAGGGCTGGATGCGTACGGCGCCTCGACCTGGGGCCAGTTCTTCATCTATCAGGGTTTCAACCAGCACATCGGCTGGATGCACACCTCCACCGGCGTCGATGCGGTCGATGAATTCGCCGAGACCATTTCGAAGAAGGACGGCAAGTATTTCTACAAGTTCGGCGACAAGGAACTGCCGGTCACGAGCCGCGAGATCACCATTCGTTACCGCGCCGACGACGGTTCGATCAAGGCGCGCACCTTCACCGCGTACTTCACCCAGCACGGCCCGATCGTCGCCGAGGAAAACGGCAAATGGATCGCCGAGGCGCTGATG
>DASSNC010000024.1:0-29395 GCA_035688305.1 Rhodanobacteraceae bacterium
GAGTTGCGCGGATGCACGCCTGGATCTGTCCGGGCGCGCGTATTTCCTGTTCGATGGGCGCTTTCCGCGTGACCGCGTCGGCGGCTTGCCGACTGAACTGGTACCGCACTTTTTCCGTTCGCTTGCCGAGGCACTGGGCGCGAACCTGCACCTTGCCGTGCGGGGCGACAACGCGCACCACATGGTCGAGGCATGTTTCAAGGTCGTCGCGCGTACGTTGCGGCAGGCGCTGCGGCGCGAAGGTGACGCGCTGCCCAGTACCAAGGGCGTGCTGGCATGAGCGTGGTTTTGGTCGATGCCGGCGGCGCCAACATCGGCTCGCTGCGCTACGCATTGCAGCGCTTGGGGGTTGAGGCGCAGTTGACGGCTGACGCCACCGCCATTCGCGCCGCCTCGCATGTGATCCTGCCCGGCGTGGGCGCCGCAGCGGCAGGCATGGCACGCCTTCGGGAGCTGGCTCTGGTCGACGTCCTGCGTGCGCTGACCCAACCGGTGCTGGGCGTGTGCCTGGGCATGCAGCTGCTCTGCAGGCATTCGGACGAAGGTGACGTCGATGGCCTTGGTGTGATCGACGTACCGGTGCGGCGCATGTCCGGCGGCGCCGGAGTGCGGGTGCCGCACATGGGCTGGAATCGCGTGCGGGCTGGTTCGCCGCATCCGCTGCTGCAACCGGATGCCGCTGATGGCTGGGCCTATTTCGTGCACGGGTACGCCGTGCCGGTGTGTGGCGTGACGCTTGCGACCAGCGATCACGGTACGCCATTTTCTGCGGCGATCGGTCACGGAAATTTTTTGGGAGTGCAGTACCATCCGGAGCGGTCTGCCGGGTTGGGGGCGGCCCTCTTGCGCAACTTCCTGACGTTATGACCTTCCAGGTGATTCCAGCGATCGACTTGCGGGGCGGCCGGGTAGTGCGGCTGCGGCAAGGCGACTATGCGCACGAGACGGTGTTTGCCGTCAAACCGCTGGAACTCGCGCAGCGCTACGCCGACAGCGGCGTGCAATGGTTGCATGTGGTGGACCTCGATGGCGCACGCTCGGGCCGCTTTGAGAATGTCGCTGCGATCGAAGCCATCGCACGCGCTGGCCGCTTGCAGGTGCAGGCTGGCGGCGGCGTACGCACTACCGACGATTTGCGGCGACTGTATTCCGCCGGCGTGTCGCGCGCGGTGGTAGGCAGCCTTGCGGTGGAGGATCCCTACGCTACGGCAATCTGGATCACACAGTTTGGCCCCGACAAGTTGGTGCTGGCCCTGGACGTCCGCTACCAGGCCGGGACCTGGCGCTTGCCGGTGCATGGCTGGACCGAGGACTCGCTGGTCACACTTGAAAATCTTGCCGCGCATTACCAACGCGCTGGCGCCAAACACGTCCTGTGCACCGACATCGAGCGTGACGGCATGCTGTCCGGGTTCAATCTTGATTTGTATCGCGTGTTGCGCGCACTGGCGCCGGACTTTGAAATCCAGGCGTCCGGCGGCGCCTGCACGCTGGACGACATCCGCCAAGTACGCGACTCGGGCGTGCGCAGCGTGATCGTTGGGCGCGCCTTGCTGGAAGGCAAATTCGCGCTGCAGGATGCACTGCGATGCTGAGCCGCCGCATCATTCCATGCCTTGATGTGCGCGATGGCAAGGTGCTCAAGGGCGTGCGTTTCCGCGACCACGTGGTGGTGGGTGACATCGTCGATCTCGCCCTGCGCTATCGCGATGAGGGCGCCGATGAGCTGGTGTTCTACGACATTTCGGCGAGCCCCGATGGCCGTAGTGTCGATGTTGCCTGGGTGGAGCGCGTGGGGCGCGAACTGGATATCCCGTTTTGCGTTGCCGGTGGCGTGCGCAGCGTCGCCGATGCGCGCGCCGTGCTGTACGCCGGCGCCGACAAGATCTCGATCAATTCGCCCGCGCTGGAACGCCCCGACCTGATCGGCGAGCTGGCCGCGGCCTTCGGCGAGCAATGCGTGGTGGTGGGCGTCGACTCGTTGCGCGATGCGGATGGTGAGTGGCGCGTGCGCCAATACAGTGGCGATCCCGGGCGGACCCTTGCGTCAACGCGGCGCACGCTGGACTGGATCACCGAAGCGCAGGACCGTGGTGCGGGTGAGATTGTCCTCAATTGCATGGGTAGCGACGGCGTGCGTGAAGGTTACGACCTTGAGCAATTACGGGCGGCGCGCGCGCTCTGCCACGTGCCGCTGGTGGCGTCGGGCGGGGCAGGGATACGCGATCACTTCCTTGCCGCATTCACCGAAGCCGATGTGGATGGCGCGCTGGCCGCGAGCGTTTTCCACTCGGGCGAGATCGCCATTCCGGGCTTGAAGCAATGGTTGCACGGGCAGCACGTGGCGGTGCGGCTGTGAGCGGCGTTGCCGAAAATCGCGCCGGCGAGGGTTTCGATGGTCTCGACTGGGCCAAGGGCGACGGGCTGTTGCCGGCTGTCGTGCAGCATTGGCGCACGGGCGAGGTGCTGATGCTCGCTTACATGAATGCCGAAGCGTTGGCCGAAACCCGTCGCAGCGGGCGGGCCACTTTTTTCAGCCGCAGCAGGCAGCGGCAGTGGACCAAGGGGGAAACGTCCGGGCACTTCCTGGAGGTGAAGGCCATTGGCGTCGATTGCGACCGCGACACCTTGCTGATTTCTGCGCAGCCGCACGGGCCGACTTGTCACCTCGGTACGTCAAGTTGTTTTGGATCGGGCGCGTGCCCGCCGCTGGCGTTTCTGGCCGAACTCGACGAATTGATCGCGGCGCGCGCAACCGAGCGGCCGGATGGCAGCTACACGGCGAGCCTATTCGAGGCCGGGATCAGGCGGATCGCGCAGAAGGTCGGCGAAGAGGGTGTCGAAACCGCACTGGCGGCGGTGGTGCAGGATGACGCTGCCCTGCTCGGCGAAGCCGCGGACCTGATCTACCACCTGACGGTGCTGCTGCGTGCACGCGGCAAGTCGTTGGCGGATGTGGCGGACGTCCTGGCGCAGCGGCACGCAAGCGCCTGACGCGGTCAGGGCACCAGCGCCTGCAGGTCATCGGCCGCGGCCGTCAGCGCAGCGTACAAGGTGAACTGGTTGCGCGCGCGCTCGAGGTTGTGCCCGGCATGGGTAACGCGGAAATAGCGGTCACCGTCGAGGTGATCGGTGAGAAAGCGCAGGCCGATGACGCCGGTGATGAGTCTTGCGGCGAACACCAGGTTGTTGCGCTCCAGCCTTGTCAGCATTGCCCCGCAACCTTCCAGGTAGCCACGTGCCAGCGCCGAGAAATGCTCGTGGCGCACCCGCACTTGCCCAAGCTCGGTGGAATCTTCGGGAACGGGGCTCAACATCGTGCGCGCCATGTCACCAAAGTCGAACAGCAGCGTGCCGCGCATCACGGTATCCAGATCGACCACGCAAGTGGCGCGGCCGGTGCTGCCGAACAACAGGTTGTTGAGCTTGCAATCGTTGTGGGTGATGCGCACTGGCAAGCCTTGCCGCTGCAACTGGTGCCAGTGGCTGAGGACATCGTCGAACGCAAGCGCTGCCGCGCACGTATCGGTGCACTCCCATGCGCGCTCGGCGCGATCGGCGACCAGGGCCGTGCGGAAAGCCTCGAAACGCCGCACCGGGTCATGGAAGCGCGGAATCACATCGCTGATTGCGTGCACGTCGACGTCGGCCAATGCCGCCGCGAAAGCGCCGAATCCGCGGCCTGCTTCATGGACAAGATCGGGCGTGCCGGCAATATCGAAGGTGGTGGTGTCGGGGACATGGTCGTACATCCGCCACCAGCTGCCGTCTGCCAACACCGCAGCGGGGTCGCCCGCCAGCGTCGGCACCAGTTCGAGTACGGCATAGTCGTAATGGCCGGCCGCGCGCTTGCGGCCGAGGTGTGCTGTGACCGTGTGGCAATTGCGCATCACCAGCGCCGGATCACGGAACACCTGCGTATTGAGGCATTGCAGCACGCGCTTGCGGCCGTCGTCGGTGACCAGCAAGGTACGGTTGATCAGACCGTTGCCAAGCGGCTCGAAGTGCGCGTGCGGGCTGAGGCCCCAGGCTTCCGCGAGGCCGTTGCGGACCGCAAGGTCAAGCTCGACGGTGGCGTTCATGCGCGCGGCCACAGCGGCGTCGGATAGGTTCCCGCAGCATGCCAACCCGCGATGGCGGTGGCCACCTGCTTGCGATCGTCGGCATAGGTGAGGCCAAGCCAATGGTTGTCGGTCGGCAGCACCGACAGTGGCTGGCGATGCGTGCCCAGATGCGTCGTGATCGCGTGTGGCAGGAAGAACTCGTCGCGTTCGCCTGCCGCTGCGAGGAACGCGCGCAACCCGGCGTCGAGGTCAGGGAACAGCGCGGGCGTGAGTCCCCAGCAGTTCAGCGAAACCACGCTGTCGCCAGCGAGCGGTTGAAGTGAGCCATCCGGCGCGGTACCGCTGATGGTGCCGATGTGGTCACGCACGATGCCGAGGTACTCGCTGACGTCGACGAGATGACCATTGGCATCAACGCGGCATACGCCGCGATTGACCGCACCGTGCGCGGACAGCGTCTGGTCGAGGCGGTAGCCGACCATGGCCGGATCGTCGCTGCGGCGGAAGTGAGTGGCGAGCAGCGCGAACGCATCGCGGCCGTAGTAGTCATCCGCGTTGATGACCGCGTAGGGGCCGTGCAGCAGCGGCGCGCAACACCACAGCGCATGCCCGGTGCCGAGCGGCTTGCTGCGGTTTTCCGGAATTTTGCAGCCATCGGGAATGTTGTCGAAACTCTGTACGACGAACTGCAATTGCGCGCGGCCCGCGAGGTGCGGCGCAAGACGCGCGTTCAGCATGTCGCGTGAGTCGGCGCGGATCACCATCACGACTTGCGTGAAGCCTGCCGCAAGCGCGTCGTGGATCGCGTATTCCAGCAGCCACTCGCCATCCGGGCCGATCCCGGCGGTTTGCTTGGATGCGCCGTAACGGCTGCCGAGACCGGCGGCCAGGATGACCAGGGCAAGCGGATGTTGCGTCGGATTCAATGCGTCGCGCCTGTCGGTTTGCGGGCTGCGGGCGTGAACGGCACGGCCGGTCCCGGCGTGAAACCACTGCGCCAACGGTCGAGTTGCGCGCCGATGCCGGCGCCGGCAGAGATTTGCGGATCGGACGCCTGGTAGCCATCGTGGTGCTCCCACGCGGCCACTTGCACCTTGGCCATCGTGAAGGCTTTGCGGAAATTGTCGGTCTTGTTCAAGGCATCGACGAGGAATGCATGTCCGAACCAGGTGAGTTCGGATTGTTCGCCGCAGCCGAACGATGAGCGATCGCTTCGGGCGGCGGTGATGATCATGTTGTCCGCCGATTCGAGCGGCGGGATGAAGCCCCCCGAATAGCAGGCGTTGACGATCACCACTTTGTACTTGAAGGGATGCTCGGCAAGGATGCCGGGCAGGTCGCTGGCACCGATCTGGTCCAGTGGCAGCGGATCCATGTCCACCAGCAGGGTGTGGTCTTCGCTGCCGTGGGTGGTGAAGTACACCAGCAGGATGTCCTGCTTGAGGTCCATCTTCGCGGCGACGGCGGCGAGCGCATCTTCAAGATTGCTCCAGGTCGCCAAGGGTCGCGTACTCAAGGATGCCGGGTTGTTCTCCAGCACCAGCACGTGGCCCTTTGCGCCGAGCCGTTGCGAGAACAGCTTGTCGAAATACTCCGCTTCGTTGCGGAATACGTTCTCGCTGCCGTCACCCGCGAACACGATCGCATACAGGTTCACCTTGCCGGGCGTGCGCGGCTTGAGTTGTGCGGCTTCCGCGTCCAGCAAGTCGGCCTGAGCGTAGAAGACCTGCTCGGGCGTGGGTGCGTTGGCAGGCCACGCGTCGGAGTCCGGCGTGTCGGCCGGTGCGGCCACGGCCAAAACTGCGAGCAGCAGCAACGCGATCGCGGTGAGCCATTTCATGCGAGGTGGATGGCGTCGAAATTGCCGACGCACGCATGCGCGTTGGGTTCCGTGCAGGCCTCCGGCGGCCGGCACAATTGCACGGTGGCCATGCCTGCGGCGTGGGCTGGGTCGAGCTCGGCGGCGATATCGGAGAGAAACACGATCGCGGGGGCGGGCAGCCCGATGGCAGCGGCGATCCGCTCGTAAGAGGCCGACTCGCGCTTGCCGCCGGTTTCGGTATCGAACCAGCCGTCGATGAGCGGCGCCAGGTCGCCTGCTTCGGTATGGCCGAAGAACAGTTTCTGCGCCGGCACGGAGCCGGACGAATACACGTACAGCCCCAAACCCTGAGCCTTCCACGCGCGCAGTCGGGCGGGTACCTCGGGATACACGTGTGCGCGGTAGGCGCCGGACTCGTAGCCGGCCTTCCAGATCATGCCCTGCAGCGCTTTCAGTGGCGTGGCCTTGACGTCGGCGTCGATCCAGCCGAGCAGGGTGTCGATGACCCGCGGCGAATCGGGATCGCCGATGCCGGCGTCAGCCGCGGTGGCCGTCAGCCAGCGGCGCACCCCGGGGTCGTCCCGGTGCTCGGCGACGAACGCCGGAAGGTGTGCGCGCGCATACGGAAACAGCACGTCCTTGACGAACGTGATCGAGCTGGTGGTGCCTTCGATGTCGGTGAGGACGGCCCGGATGTCCGTGAGTTCCACGCTCATGGGCGGCGTCAGTTCTGCAACCGGGGAAACCGCGCGGCGATGTCGTCACCGGTGAAGTTCGCGACCCACCCTTCCGGGTTGGTGAACAGGCGGATCGCGACGAAATGCGGGTTCGGTCCCATGTCGAACCAGTGCCGGGTGCCGTCGGGCACGCCGATCAGGTCGCCCTTCCCGCACAGGACGTCGTAGATGCGTTCGCCGATGTGCAGGGTGAACTGGCCTTGCCCGGCCACGAAGAAGCGCACTTCGTCTTCCGAATGGGTGTGTTCGGACAGGAATTTCTGGCGCAGGGCATCCTTCTGCGGATGGTCGGCGGTGAGCGAGATCACGTCGACGGCCTGGTAGCCCTTCTCGGCCTTCAGGCGTTCAATGTCGTCCGCATAGGCAGCGATGACTTCATCCTGGCTCGCGCCCGGCTCGATCGGCTTGGCGGCCTCCCAGCGTTCGAAGCGCACGCCGACTTCGTCCAGTGCATGGGCGATCATGGCGTGGTCGAACAGGGTGCCGATCGGGCGCGCGGGTTCATTCTGGGCATACACACGCAGGCGGCTCATGGATTGACTCCGAGGCGTTTCAGATCGAGTTCGCAGGCCAGCAGGAATTCCAGCGCTTCAAGGTGGCGCTTCGCCTCGGCCATGCTGTGCCCCCAAGTGTAAAGGCCGTGGCCTTCGATGAGGTAGGTGTACAGGGGCTTGCCGGCATCGAGCCAGGCATCGACGCGCGCCTCGATGTCGGCCATCGCCTGCGAGTTGGGAAACACCGGCAGCACCAGTTCACTCTCGTGGGTGGTGTATCCGGTGATCGCCTTCTGCAGCTCCCAGCCGCGCAGCGTGATCGCGCCCGCGCGTGCGAACAACCGGGATGCGACCGTCTGGTTGTGCGAGTGGGTGTGCAACACCGCGCCGGTCTCGGGCAAGTGGCGATAGAGCTGCAGGTGCAACGCCGTTTCCGCCGACGATTTCAAACCCGGATCGAGCGGGTGGCCGTCGAGGTCCACTGCCATCACGTCAGCGGGGGTGAGCGCGCCCTTGTCGCGTCCGGAGATCGTGACCGCGACGTGGGTAGCATCGATCCGCATCGAGAAATTGCTGCTCGTCGCGGGAGTCCAGCCGCGCGCCGCGAACTCGGCACCCGCGCGGGCGATTTCCACCCCGCAGGCGTGCAGGCGCTCGGTGAATCCGGATGGACGGGTTGCCATGCTCATGCCGCGAGTTCGTTCAGGCCGCTGAATGTAGCATGCGGCCCGTGTCAACAATTCACGCCGGCGTGCCCGGCAGGCGCTAAGATGGCGCGGTGCCCGTGTGTGTTCATCAGGAGAGGAGTACCGACATGACCGAAGAAACCCCGTCCAGCCGCCGCCACTTTCTGAAGATTGCTGGCGGCGCAGCAGCAGCAGTGGCCTTTCTGGGTGCGCTGCCGAGGCGCGCGATGGCTGCGTTGCCACACCTCAGCGTTGCGACCAACGCCACCGCCAAGGCGCTGCAGTACGTCGAGGACAACACCAAATCCACTGCGCCGACACACAAGCCGGGACAGGACTGCGCGACGTGCGTGCATTACCAGGGCAAGCCGGGCGATCAGTACGGCCCGTGCGCCATCTTCCCGGGATTCGACGTGCACAAGGATGGCTGGTGCGCGGGATTCCAGGCCAAGGGTTGATTGGCTGAAAGTTTGGTTGGCTGCGCGCGCTTGGCGTGCGCAAGGCGCGTTATGCGCCTGCGTGAACCACGAACCGGGGTGGCGACAGGCTGCCCTGGTTTTTTGTGCGCCGAACCGTGTCGTCCTGGCGGCAAGCGTCCACCGGCGCGCAGCGCCTGTTGATGGGTGTGGTATCGGGTCGTGGGCAGCGCGCAGCCGATGAATCACGGGCGCTTTAAAAGTTGCTGCCCGGATACGGCAAGCGGAGGAGCTGACTACGCTTGCCGCACCGGGCGGCGGTCCGGGGTCCACTGCCAATGGGAAATCCCGCGGAGGACGAATCATAGCGCGGGCGGGGGTAGGGGGCCAAGAACGAGATGGCACATTTTGCGGGAAGATTTTATTCCCTGCAAAAACAATAACCTGAAACGTTAAGATTTCGATGAATCGAGGATCGCCACCCATACGTATACGTATGGAAGGCGATCAGATGGGGGCGGTTCCAGCTCAGGGCTTGCGCAACCGGCTGTGCCGGAAGCCGTAACAGAAGTAGATCAGGAGGCCGATCAAGGTCCAGATGATCGCGCGCCACCACGTGTCTTGCGGCAGGTTGAGGATCAGCACCGCGCAACCGATCGCGCCAACGGTGCAGGTGACCCACGGCCAGGGTGTGCGGAACGGACGCGCCATGTCGGGGCGCGTGTAGCGCATCACCAGCACCGCGATGCAGACGACCAGGAACGCCAGCAGGGTCCCGATGTTGGTCAGCTCGGCGAGGATGTCGATGGGCAGCAGGCCCGCGCCGATTGCGGCGATGATGCCGGTGATCAGCGTGGCCACGTGCGGGGTCTGGTGGCGCGGATGCACCTTGCCGAACGCCGCCGGCAGCAGGCCGTCCTTGCTCATCGCGTAGAAGATGCGCGGCTGGCCGATCACCATCACCAGGATCACCGACGACAACCCGGCCAGGGCGCCAACGTCGATCAGCGGGGCCAGCCAGTTGCGCAGTGCCGGCACATGCTCGATGCCGAACGAGACCGGGTTGGGCACGTTCAATTCCTTGAACGGCACGATGCCAGTCAGCACCAACGACACGATGATGTACAGGGCCGTGCAGATCAGCAGGCTGGCGAGGATGCCGATCGGCATGTCGCGCTTGGGGTTCCTGGCCTCCTGCGCGGCGGTGGACACGGCGTCAAAGCCGATGTAGGCGAAGAAAATGATCGCCGCACCCTCGAACACGCCCATCCAACCGTATTTGCCGGGGCGGCACATGTCGCCGACAGCGCCGGCGGCCGAGCACACACGGTCGGGCACGAACGGATGCCAGTTTTCGGGCACGACATAGTGCAGGCCGAAGATGATGAACAGGAAGATCACCGTCAGCTTGATGATGACGATCCAGATGTTCACGGTCGAGGAGTGCTTGATCCCGACGTAACAAAGCGCGGTGATCGCCAGCACGATGAATACGGCTGGAAGGTTGATCACGTCGCCGGTCGCCACCACCGCGAACGCGCCCGTACCCTTGGCCAGCGGCGCATTGGCGAACGCGGCCGGAATCACGATGCCGACGTGTTTCAACAGCGACACCACGTAGCCCGACCAGCCTGCCGCGACGGCGGAGATTGAAACCAGGTACTCGAGGACCAGGTTCCAGCCGATGAACCAGGCTATCAGTTCGCCCAGCGTTGCATACGAATACGAGTACGCGCTGCCGGCGACCGGAATCATTGCGGCGAACTCGGCGTAGCAAAGCGCCGCCAGACCGCAAACGAAACCCGCGATGACGAACGAGAGGGCCAATGCCGGTCCGGCGTTGTTGGCGGCGGCCACGCCGGTCAGCACGAAGATGCCGGTGCCGACGATGGCGCCGATGCCGAGCGCGGTGAGCGCCCACGGGCCGAGCGTGCGCTTCAATTCGTTGTCGCGGAGTGCGGCCTCGATCGGCTTGGCGGTCCAGAGTTGCTTCCAGGGTGTCATGCGCGTTGTCTGCCTCTGTCAACGTGGCGGTGATGGTCCGCACAACGCCCCCCTTGGGCCACGCGCGGGCTTGCGCTGCGATTGCGCAAACGCGCCGTAACATACTTGCGAAATGCACGCGCGACAAGCGCCAGATGTCATGATTGGCGCAGTCGCAAGCAAGGTTGATTGATGCTGCGGCGCAGCACCGAAGCGTTTCCGGACTGCTGTTGCGCCGCGCTCAGGCGCGTCCTGAAAACTCGCCCGTCAGGGTATTCACCCACACGCGCTCGCCGGTGCTGATGTATTCCGGCACCTGGATTTCCACGCCGGTTTCCAGCGTGGCAGGCTTGCTGCGCTTGGTTGCCGACGCGCCTTTCAATTCCGGCGCGGTGTCGGTGACCGCCAGCGCGACGCTGGTTGGCACCTGCAGGGCAACGGGCGCATCGTCGATCAACTGCACGTAATAACCTTCGACGCTGTCGACGACCCACGGGGCGTTGTCGCCCACCACGTCGGCGTCGAGCGTGTACGGCGTGAAATCCTCGCCATCAAGGAACACGAAGGCATCGCCGTCCTTGTAGGAGAAATTCACGGCGCGGCGAACCAGCTCCATTTCCTTGAGCTCGTCGTCGGCGCGCAGGCTGAGGTCGAACTTGCGCCCGCCGGGAATCGAATACAGCGTGAAGCGGAAGGTCACGTTGCCGCCACGCGCCGTGGGCGAGCTGCGCTGGATGTCGCGCACCTGGTACACGGTGCCTTCGTGTTCGACCACGTTGCCTTTCTTGGTGTCGGAGGCTTTCATTGGAAATTTCTCGCGATGGTCGTGATTGGCGGCGATTCAGGCGAATGGATCAACCTGTTCGAGCAGCTCAACCCCCAGCAGTTGCTCGGGCGCGTTCGCCTGCGGGCCCCACAGCGCCGCCCACGCTGCGTCGGCGTGTTCGAAGTCGGTGCGTGCGCCGTAGGCGGCCAGATTGGGGTATTGGATGTCCATGACCAGCGTGTCGTTGCCGGAACCGGGCACCACGCTGCGCCAGAATCGGATCGCCTCGGGCATCTCGGCGGAATTGAAGCGTGGTTCTGCGGCGGCTTTCAGCTTCGCACGAAAGTCATCCATTCGGCCTGGCTGGATTCGATAGGTAAAGCGGGCGATGACGGTCACGGGGTTCTCACTTGGGCTGCAGGCGCACCGCGCCATCAAGGCGGATGGTTTCGCCGTTGAGATAACGATTGCCGAGGATGAAGGCGACGGTGTTGGCGAATTCTTCCGGCTTGCCGAGGCGTGAGGGAAACGGGATCGACGCCGACAGTGATTCCTGCACCTGCGGCGGCATGCCGTCCACCATCGGGGTCCAGAAGATGCCGGGGGCGATCGTCAGCACGCGGATGCCGAAGCGCGCCAGCTCGCGCGCCATCGGTAGGGTCATGCCGACCACGCCGCCTTTGGATGCCGAATAGGCCGCCTGGCCGATCTGGCCTTCATAGGCTGCCACCGACGCCGTATTGACGATCACTCCGCGCTCGCCGTCTTCGCCCGGTTCGTTCGACTGCATCAGCGCCGCGCCGGCCTTGGCGACGTTGAAACTGCCGACCAGGTTCACCATCACGGTGCCGGCGAAGTTCTTGAGCGGCATCGGGCCTTCCTTGCCGAGCACGCGGCCAGCCCCGAGGATGCCGGCGCAGTTCATCACCACGTTCAGGCCGTCCATGGCCTCGCGTGCGGCCGCGACGTTGGTCGATACGCCTTCCTCGCTGGTGACGTCGGTCTTGAGGAATCGCGCCGCAGCACCGAGTTCATGCGCGGCGGCGTGGCCCTTTTCCTCGTTGACGTCGAACAGTGTGACCTTGCCGCCGTGGGCGACGAGGTGTTGCGCCACGGCGTGGCCGAGGCCCGAAGCGCCGCCGGTGATGATGGCCTTGGCCTGGTCGAGTTGCATGCGTCTGCTCCCTGGTTCGCGAGCCGGACATTGTAATGCAGCGGAAAAGTGTTTTGGACGCGGGTGTGCGCGGAGCAAGAGCCTTTGCCACGGATCAACACGGATGAGCACGGATCAGAAGCAGGAGCGTTTTTGACGCGGATCTACGCGGATGAACGCGGATCAGGAGCAAAACGTTCTTGATGCGGATTTGCGTGGACAGACGCGAACCAGGAGCGGGAACAGGAACGGGAACAGTCGTCTTTTGACGGGGATGTACGAACCTTCCCCCGATTGCGGGGGCAGGAAGAGCCAAGCGTGTAGGTTGGGTTGACCCGGTGCTCTTTCCGGGGAAGCCCAACACGGGCGAGCACCAGCGATGGGCTCTATCCGCGTTCATCCGCGTTGATCCGCGTCCAATGCTTTTGATCTTCGGCGCGCGCTCCGAGCGCAAGGTCACAACGTTCGGATAAACCAACGGTCGCAGCCGTGATGGCCGGTCTTGCCCAGCGTGTAGGTTGGGTTGACCCGGTGCTCTTTCCGGGGAAGCCCAACACGGGCGAGCACCAGCGATGGGTTCTATCCGCGTTCATCCGCGTTGATCCGCGTCCAATGCTTTTGATCTTCGGCGCGCGCTCCGAGCGCAAGGTCACAACGTTCGGATAAACCAACGGTCGCAGCCATGGTGGCCGGTCCTGCCGATCGGCGAGCACAGCGGGGTGAAGCCGTGTTTGCGGTACAGGTGTTGGGCGGCGTCCATGCCGGTCAGGGTTTCGAGGTAGCAGCGCTTGAACCCGAAGTCGCGCGCGACGGCGAGGCAACGCTCGATCATTGCGTGGCCCGCACCGAGGCCGCGCGCCTGCGGCAGGAAATACATCTTGCGCAATTCGCAGATGTCGGGCTCGCCATGTGCCAGCCGCGCCACGCCGCAACCGCCGACGAGCGTGCCGTCGACCTCGAGCACGAAGTAGGCACTGCGTGGTTTGGAGTAGGCCGCGCACATCGCATCGACCTCGGCGTCGTGGATCGCGAAGCCGGCGCCGCCGGCACCGAATTCGGGCATCACGCTGCGGATGATGGCAGCCATGGCCGCGTCGTCGCGCGCTTCGATGGCGCGGATATGGAACGTTTCAGACATGGATGCGCAGGCCGGGCCTGCCCCTGTGGTGGTGACGGATCAAGAGGGAGAGCAAAAGCATTCTTGCCAAGGGTTTGCGCGGATGTTCACGGATCAAGAACACAAGCCTTTTTGACGCGGACCAGGAGCAAGAGCCCTTTTGACACGGATACACGCGGACGCACGCGGATCAAGAAACACAATCCGTGTTCATCTGTGCAAATCCGTGGTGAGGTTTTGTTGCTGGTTCATGCAGCTTCATTCCCCCATTCGTGCCCTGGTAACCCGGCTGGAGGTCGGCTTGCCGAGCTGCTTGGCCAGCCAGGCACCGGTTTCGATCAGCTTGTCGAGATCGATGCCGGTGTCGATGCCCATACCGTGCAACATGTAGGTGACGTCTTCGCTGGCGACGTTGCCGGTGGCGCCTTTCGCGTAGGGGCAACCGCCGGTGCCGGAGACCGAGCTGTCGACCACCCGCACGCCTTCCTCAAGGCACGCGTAGATGTTCGCCAATGCCTGATCGTAGGTGTCGTGGAAGTGCACGGCCAGCGCCTTCATCGGCACCTCGCCCGATACGGCGTGCAGCATCGCGCGGGCCTTCACGGGCGTGCCGACGCCGATGGTGTCGCCCAGTGAAATCTCGTCGCAGCCGAGTTCGTACAGGCGCCTCGACACGCGCACGACGTCGGAGACGGGAACGGTGCCCTGATACGGGCAGCCCAGCACGGTCGAAACGTAACCGCGTACCCGCACGCCTTCGGCGTGGGCGCGCTCCATCACCGGGCGGAAGCGTTCGATGGATTCGTCGATCGAGGCATTGATGTTCTTCTGGTTGAAGGCTTCGCTGGCTGCGGTGAATACGGCGATGCTGGTCACGCCGGCCGCGCGCGCGCGTTCGTAGCCCTGCATGTTCGGCACCAGCGCGGGATAGTCCACGCCGGGCCTGCGGGTGATGCCGGCGAACACTTCTTCGGCGTCGGCCAACTGCGGCACCCACTTGGGGCTTACGAAGCTGCTCGCTTCAATGGTTTCGAGGCCACAGGCTGACAGGCGGTCGATCAGTTCGATCTTGACGGGTGTCGGGATGATGGTCTTCTCGTTCTGCAAGCCGTCGCGGGCGCCGACTTCGACGATGCGGACATGGTTGGGAAGCATGCGCGGTGGCTCCGGATGGTGCGATCTGCCTATTGTCGCAGGTGATCGCGCGGGTTGCCGCAGTGCAGCTTGCCAGCCGGTGGCGACGGGCGTCAGGATGCGCGTCTCACCGTTCCCTGATGGTGTCATGACGAATCCACCACGTGCACTCGATGGCGAGGCGCAGACGAAGCTCGCGTGTGCGGGCGCCGCGCTGAAGGCCGGCAAGTTGCGCGAGGCCGACGCCCTGGTGCGGGACCTGGCCGCAACGCATCCGGCGCATCCCCAGGTGTTGCACTTGCTGGCCGGCGTGCGCGGGCGCGCCGGCGATCACGCGGGCGCGGTGAACGCGGTGCAGCGGGCGTTGGTGCAGCATCCCGACGACGCGGCGTTGCACTGCACGCTGGGCGTGCAACTGGCAGCTGCCGGTCGCCTTGACGATGCATTGGCCGCCTTGCAACGCGCCTGCGAACTGCAACCCGGCTTGGCGTCAGCCTGGTACAACCTTGGGGTGCTGAGTGTGCGCGCAGTACGCTTCGAGGCGGCCGAGGCGGCCTTGCGCAAGGCGGTGGAACTTGCGCCCGGCAACCTGCAGGCGCAGCTGCAACTCGCGGCGTTGCTGGCTTCGGCCGGACGCGTCAACGCTGCGGCCGCGGCGTACCGTGCGGTGCTGACATTGCATGCAGCCTGTGGCGACGCGTGGTGGGGACTGGCGACGCCCGGCAACGACGCCCTCGACGACAATGACATTTCGGCCATGCAGGCGGCACTGCGCGATGCGCGCGCCAGTGAGCGCGACCGGGTCGCCACGGGTTTTGCGATTGCCCGCGCGCTGGATGCCAAGGCCCGCTACGTCGAGGCGATGGGTGTGCTCAAGGAAGCCCATGCGCACGCCGGCAAGTTGCAGCGATGGGACGCGGGTGCGTTCACGCAGGGCCTTGCTGCCATCCTCACTGCATTCGCGACACCAGCAGCCGCCACCGCTGCGGTCTCGCTCGGCCATGGCGTGATCTTCATCGTCAGCCTGCCGCGCTCGGGTTCGACCCTGGTCGAGCAGATGCTGGCTTCGCACTCGCGGGTGGAGGGGTCCGGCGAATTGCACGACCTTCCGCAGGTACTGATGGAAGAATCGAAACGGCGTGGCCGGCATTACCCGGATTGGGTCGGCGCGATGGACACGTCGGATTGGCAGCGGCTTGGTGAGCGCTATCTCGAACGCACCGAACGCTGGCGACGGGACAAGCCGTACTTCACCGACAAGTTGCCGGGCAACTGGATGCATGTCGGCGCGATCCGGGCGATGTTGCCGGGTGCAAGAATCGTGGTGTGCCGCCGCGATCCGGTGGAAACCTGCTTCGCGTGTTATCGGCAATTCATGACCGCGGACGGGCAGGGCTGGACCCATCGCCTTGCGGACCTCGGCGCTTACTGGAACGATTTTGAGCGCGCGGTGCAGCAGTGGCTGCGGTTGTTCCCGGGTGCGGTCCGCGAACAGTCATACGAAGCCCTCATCAATGACACCGAAAACGAGGTGCGCGGATTGCTGGCCTTTTGCGGCTTGGACTTCGAGCAGGCGTGTCTGCACTTCCACCAAAATCCGCGCGCGGTGCGTTCTCCAAGTGCGCCGCAGGTGCGCGAGCCGTTGCGGCGCGACACGGCGCGGGCAGCGCGTTACGGTGCCTTGCTCGATCCGCTCCGGGACGCCTTGGGATTCGTCGACATCATGAGTGCGCACTGATCGTTGCTCGCGTTGCCGTGTTGGCGCACGCGCAGCGCCGGGTCATCACATCGCATCCAACGCGGCTTTGGCCGGCTTGAACGCGGGATCCATCGCCAAGGCGGCCTGGTATTGCGAACGGGCGGCCACAGCGTCACCGGCGATCGAATACAGCACGCCCAACTGGTAGCGCGCCCATTTGTACGTGGGCGTGTCCGGCTGCCAACGGTGCGGCATGGTCAAGTATTTTTCGAGGTCGCGGATGCCTTCCTGCACATGCGTTCCGGTCAGTGCAGCGACGCGGCCAAACTGGTAATAGTTGGCGCTGTTGGTCGGGTTCTTGTGGATGCCGGTGGCGAAGGCTGCGAATGCGCCGTTGTAGTCTTTTTGCGCCGCCAGGAACTTGCCGAGGTACATGTCGCCGTTGCCCGTGGCGTCAATCGCCGCGGCAGTGCGCATGTGGCGTTCGGCCGCGGCCGGCTCGTGTCGTTTCACCGCAATTTCGGCGGCCAGCGCGTTTGCACGCACCGGGTCGAATTTGTCCAACGCGTCGATCTGCAGCTTTGCCTTGGCGAGGCTGCCGCCGGCAATGCCGGGCGCGGTGAGGTAGAAACTGGCGAGGTCGGCACGCGCGTCGGCGCTGTCCGGCGCCAGCGCGACCGCGCGCTGGAAGGCTTCGCGGATCTTGTGGGCGACGCCGAGCTTGCGGAAGATGCTCACGTCGTGGACGTAATGCGCGTAGGCGTAACCCAGCAGCAGTTGGAGTTCGGCGTTGGCTGGCGCCAACGCCGCCGCTTGCTTCGCCCAAGTCACCGCAGCCTGGTCATGGCCTTCGGTCAATTCGAGCTTGGCCATGCCCGCCATGGCCTGCGCGTCTTGGGGGTTCTTGCGCAACGCGGCTTCAAAAAAGGACCGGGCGCCCTGATGGTTTTCAACCTTCAGCATCTGCACGCCGGGAGCGTCCGGCGTTGCCGCAGCGGCAGGGTGCACGCATACGAGCATCACCAACGTTCCCAGGCTCGCAGCGGTGAAGCGCATCGTCATCAAGAATCCCGGTGGCAGCGAAGCGACAACCTCGTCGCCCATCATCGCAGCCCTTGGACCGGTTCGTGCGGGTTTTGTTCCGGCCGTGCGTCAAACCGCACTCAGACGCTGCGCGTTGCAACCACCGGCGGAACGTTCGATGCGCGCCGCGCTGGCGCGAACACCGCAAGCTGGCCGAGCAACAGGATCACGACTACGCCGGACAACACGTACCACAGCGGCATGCGATCCATCTGGAACATGCGCAGCAGGGCGAGGTTGATGCCGATTGCCAGCGCCACGCCGACCACGCAGCCGCCGCCTGCGATCAACAGGTTCTCGATCTGGAAGTAGCGCAGGATGTTGCGCTTCGTCGCGCCCAGCGCACGCCGGATGCCGATCTGCTTGTGCCGCTGATTGACCCAGAAGCTGGTGAGGCCGGCCATGCCGATGGCGGTGACGACCAGCAGGATCAGGCAGATCACGGTCATGATGTGGACGATGAAACGGTCGGCGACATAACCCCAGGTTCGGATCTGTGCAAAGGTGTGGATGCCCTGCATGTCATAGCGGCCGCCTTGCTGGATGACGCGCATCGGGTCCACCTTGAACAGGGTGTCGCGCGCGGCCTGCATGGCTTGCTGCATCCGGCCGGGCTTCGCCCGAACCGCGTACATCGTTGCCGCAGCGTCGAGCCGCGCGGGTAGCAACACCGCGTTCCACGCGGTGGATTTTTCCCCATCGGGATTCGAGGCAAGCATGCGCGCGACGATCCCGACGATGGTGGCGGGGTTCGAGCTACCATTGAAATAGATCGGTTTGCCGACGGCGTCCTCATGCGGGTACAGGCGGTCGGCCAGCGCCCGCGTGACGATGACCGTCGCCGCCGCGATCGTGTCATCGCTGCCGCCGTTGCGTACGTCGGCGCGGGTGAAGTCCCGCCCGGCCACCAGTTGCAGGCCGAGTGTCGGCAGCAGTTGCTGGTCACCATGGTAGATCGACGCGCGCGTGGTGCCGTGGGCTTGCATGGGTTTGATGGAAATGCCGCGGGTGTAGCCGGTCCGCAGCAAGGGCAGGGAAGTGACGGGCGTGGCGTCCTGGACATCGGGCAGCGCGCGCAGCGCGGCGATGTCCGTCTGCTGCATGGAGTCGAGCTTCGACAGCGTGGCGGGGTCATTGCCGGTCGGCGCGCCCACGTAACTCTGCGCAATGAGGAATAAATCCTGCTCGGCGAGCCCGCTGGGGCGCTGGATGAGCTGCACCAGCGGGGTGACGATGGCGATGATGTTGCACACGATGGCCAGCGTCAGTGCAATCTGCAGGCCGATCAGGAACACGCCTGCCTTGTGTTTGCGCAGCGACGCGAGGATGGGATGAACACTCATGATGCAATCCTGTTTGGCTCGCCATTCCGGGGCTGCCCGCGTTTTGTGCGGGCAGAACCCGGAACCGGTCTCTGTGCCCTAGAAACCGATTCCGGGTTCCATCGCGATGAAGCCGCGATGGCCCCGGAATGACGATGTGTTCTTCGATGGCAGTTCGTCGTCATGCTCTCAATTCGTCTTGACCTGGATTGCCGGCTGTACGTGCGCCGCCCGCCAGGTCGGATAAGCGGCGGCCAGCAACGTTGCGGCGATTGCCGTGGCGATGGTGATCGTCAGCATCTCTGCATCGATGCGCGGAAGCATCATCGTCCACGACTCCGGCATGCGGGTGCGCAGCCACAGCACGCCAAGGGCCGTGAAGAACACGCCGACCACGCCACCCGCCACGCCGATCACCGCACCTTCCGTCAGGAATTGTGCGTAGATCGCGCTGCGCGGTGCGCCCAGTGCGCGGCGCACGCCGATCTCGCCGGAACGGCGCAGGAACCGTGCCAGCATCAGGCCGATGGTATCGACCAGGCACACGATCAGCAGGCCGACCCCCGCCAGCGGCAGCATCAGCACGCCGGGTGGCAACGCCTGCAGGTAATCGAGCCAGCCCATCAGATCGCGCAGGCGCACGTTGGGCGGCCAGTCGAAGCGCTGGCGCGCGAAATTTTCCAGATACGCGTGGTACTGCCGGGCCGCGGCGGGTGTGTCCAGTTCGGCCATGTAGCTGATCCAGACGCAATTGGACTGCTTGAAGGCCTCGAACCCGGGCTGCGCCGGTTCCTTGAAACAGCCGGTCGACCCTTGTGGTTCCATGCGCGCCGCGACCGCGGTGTTGAACGGCAGGAACAGGCCGACGGGCTGCACCATGTAGCCGCCGTAGGCGGGGACGTCGTAGTACGCGAACTGGGTGTTCCAGTGGCCGAGCACTCCGACCACGCGGTAGTCGCGGCCATCGATGCTGAAGGTCTGCCCGACGCTGTTGCGGCCGCCGAACAGCTTGTCGTTCAATTCACCACTGATCACGGCGACCGGGGCGCGGGCGGCATCGTCGGCGTCGCTCCAGCCGCTGCCGTAGCGGAACGGCACGTCCAGCATCGGGAAAAACTGGCCGGTGACGGCGAAGCCCGAGGCATTGAAGGGGTGTTGGTCGCGCCGCGCTGGAACGACCGTGGGCGCGATCCAGTAGTTCGCGGACTGGTATGTCGCGCGCCCGTCGCGGAGCAGCGCCTGCGCCGTGCCGTAATCCAGCAGCGAGGGCGGTTCGCGATCGCCGGTCTTCGCGCGCGCTTCCGGACCCAGCATGTCGATCGTCGGCACGAACAGGCGCGCCGATTTGTGCGGGATCGGATCGCGGGCGAGGCTGTGCACCAACATCCACGTGGTCATCGCCAGCGCGACGCCCACGCCGATGCTGAGCACCATCAGCGCGGTCAGTCCCGGACTGCGCTTGAGGCTGCGCAGTGCCAGGTCGAGGTAGTAACCGAACATTCCGTTGGATCTCCCGTTGATACCGTGGACTGCGACCCGTTTCCAGACTGCGGTCGTCCGGCGTCACCAACGCATGGTTGCAAGCGCGGTGCCAGCGGATGCGTGCGGGATTGTTTCGGGAATTGAATGGGTTACCGTTGCGCGTCATGGCGCGCCGGTGTCCGCGGACAGCCGGCGGACAGGTGCGGACGGAGGGTTTGGCGCCGCGGCGCGCTGCAGCGTGCTATTCGGTGAAGCGCACCAGCACGGCGTCGGCTTCGACGAAGTCGTTCGCGGCAGCGGAGATGCTCTCGATGGTGCCGGCGCGCGGGGCTTTCAGCGATAGTTCCATCTTCATGGCCTCCATGACCAACAGCTCCTGGCCGGCTTCGACCTTGTCACCAGCTTTGGCCTTCACCAGCACGATCTTGCCCGGCATCGGCGCGGCAATCTGGCTGCTGGTTGCACTGTCACTGGTTTCCCACGCAAACGCCGGCACCCTTTCGAAGCGCCAGCGAATACCGGCGGCATCGTGCAGCAGTACCCGATTCGCGTCGGCCCGCACGTCGCTGCTGCGCGCTTCGTCGTCAAAGCGTGCGTTCAAGCTGCGTGCATCCCGACGGGCGCCAGACACGTTGCAGGTCACTTCGCCAAGTTTCAGTTTGTAGTTGCCGTCGAAACCCCAGGCTTCGACTTCATGGCGCGAGTCGCCGAGCGCCAACGCGACGATGCGCTTGCCATTGCGACCGATGCGCCAGGCGTCGGCGTCGTTCCATGGCGAGTGCGGGTCGGCCGGGTCGGCAACGACATGCTGCTCGTCGTGCAGCAAGGCGGCGACTGCGGCAGTGAATACCGCGCCTTGCGTCGGTTGCGCTTCACCCGCCACGAATTCGTCGAGGTGACGATCGAGATAGCCGGTGTCGATGCGGCCCTCGATCACGGTCGGGTGTCGCACCAAGCGTTCCAAAAAGGCGACGTTGGATTTCAGTCCGACGATTTCGCATTCGGCCAGCGCTTCGCGCATGCGTTGCAGTGCCGATGGGCGATCCACGTCCCACACGATCAGCTTGGCGATCATCGGGTCGTAGAAGATCGTGACGGTGTCGCCTTCGACGACGCCGCCATCGAGGCGGATGTGCTCCGACGGCTGCGGCAGTTGCAGGCGCACGAGCTTGCCTGAACTCGGCAGGAAACCGTGGTCGGGGTCTTCGGCGTAGAGCCGCGCTTCGAACGCGTGCCCGTGCGAGTGCACCTGATCCTGGGCCAGCGGCAGCGGCTCGCCGTTGGCGATCCGCAACTGCCACTCGACCAGATCGACGCCGTGGGTCATCTCGGTGACCGGGTGCTCGACCTGCAGGCGCGTATTCATTTCCATGAAGTGGAAGTCGCCTTCGGGGCCGACGATGAATTCCACCGTGCCGGCGCCAACGTAGTTGACGGCCTTGGCCGCCGCGACCGCGGCGGCACCCATCGCCGCGCGGCGTTCGGGGTTGAGGAAAGGCGAGGGCGTTTCTTCCAGCACCTTCTGGTAGCGGCGTTGCGCCGAGCATTCGCGCTCATCGAGATGGATCACGTGGCCGTGGCGATCGCCGAAGACCTGGAACTCGATGTGGCGCGGGTGCTCGATGTAGCGTTCCAGCAGCATGGCGGCATCGCCGAACGCGGCCTTGGCCACGCGTTGGGCAGTGGCGAGTGCATCGGGAAATTCTGCGTCGCTGCGGACGATCTGCATGCCCTTGCCGCCGCCGCCCGCCGAGGGCTTCAGGATCAGCGGATAGCCGATCTTGTGTGCTTGTTCGGCGAGGAACGCGGCATCCTGGTTGTCGCCGTCGTAACCCGGCACCAGCGGCACGTCGTGTTTGCGCATCAGGTGCTTGGCGGCAGCCTTCGAACCCATCGCCTCGATGCTTTCCGGATCGGGGCCGACGAACACGATGCCGGCGTCCTTGCAGGCGCGCGAGAAGCCGGTGTTCTCGGACAGGAATCCGTAGCCGGGATGGATGGCTTGTGCACCGGTCCTTTTCGCGACCTCGATGATCACGTCACCGCGCAGATACGACTCTGCAGGCGTCGGCCCGCCGATCGGCCAGGCCTCGTCAGCGAGTCGGACGTGCTGCGCATCCTTGTCGGCCTCGGAATACACCGCCACGGTGTGGATGCCGAGCCGGCGGCAGGTGCGGATCACGCGGCAGGCGATTTCGCCGCGGTTGGCTATCAGTATTTTTTCAAACATGGTTTTTTTTGACGCGGATAAGAGCGGATCAGAGCAGAAGCTCTTTACCACGGATGGACACGGATCAACACGGATAACGCAGTTGCTTGAACCGGATCTGCCGCATGCAGACGCGGTGCGCGCAGCCCAGATGACCACGGATCCGATGTGGAGAGCAGCAAATAGTCCAATGTCAAAGACCCGTCATCAGGAATGGGGGTGGGCAATTCGCTACGAGACACGCCGCCTGAACTCTGGTCGTGGCCCGAAATTGAACAACAATCCTACGCGGATGCCTGTTGCCTTGAGATAGTTGATGAGTTGCCCTTCGTGTGCACTCGTCAATCGTGATGCTGCCTTGACTTCGATGATGACACTTTCGTTGACCATGATATCGGCTCGGAACTCGCCGACGAGATGACCGCGAAACACGACGCCAATGGGCGCCTGACGCGATACTCGCAGGCCTGCCTCTTCGAGCGCGAGTACCAAAGCGGATTCGTAGACGCTCTCGAGGAAGCCGGAACCCAATTCGTTATATACGTCAAAGAAGGCACCGATCAGTGTTTCCGTCAACGCCTGCTCCACAAGGGGTTTGGCTTGATCCGTGTCCATCCGTGCAAATCCGTGGTAGGTCTTCAGCTCTTCGTCACCCATGCAGGGGCGCATTTGTCGAGGAAGGCGGACAGGCCTTGCTGCCCTTCAGGCGACACGCGCAGGCGCGCGATCAGTGCGGCATTTTCGGTATCGATGCGTTCGGCGGATTCGATCGTCATGCCGGCGGTGCGCAAGGCGAGCTGCTTGGCTTCGGCTTGCGCGACCGGGCCGCCCTTGGCGAGGAAATGCAGTTGCCGGTCGATGGCTTCGTCCAGTTGCCCGGCGGCGACGCACTGATGCAGCAGGCCGATGCGCGTGGCCTCGGCGGCATCGAACACCTCGGCGCTGACAAACAGGCGGCGCGCCTGGCGCGGACCGATCGCCTGCACGACATACGGCGCGATGGTTGCGGGTACGAGCCCCAGTTTCACTTCGGATAATGCGAACTTGGCGCCCTCGACGCCAATCGCGATATCGCAGCACGCGAGCAGTCCCACGGCGCCGCCGTACGCGGAGCCGTTGACGCGGGCAAGGGTGGGCTTGGGAAAGAATTGCAGTGTGCGCAGCAACGTCGCAAGCCGCAGCGCGTCAGCGCGGTTTTCGGCCTCACTGGCCTGCGCCATGCCGCGCATCCAGTTGAGGTCGGCGCCAGCGGAGAAGGTGGCGCCGGCGCCGGTCAGCACCAGCGCACGCACCCCGGAATCCGTCGCCAGCGACTGCAAGGCAGCAGTCAATTCGGCGATCAGGGTGTCGTCGAACGCGTTGTGGATCGAGGCGCGATTCAGCGTGATGGCGGCAACCGCGCCCATGCGTTCGAGCAGGATGGATTCCGCCATCGTCGCGTCCCGGATCAAAACGGAAAGGATAACCGGTTCGAGGCGGCGACTGACCTCAAGGCAACGGCATGCTGAACGTTCACGCCGGATCGGTTGCGTTTACAAATGCGAACGATTAGCATTTGCCATCAATAGGGTCCGGATCGGGTCCGGCGCAGGAATGTTGATGATGCGTACTTGGTGGCTGGCAATTGCGATGGCCTTGTTGTGCTGCGGCGTGGCCGTTGGTGCGCGCGCGGCGGACATGCCCGAGTTTCATCTGGTGCTGCAAGACCACCAGTTCCAGCCGGCGACCTTGAAGGTTCCGGCCAACACCAAGTTCAAGATGCTGGTGACCAACAAGAATGCCGTGCCCTCGGAGTTCGAGAGCAGCGATTTCAATCGCGAGAAGATCGTGCTGCCGAATTCGACCATCACCGTTTTCGTCGGCCCGCTCAACAAGGGCACCTATAAATTCTTCGACGATTTCCATCAGGCCGCGACTGGCACGTTGGTGGCGGAATAAACAACCATGCTCGGCATCGCACTCATCGTATTCCGTGAGGTCCTGGAAGCGGCCTTGATCATCACCGTGGTCGCGGCGGCCACGCGGGGCGTGCCGCGGCGCAGCCTGTTCGTCGGTGGCGGCATCGCGCTTGGCGTGATCGGTGCGATCATCGTGGCGCTGTGCATGGGTTTCATCGAGGGCTCGTTGGGCGGCATCGGCCAGGAAGTGTTCCAGGCCGTGGTATTGCTGACGGCCGTCGTGATGATTGGCTGGCACGTCACCTGGATGTCGAGCCACGGCAAGGAAATGGTGCAACAGATGAAGCAGGTGACCGATTCGGTGAAGGCCGGGTCGAGTTCGATCGCAATCCTGCTCGCCGTGGTGGCGCTCGCGGTGCTGCGCGAGGGTTCTGAAATCGTGTTGTTCCTGTATGGCCTGGCCGCCGGCGGCGCGGGCAAGCTCGGTTTCCTTGCTGGCGTGCCGCTGGGACTTGCCGGTGGCGTGGCGCTCGGCTTCACGATCTATTTCGGCCTGCTGCGCATTCCCATCCGCTACTTTTTCAGCGCGACCAACTGGATGCTGGTGGTGCTTGCCTCCGGCCTGGCGGCAACGGCCGCGGGCTTCCTGATCCAGGCCAACCTGCTGCCGGCGTTGGGCAACCAGTTGTGGGACACCTCGTGGCTGCTGAGCAACAATTCGATCGTTGGCCAGGCCGTGCACGTGCTCACAGGTTACGAGGCGCGTCCGGCTGGCATGCAGCTGCTGTTCTGGGTAGTGACCTTCGTGGCGCTGTTCGCCGGCATGCGATTCGTGTCGATGCGGATGGCGGCCCAGCGCAAGCATCCCAAGCCTGCGGCCCGGCCTGACGTTCCTGCTGACACGGCCGCGGCGACGCGCGGCGCCTGAGCAAACTCAACGAGGTGGCGGATGCAGCGCGCGATCATCGGGTTCACGCTGGGAATCGTTGTCACCGCGGCTTGTGTGTCGGCGCTGTGGATGGCGTCGCGGCCCGCCCAGGCGACGGACGCGCATGCCGAAAGCGTGGTCGCGCTGAAGGCGAAGCTCGACGAGCTTGAACGCAAGTTGCCGGCGCCTGAACTCGGGCAACAGATGCTCGAATTGCAGATTCGGCATGATCGCCTGTGGTGGGCAGGGCAGGCGGGCAACTGGAACCTCGCGTATTACATGGTCAGCGAGCTTGGCGAAACGCTGCGCGGAATCGAGCAGACCAACGGTGATGCGGCCGAGTTGCAACCGGCAAAACTGTCCGAGGTGATGCCCGCGATCATGGATCCCGCCATTCGCGGCGTACAAGACGCATTGGCGAAGCAGGACAAGGCCGCGTTTGCCAAGTCTTTTGATCGTCTGTCGGCGGCATGCAACGCCTGCCACGCCACGGCTGGCGTGCAGTTCCTGCACATCCAGCGCCCGCAAACGCCGCTGCTCGACAACCTGCGCTACGCGCCGGAAGCAAAGCCGTAACGCGCCACGGCGCTGGTGCAACCCAGCGGGTGCATGGCAACGGCTGACGCAGCAGGCATCACGTTCCATTGCATTGCGTTCGGGTCAAACCCGGGGTTTCAGGAACCCGCGCTTGTGCCAATCCCAGGCCCAGAATCCGAGTGCCAAAACCACCACGGCCACGGTGGGCGCCAGCTTTGCCAGTCCGGTGGCGGCAATCGTTTTTGCGACGGCGGACATGGGTCCGCTCAGCATCACGCAGACCAGTACGAGACCGATGTAAGCCGAGAGCCTCTCGCGCGCAGTCGCAGGCTGCCGCCGGGGCCTGGCGCGGCTACGCAGGAAGGTGATGAGCAGTGCCACAAGGGCAAACAACACGCCGAGTATCGGGTCGACCAGTCTCGCGGTGAGCAGGGCTGTGACGCACAACGCGGGCGTGATGCTGACCAGCGTTACGCGCAGTCCGCGTGAGATGTCGGAGGCGGCGTCCAGCTTTCGGTTGAGCCAGGCCACGCCGATCCAGGACCAGATGCAAGCGAGCACCGCGGCCACGGTGACGAACACGCCCCACGCGAAACTCGTGGCAAACCCAAGCAGATTGGGGGCGTCTGCGATGTAGGCAGGGATCGTGCCTGTTATCGCGAGCAACAGCGGTCCCAACACCAGCGCCGCGACGCTTCGGGCAATGTACACAAGCAACTTGGAGCGGCCGAGTCCGGGACTTGCCGCTTCGATCCAGAATCGCGCGTGCTCCTTGTCGAGTGGCGCTGGCAAGTCGGCAAGGTTGCCGTCGCACAGATACAGCAGTACCCGGGCGACTTGCCGCCTGGATTTCCCCGGCCGCAGCGCGTTCGGCAGATCGCGCCACCAGCGGAATGGTCCGGTGGCGCGCTTGATGGCGACGCGCACCCAGTGCACACCGCGCGGCGTTTTCGCGCCGTAGATGCGGCGCGCAAGTTCGCCATGGTTTCCTTCGCGCATCAGCCAGGCACTGGCGCCGCGTTCCCGTACCCGGCGCAGCAACAGCGGGTCGATGCCGGCGAGGGCGTCATCGAAATGGAAGAAATCCGACGTGGCGGCGAAGCACCCCTCGCTTATGTGCTCGGGCTTTTCGAACAATGCCCGCAGCAACATCCGGCCCGCGGCATGCTTGGTCGGCAGATTCCAGAACGCCGGATGCCGGTTGAGCCAACGTGACAGGGCATAGGGGTTGTCTTGCGCGCAGTACTCGCGAAATTCCGCGATGAAGGCGGCTGGGTCAAAAGTGGGTGGCTGTGAGCGTGGCGCGTCGAGTTGCGGATCCAACGGCACCACACGCAACCTGGATTCATGCACGGGTCGTGACGCGCCGGCGTCAACCGGGGCAGGCGTGGACGCGGGCTGGCTGCCAGTCGGGCCTGCGGTGACGAGCACCGGCACGGGCCGGTTCCAGGCCCCGCGAGCCGGGGCGGCGTGCCCCGCCTTGCTGCGCGCAAGCGCCGCCCGATACGCCTCGTTGAGACGCTGGAACCCTTCGGGGTCGTCATCCGGCCGGGTCTTGCGCAGGCGCTGCGCGTAGGCGCGCTTGATCGCCGCTTCGTCGGCGTCGTGTGCGAGGCCCAGCAGCGCGAACGGATCCATCAGGGTTCGGCTTCCACCTGATCGAGCACGTGTTCGAATTCGGTGCGTTCGCTGCGGATGCGCTGGTCATCCTGCGATTCGATGGTGCTGCGGAAGCGCGTGATCATCTCCGCGATGTCGTCGCGCAGCGCGAGCCGTTCCGCGTACACGCGCTCGGCACGCGCCAGCGTGGCGATGTTTTCCTGGCGGTCGCGCGGATGGATCTTCAGCGCGGCCAGCTTCGCAAGCCGCTCGCGGATTTCCTTGTCGCTGAGGATGCCGGGGTTCTGTTGCAGCAGCAGCTCGTGGGTCTCGCCGGTGCGCTTGATGGTCGCCTCGACCTGCAGCACGCCGTTGACGTCGTAAGTGAATCGCACCACCACGGCTTGTTCCTCGATCGACTTGCCGCGTGGCAGGTCCAGCGTCAGCTCACCCAGCTTGATGTTGTGTTCCACCATCGGGCTTTCGCCCTGGAACACTTTCAGCTCCAGCTGTCGTTGCTGCTCCGTGATCGGGAAGAAGGTGTCCTCGCGGCTGATGGGCACGGTGTTGTTGCGCTGGATGATCGGCGTGAATACGCCGTCCACCCGGCGCCCGGAAGCCGGATCCTTGCGGCTCACCTCGATGCCCAGCGAGTACGGACACACGTCGGTAAGGATGGTTTCCTCCAACGCCGCGTCGCGCGCCTTCATGCCGGCGGTGATCGCGGCGCCTAGTGCCACCGCGTGATCGGGATCGACATGCCGCAATGGCAGCCGCCCGAACATGCGCGACACCAGCCGCGCGACCAGCGGCATGCGGCTGGCGCCGCCGACAAGGATGATTTCGCTGAGGTCGGAGGGTTGCAGGTTGGCATCGCGCAGCGCGCGCTCCAGCGGCGCGCGCATGCGCTGGATGAGCGGGTCGGACAGGTCGGCGAAACGGTCCTCGTCGATCGACCATTCGAGATCGCGGCCGTCGCAGGTAAAGCGCACGTCGGCCTTGCGCGCCTGCGTCAGGTTGCGCTTGGCCGCTTCGAGCAAACGCCGCAACTGGCCGCGCTGTTCGCGCGAAAGCGCCTTCGCGTCGATGTGCTGGTCGGCAAGGAACGCGCCTTCAAGAACGCCCAGGAAATCCTCGCCACCGAGGAAATTGTCGCCGGCGCTGGCGTGCACCTGCACGATGCCTTCGAACATTTCGAGGATCGACACGTCGAACGTTCCGCCGCCGAGATCGAATACCAAAAAGCGGGAATTTTCCGGGCGCTCGCGCAAGCCGTAGGCGAGTGCGGCGGCGGTTGGTTCATTGATGAGTTTTTCCACGCGCAGACCGGCCAGCTCGCCGGCGGCACGGGTGGCCTTGCGTTGCGCGTCCGAAAAATACGCCGGTACGCTGACCACGGCCTCGTCGATCTTCTCGCCCGTCGCGGCTTCGGCGTCCATCACCAACGCGCGCAACACCAGCGCCGACAGCTCTTCGGGGCGGAAGTTGCGATTGCCAAGGGGTATTTCGCGCGCGCTGCCCATCCAGCGCTTGAAGCTTGCGACCGTGCGTTCGGGATGCGTGATCAGGCGTTCACGCGCGGCCTGGCCGACGATTACCGTGCCGTCGTCATCGAGACTGACGACCGACGGTGTGAGGTAACTGCCGAGTGAAGTCTTGAACAGTTGCGGTTCGCTGCCATCGAAACGGCCGATCAGCGAATTGGTTGTGCCCAGATCGATTCCGACGATCACCTGATGCTCCCCTGTTTTTTGTGGATCGTGCCCGCTGATTACATCCGAAATACGCCGTAGCGCTGCGGTTCGATCGGCGCATTCATCGACGCCGAGATGGCAAGGCCCAGCACGCGGCGCGTGTCGGCCGGGTCGATGATGCCGTCGTCCCACAAGCGCGCGCTGGAATAGTACGGGCTGCCCTGATGCTCGTACTGTGCGCGGATCGGCGCCTTGAAGGCCTCTTCCTCGTCCACCGACCATGCGCCTCCGCGCAATTCGATGCCATCGCGCTTCACCGTGGCGAGTACCGAAGCGGCCTGCTCGCCGCCCATCACGCTGATGCGCGCGTTGGGCCACATCCACAGGAAGCGTGCGCCATAGGCGCGCCCGCACATGGCGTAGTTGCCGGCGCCGAAGCTGCCGCCGATCACAACGGTGAACTTCGGCACGTGCGAGCAGGCCACGGCAGTGACCATCTTGGCGCCATCTTTCGCGATGCCGGCCTGCTCGTATTTCTTGCCGACCATGAAGCCGGTGATGTTCTGCAGGAA
>DASSNC010000053.1:0-15995 GCA_035688305.1 Rhodanobacteraceae bacterium
GCCGGCTGGTCGCAGACTGCAACGCGGCTCACGCGGCATAGCGCTCACAGGCCCTAGCGTGCATGGCGCAACCGCAGTGCATTGGCGATCACCGAGACCGAGGACAGGCTCATCGCTGCGGCAGCGATGACCGGCGAGAGCAGCCAGCCGAACACGGGATACAACACGCCAGCCGCGATCGGGATTCCGAGCGTGTTGTAGGCGAACGCGAAAGCGAGATTCTGGTGAATATTGCGTACTGTCTGCACGGACAGCTTGCGCGCACGCAGGAGACCGGCCAGTTCGCCCTTCAGCAAGGTGACCTGCGCGCTTTCCATCGCCACATCGGTGCCATCGCCCATTGCGATGCCGACGTCGGCCACCGCCAGCGCGGGCGCGTCGTTGATGCCGTCGCCGGCCATCGCCACCCGCGCGCCACGCTCGCGCGCGCGCTTGATCCACGCGGCCTTGTCCTGCGGGGTTTGCGAGGCGGAGAAATCATCCACCCCGAGTTCGCTGGCGACCGCTTTCGCGGTGGCTTCGCTGTCGCCGGTCAACATCACGATGTGCAAGCCCTGCGCGCGCAGCTCGCCAAGCAGCTCGCGTGTGCCGTGCTTGATGCGGTCCTGCACCGCCAGCGCACCGGTCAGTTGCTGGTCGACCGCCAGATACATCACCGTGCGGGCGCCGGCACGCAGCGCTTCGGCCCGCGCATCGAGGGGACTGGTATCGACGCCGAGCGCACGCATCAACGCGGCGTTGCCGAGCGCCACCTCGCTGCCATCGATGCGCCCGCGCACGCCCTGCCCGGTGATCGCATCGAATGCCTGCACCGGCACGGGCTCGACGGCGCGTTCTTTCGCACCGGTGAGAACGGCATGCGCCAGCGGATGTTCGCTGGCCGCTTCCAGACTCGCGGCCAGCCGCAAGACTTCAAGTTCATCGCCGCCGTCCAGCGCCAGCACGTCGGTCAGGCTGGGCTTGCCTTCGGTCAGGGTGCCGGTCTTGTCCAGCACCAGCGTGTCCACGTGTGCGAGTGTCTCGATCGCCGCGGCATCGCGGAACAGCACGCCATTTTCCGCACCGCGGCCGCTGGCAACCATGATCGCGATTGGCGTCGCCAATCCCAGCGCGCAGGGACAGGCGATGATCAACACCGCCACCGCATTGACGACGGCGTAGGCCAGCCGCGGCTCGGGTCCGAACAGCAGCCAGGCGATTGCGGTAAGGACCGAAACCACCACCACCGCCGGTACGAACACGCGCGATACGCGATCGGCCACGCGTTGCAAGGGCGCGCGCGAACGTTGCGCCTTGGCCACCAGTTCGACGATCTGCGCCAGCACCGTATCCGCGCCGACCTTGTCCGCACGCATCTGCAACGTCCCGGTCGCATTGACCGTGCCGCCGGTCACGTGATCGCCGGCGGTCTTCTCGACCGGCACCGCTTCACCACTCAACATCGATTCGTCGATGCTGCTGGCGCCGTCCAGCACCGCGCCGTCGACCGGCACCTTCTCGCCGGGACGGATGCGCAACACGTCGCCCACCCGCACCTGGTCGATGGCGACATCGTGTTCGCTGCCGTCGGCATCGATGCGGCGGGCACTGCGCGGCGCCAGATCCATCAGGCGCCGAATCGCCGCGGAGGTCTGGCCGCGCGCGCGCACCTCCAGCCACTCGCCCAGCAACACCAAGGCGACGATCACCCCGGCCGGCTCGAAATAGACGCCGATCATGCCGTTGGCGTCGCGCATGCGCGGCGGAAACAGCGCCGGCGCGAACATCGCTACCAGGCTGTAGACAAATGCGACCAACACGCCCAGGCCAATCAAGGTATACATGTTGGGCGAGCGGTTGAGCACGCCCAGCCAGCCACGGCGGTAGTAGTCGCGCCCCAGCCACAACACCAGCGGCGCGGCCAGCAACAACTCCGCCCAGCGCAGGACTTGCGCGGTGATTGCATCGAAATGCATGGCGGTCAGATGCGGCACCATCGCGACCAGCAGCAGCGGCAGCGCCAGCACGGTGGCGATCCAGAACCGCCGCCGCACGCTAGCCAATTCCGCGTTGGCCTCCTCGTCCGCCGGCAGCATCGGCTCCAGCGCCATGCCGCACTTCGGGCAAGTGCCCGGGCCGACCTGTTGAACTTCCGGGTGCATCGGACAGGTGTAGATCGTGCCGGGCGGCGCTGCGTCAGTGCGCGCGCCCACGCCATCACCCAGATAGCGTTGCGGATCGGCGATGAACTTTTCCCGGCAGCCGGCGGAACAGAAGTGGTAAATGTGTCCGGCGTGCACCGCGCTGTGTTTCGCGGTGTGCGGATCGACCGTCATGCCGCAAACGGGATCGATCACGGACTGCGCGGACTCGTGCCGCGGAGTTTGCGCAGACGGCGTGCCGTGCTTGCTGCATGCGCCGTCCGCCGGCGCGTGCCCGTGATCGTGATCGTTCAAGCTGGTTCTCCATGATTGAGCGCGCCCAGGATCGGACACGCGGCGGGATCGCCATGCCCCGGACATTCATCGATCAGCTGCTTCAGGCCGCGGCGCATTCGTTGCAATTCGCGGATGCGTTGCTCCATGGCAACCAGGCGTGCCTGCGCGCGCTGCTTGACCCCGCGCACCCCGCGTTCGTGGTCGGCAGATAGCGCCAGCAATTCGCGGATTTCCGTAAGGGTGAATCCGAGCTGCTTGGCGCGGCGGATGAAGCGCAGGCGATCCACGGTGATCGCGTCGTAATCGCGGTAGCCGGACGCACGCCGTCGCGGTGCCGGCAACAAGCCTTCGCGTTCGTAGTAGCGGACGGTGTCGATGCCGACCGCGGCGCGTTTGGCGACCATGCCGATCGGCAGGTGTGAAGACAGATTTGTGCTCATGCGCCCAGTCTAAACCCTGGACCATGGTCCAGAGTCAAGCACTGCGGATCTGTCCCGCGCCCATGGTTTGCGACCGTCGGGTATCTCGATGAGCCAGACACCCGCATCGCAGCAATGACAAACGTCGCCAACGCGTCGCCCCGCGAGATCAACGAGCCGACAGCGACGTTGGCGATCGATTGACCACCCGATTGCAGCTCGCCCATCGGACGCGGGGCAACGGTCAAGCCATGGGCGCGGAGTAGCGCACGGCTACTCGCGCACGGCGTTGGCCATTTCTCGGCAAGCAGCGCTTCGCTGCTGTCTATGCGGCCGAGCGTTGCTCCTGGCGTTCGAGTGCTTCGAGCCGTTTCAGATCGGTGCCAGTGGCCACTTCGAGTTCATGCGGTCCTACAGAACGTATGACCCAGGCTTCGTCACTGGCCCGGAACACCTGCACGGTCACCCGGCCAGCGCCGGTCCGCACCACGCGCCCTACGGCGCGATCTTCGTACCCCGGGCCGCCGCGACTGTCGCGGGTCCAAACGATGGGTTGCATCCCGACCAATTGCTTTGTGCTAAACATACTGTTCACCTTCAACCGCCGGGCAACGCATGTTGCGCCGCCGCAATACGTGTAAGTTTACCGTGTATGGCCACAATCCATGCATATTGCAGTGCAGCATTTCTGGCCGATTCAGATTCATCCTCACCATGCGCATGCAAGCAAAAAACGTGGGCGTGACACTCCGCGGGCAGGCCGATTCCAACCGCTTGACGGCGGTTGTTGGCAAGACCAGCACACCGATCTGAGCGGTCGCGACCAACGTGGGATCTCAACCGGCACGTCGTCACTTCCCGATGACGCCGATGGTGCATCCGCTTGCCCGTTGCGATCATTGTTGTGTGCGGCAGCGTACAGACGACGGACAGGCGCAGGCGCAGCGTGTCACCATCTTCGTTGCAGATGCGGAACCGGCTTCCTCGACAGCGGGTGAGGCCGCCATGTCGCGCATTTACAAACAGCACGCGCAGGTGCGGTTGCGCACCCAGCGCACGCATCGACCTCCAACACGCACCAGCTATCAGTTCTTCCATGATGGAAATCCCAGGCACCGCTCCGGCTGCAACCGCACCACTTGATGTCGTGACGCGGTTCCTGCACCTCGGCCTCGCGGTGTTCGGCATCCTGGCATGGCTCATCGGCTCGGGCTGGATCGGGGCGGGCGCGGCGGACTATGAACGCGCCGACCATTTCTGGTATATCCAGCACCGCTGGGTAGGCATCACGTTCACGGTGTTCCTGCTGGCACGGATCCTGTGGGGATTCGTGGGCCCGGCGAGCGCGCGGTTCGCAAACTGGGTGCCATGGTCGCGCGCGCGTTTGAGATGGGTCGTTGAGGACGTGCACTCGTTGCTGCACTTGCGCATTCCCGACCGCCCCACCCACGTCGGCCTGTCGGGATTGGTGCAGGCGCTCGGGCTGCTCGTGTTCCTGTGGCTGGGCCTAAGCGGCCTGAGCAACGCGATCACGATCACGCCCGGCGTCAAGCTGACCGCCGCCTGGCCGCACTTCATCAAGCATTGGCACCAGATCGGCAACGTGCTGGTGCCGGCGTACCTGATCCTGCACGTGGGCGGCACGGTGGCTCACAGCATCGTCGGCAAACAGGTCTGGAAAAAGATGCTGTTCCCGGAGTGAAATGAACCACGTAATCCGCCCGATGCCCGCACCGTCGACAACCGGCGCACCTCTCTTCCGTGCAATTTCGCGGACGTGCCAGCGCGGCTGGATTGACGCCTCCGCGGCGTGCAATTTCAGCCGCCGACCAGTCGCTGTTGGCCGCACGCGGCTGGCGACTCGGCTGGTCAGCGCGCCCAGTCGGCACCGTCAGTCCCCTATGGGTTGCTGTGGGCGATCCCGTTCAAGGGTGCTTGCAGCATGGCAAGCAAGATCGACCCATATCGTTCGCCAGACCTTGCCACGTTCCGCGATTCGCCCTATCGCCGAGAGCAGGCCGCCAAATTGACCAGTGTCCATGACAAGCCGCTCAGATTCAGCGGCGACAACGCGTTCCATCAGGAGTTGCGACGACGGGTCAACGCCGAGCTCAAGCTCATGGGTCGTGGCGAACGCGACAGCGTGTGGATGTATCTGAAAACCGCCATCATCCTCGGTGCATTCGCGCTCGCCTATGTGACGCTGGTGTTCTTTGCGTCCAGCGCATGGCAGGCGCTGCTGCTCAGCATCGTGCTCGGGATGGCGACGGCGGGCATTGGCTTCAACATCATGCACGATGGCGGTCACCAGGCCTATTCAAGGCACCGTTGGATCAACCGGCTGATGGCGATGACGCTGGATATGGTCGGCGGCAGTTCGTACATCTGGCAGTGGCAGCACGGGCGTTTCCACCACACGTGGACCAATGTGGACGGCCGCGACAGCGACATCGACCTCGGTGCGCTCGCGCGCCTGTCACCACGCCAACCGTGGCGACCGTGGCATCGCTGGCAGCACTTCTACCTGTGGCCGCTGTACGGCGTTACCGCGATCCGCTGGCACCTGTACGGCGATTTTCGCGACATCATCACCGGCACCATCGGCGAGCGTCCCTTCACGCGCCCGCGCGGCTGGGACCTGACCGCATTCGTGCTCGGCAAGCTGGTGTTCTTCACGCTCGCGTTTGGATTGCCGCTGGTCTTTCATTCGATCGGCGCGGTCGTGCTGTTCTACACGGTGACTGCAGCAGTCGCCGGCGTGCTGCTGGCACTGGTGTTCCAGCTGGCGCATCTGGTGGAAGAGGCCGCCTTTCCAGTGCCACATGCAGGCAGCATGCGGATCGACACACCGTGGGCGATCCATCAGTTGGAAACCACGGTGGACTTCGCGCGCGGCAATCGGGCGCTTGGCTGGTTGATCGGTGGCATGAATTTCCAGGTGGAACACCATCTGTTTCCACGCATCTCGCATGTGCACTATCCGGCGGTTTCGCGCGTGGTCGAGAGCACCTGTCACGAGTTCGGTGTTGCCTACCTCGAGCACCGCACGTTCGCAGCCGCCGTCGCGTCGCACTACCGCCTGCTGCGACACCTCGGCAAACCCCCGATCACTGCGCCGACGGCGACGGCGCGGGTGGCGGCGCTGCTGCCATAGGCATCGCAGAGGTCACGCGGCCGATGTTGGCCGCTCGGCGACGAGGCTGTGACCTTCCCCGTCACCCATCCGCCAACCGTCGAAGCGGCGAACCGCGACCATCGGTGCCTGTCGGCCAATACCTGCCAGTCACGAGGCGCTCATCCAGTCCGAATCCGGTTATTGCTGCTACGTATCAGACTGAAGGACGTCTATGGGCCACCGTTGGCACCGACGAAGGTGAGAAGGGCCTCCCGCAGTGCAGCGGTGCAGTCGCGCCGTGCCAGGGCGACGGCTCCGATTCCGTACGTGGCCTGGAACGCCGAATCGGCCAACCATGGAACGTGATCAGTGCGCGGCACCAGCAGCAAGGATCGCCACGGTCGATTGCCGCGCCACGTTAGGCTGTCGTGATAGAGGTGCGCCGACGTCATGGCATCCAACACGTTGGTGCGACTCGCACGATATTTGGCATCCAGCACCATGAATGCGGATCCATCGGGGCCGTCGAGCGTCAAGGTGATGTCCGGAAAGCGCTCGCCGGAGAGACTATTGCACCGCCAACGGCTGGCTTGATCCCACGGCGCGAAGCGCGGCTGCAGCCATACCGCGAAGTCAAATTGCCCAATACGCCCATGACACCGCAGCTGATCGGCCGACTTGCCCCACCGCGTTTGTCGCCACTCCACGTCCGGGAACATTTGGCGCATCAATTCGGTAGTGCACAGGTAACACCACCGCTCATACACTTGCCACGTGGGACTGATGGGCAGCGATTCGGCCGCGTCCTCGCTGCCGACGCCTTCTTGCAGGGCGAGCCAGATATATCTCTGTGCCCGCGCATAGGCAGGGTGCGCCGCAATGGCAGTCAACCCCGCGCTTGAAGTACCGAGGCGCGTCACACTGCGAAACGGCTCACGCCGCGCAAGCCTGCGCAGGCGCACCTGTAAAGCCTGCACGATTTCGCTTCGGCGGGCACGTTTGGCATCGAACCCTTCGTCACTCCCAACCGGTGCTCCGTCCAGCCAGTCTGCGAGGTGCGCCACACGGTGCTGCAGCCGCCGCAGCATCCATCCCAACGTTCGATTCGCTTCATTGTCCAGCGTATCTTCGATGGTCGGGGCGTCGAGTAGCGCAGCCGCATATTGTGTGGCATCCCCTTGATTCGTGATCATGGCTACCAGCGGCGATCGTGCAGCCGCGAGCGCAGTGCGGGCATCAAGGCGACGCAGGCGATGAATGGGCGTCAGGTGGCGCTTGCGCACTGGGCGCGTTATCGGTTGCTCGGAAACGTGCTGCAACGCCACGCAACAAGCTTGCGCATAACGCCGCAGCCGCGCGTATTGAACCTCCGGCGGCGCAGGCGATTCGTCCGGATCGAACAGCGCTTGCTGAGCTTCACTGCCGAGCAGCAGATCAGGCGCGAACGTGGCAAGGTCGCGCAACATCACTTCGAAAAGCTCGTGACCGAGCTTGTCGGGTGTCGGGCTGACATCCAGTTGATAGCTTGCAACGCACTCACCATCCGCCCGCAGTACTTCCGCTTCGACTCGGCCCGCGTAGAACCCGGGAGACCAATGGAATCCGGCCGCGGAACGCGGAAGCTCAATGTCGTCAATGACGAGCCGCAGACCGTCGGTGCAGTCGAAAAGGTAGCGGCCGGTTTCGATGAAGCCGGTCGTGCAAGCGCCAGCCTCGAGGAACCGGCGATTGCCGGCTCCGTCCTCAATGTTGAGGACGGGCACGATCACCGCCAGAACCGGGCGGTGCCAGTCGCGGCCAGCTCCTGCAGCAATTCCTGAAGTTTGGTCGCAGACTTCGCAAGTGCATGGTTGTTCAAGACACCACGAGTGGCGTTGAACGCCTCACGCAATCGTGGGCTGTCTTCGCCTCGCAGCTTGGGAAGAATCTTCGCGTATACCGCCTGGTCAACAGCGTCCGCGAACTCAATTACCCCACCGGCTACGGCGGCTTCCACGTACTCCACTATGTCGCGGATGCTGCGCCAGCCAAAGTGAAGCCGCACAGGCGCAAGCGTCGCGGCAAGCTCGCGCAGCACCGTGCGCACTGCTGCGACTTGCTCGGCTGCGAGCTTGCTTTGAGACCATCGCGGCCACGCATCGACGTTGATATCCCAAAATTCGAGCACGGCTGCGCGATCGAGAACCTTGTCACTCAGTCCGTACGTTGTCTCGTCCATATTGACGGTGCCGATCAACAGCAGGTTCGATGGATAGTTGAAGCGGCCCGGAATTTCGTCGCCGCCATCGGCATCCGCGTGCAGCTCAATGCGGCCCCCGGTTTCCATTGCAGAAAGCAACGGCGCAAGGTATTGCTCCGGGTGCGACAAATTCATTTCATCCAGAATCACCGTGTAGGGTCGATCCGGGTCGCGTACGGCGTTCAAGAGGAAATCAAGCAGACCCGTTCTCACATAGGTGTCGGTCCTGAGTGGGTTGACGTAGCCCAAAACAGCGCTGGGATCGTGCCATCCAGGTTGCACCGGCAACACGTACATTCCGTCATCGGCATTGCCCGTCTCGTGCTGCCACAAGGCGCGTGCGTAGTTGATCGCAAGCTGAGTCTTGCCCGACCCGCTCAGACCCGCCAAGACGGCAAAGTGTCGACGCGGATGCGCCCAGAGTGAAGCATCGAGCTGCGCAATGAGCGTGCTGCTGAATGTCAGACCCTCAGGAAATGCGGCTGCGATCTCGGCAACGCCGGGCCGCTGAAGCGGGCGCGGAGTGGTTGCGATTGCGGCGTCATCCAGCACAACTGGCGCTTCAATCACATCCGGCGCGGCAAGACTTTCCGGCACCCAATTGATCAACGCACGCCATTCCTTGCCACGCTCGGTGAGCGTCAGAAATTTCTGACCCGAAGGGTTTTCGACCACGTCGGCAAGGTCAAGGCTGCGCAGCCACCCGATCATCGAGGAAGGTGCGAAGTTCGTGGTCCAGCCAGGATTTACGGCTTGAATCATCGAGATCAACGCTTTCTGCTCTACTGCGCCGTCCTTGAGGAAGTACACGGAATTGTCGAATCCAAGAATCCGTGTCAGTAGCCAGTCGCTAGCCTCGTCAGGGTCGCCCGATTCGAGAAGGGCCCGCCCACGATCGGTCAGCGCAACTTGGTCGCCGTCAATTCGAATGGCGTCCCACTCGGCGATGAGGGCATTGATCTGCGTGTTGATCGAGCCGGTCGCGAGGCTCGGATTTACGGAGCGGATATGTTCGCGAAAGTCAGTGCGCGCACAGCCACCTTCGGCAAACTGCAGCATTCCCAGTATCGAAGCGAAATAGCCCTTGATGGCAAGGAGCCCTTTGCGCCGGCGCGCCGCAGGTAGCGGCAGCAGTCTGGTTGCACCCGGTTCGTCACCCGGTTGTACCGTGTCGCCTTTGTCCGGCGCGACATCCAGCGAGCTGTACAACACCCACGGCAACTTCATCCGTGTCAGCGGCCAATCGTGCCCTTTCAGGAGCGGTGTATCGGCAAGCACGGTGTCCAATCGCTCAAGAATGCGCCGGTGCAGCCATACCTCATGGTCCCCCGGCTTTCCCACCTGCATGGCCTTGGCGAGTTTGCGCAGTGCATCGCGACTCGCGAGCGTCGTGAAACAGGCTGGCTGGAGTGCGGCAAATACTCGCGCCATCTTGAGCCGCGGAATGCGCTGTTTCAGTTGCCGGATACGCGCAATCAGCGTGTCCCACGTATCGATCAGGAAATCGGTGCGGGCATCGGCATCCAACGCGGGATCAAGTGTCCGGACCGCCCATAGTGCGTCAACGACAGCCTTGTCGTGCCACAGCCCGGCAGTCGGCACGCTGCCCATACCTGTCGCAGAAATGGCCTCGCTCTCCCAGAGATCGTGTTGAAAATCGGGACCGCGGAATTTGTCTTCCGTGGCGTTCCGCACGGCCTCGAGTTGTGCCGAAAGGTGTAGCGTCCAGTCCACATCGTTGGACATGGTCGCGCGCTCAGCTACCAACTGTCGGCACGCTTGCAACAAGCCCGCATTGCTGACTAGATCCATCGGACCCCTCCCGGTCATGTCCCGAGTGTAGCCCCGCCAAGTCGTCATATCGGGTGACAGTCAGACCGTGGCATGCATACGTCTGTAGATCAGGACTTCAGAATCACCTCGGCATCCCACAATTGTAAAAGGTCGCTTCGGGTCGGAACCGGCAGTCAGCCAGACCGGATTGCGCAAAGCGTCGGTGAGCGCCGCCTGCCGCCCGCTCGTCGACCTAAGCAACAGACATCAGTCAAGTGCGTCGCGGTTGCACTCTGGATTAGTTGGGTCTGGACAGACCTAATTTTTTCTGCCGATCGGAAGCCCGCGCGTAATCAAGCCATCGATGACAGACCTAATTCCATGGAATCACGGGTTGCCGTGTCGGCGCGACTATTCCACGGTCACCGATTTCGCGAGGTTGCGCGGCTGGTCGACGTCGGTGCCGCGCAGCACGGCGACGTGGTAGGCCAGCAACTGCAACGGCACGGTGAACACCGCCGGTGCGGTGAAGTTGCCGCCGGCGTCCACCTTCATCAGTTGCCCGCGATTGCCATTGAGTGACAGGTCGGCGCCGGCGTCGGCGAATACGTACAGCTGGCCGCCGCGCGCACGAACTTCTTCGAGATTCGACTTCAACTTTTCCAGCAACTGGTTGTTGGGCGCGACCGCGATCACCGGCATGTCCTCATCGACCAATGCCAGCGGGCCATGCTTCAGTTCGCCGGCGGGATACGCCTCGGCGTGGATGTAGGAAATTTCCTTGAGTTTCAGCGCGCCTTCCAGCGCCACCGGGAATTGCGCACCGCGGCCGAGGAACAGCGCGTGGCGTTTGTCGACGAAGGCTTCGGCGAGCTTGGCGATCGCGGGTTCCAACTTCAATACGCCTTCCAGCACGCGCGGCAAACCGGCCAGTTCTTCGACCAGGGCCTTGAGCGTGGCGGCATCGACGTTGCGCAGGCGCGCGAACTCCAGCGCCAGCAACGCCAGTGCGGTGAGCTGGGTGGTGAAGGCCTTGGTCGAGGCGACGCCGATTTCGGGGCCGGCGCGGGTCATCAGCGCCAGGTCGGCTTCGCGCACCAGGCTTGATTCGGGCACGTTGCAGATCGCGAATGAACCAAGGTAACCGCGTGCGCGGCCGTCGCGCAGCGCGGCCAACGTGTCTGCGGTTTCGCCGGATTGCGAAATCGCGACGAACAATGTGTCGGGCATCACCACCACCTTGCGGTAGCGGTATTCGCTGGCGACTTCGACGCTGCAGGGAATGCCGGCGATGCCTTCCAGCCAGTACTTCGCCACGAGGCCGGCGTGGTAGCTGGTTCCGCAGGCCACGATGTGCACCTGGCGCGCGCGTTGCAGCAGCTGGTCGGCGTCGACGCCGAAGATGTTGGGCAGCACGCGGCCGTCGGCGATCCGGCCTTCGAGGGTGTCGGCGACCGCGCGCGGCTGCTCGAAGATTTCCTTCAGCATGTAGTGACGGAAGCTGCCGCGTTCGACCGCATCGCTCGACAGTTCGCTCTCGCGGATGGCGCGCGTTGCAACCTGGCCATCAGCGGCGAGGATGGTGTATTCGCCGGGCGTGATCTCGACGATGTCGCCCTCGTCGAGGTACACGACGCGGTTGGTCACCTGGATCAGCGCCTGCACATCCGAGCCGAGGAAATGCTCGCCGATGCCGATCCCGACGCACAACGGGCTGCCGCGGCGCGCACCGACCACGTGGCCGGGATGGTCGCGATGCAGCACGGCAATCGCATAGGCGCCGCGCAAACGCTGGGTGGCGGCGGCGACGGCATCGCGCAGGCTGCGGCCTTCGACCACAAGCTTGTGGATCAGATGGGCGATGACCTCGGTGTCGGTCTGCGAGGTGAACACGTAGCCTGCCGCTTCCAGTTCCGCCCGCAGTTCAGCGTGGTTCTCGATGATGCCGTTGTGCACCACCGCAACCGCGTTGTTGGAAATGTGCGGGTGCGCGTTGGCCTCGGTGGGCGCGCCGTGGGTGGCCCAACGGGTATGCGCGATGCCGGTGAACCCATGCACCGGCGATGCACGCCACAGGTCCTCCAGGCCGCGCACCTTGCCCGGCGCGCGCAGACGGACCAGGGCGCCGTCCTGCAGCACCGCGATCCCGGCCGAGTCGTAGCCACGGTATTCGAGCGCCTTCAGGCCGGCGAGCAGGATCGGGACAACATCCCGTTGGGTGCAGGCGGCAACGATTCCACACATGGCGACGCAAACCTCGGCTGGATGACAACCGCAGCAGCATACAAGCCCACCCCGCGCCACGTCCTCGCGGGCTGGTCGCAACAACCGGCCAGCACCCGCATCAAGCGCCGGGCTCGAGATCCCCGACAACCGGCGTGTGCGCGTGAATCTGCTTGTAGCGGCCGCTGAAGAAGATCAGCGGCTGCGCGTCCGGTCCGTGTGCGAGATGTTCGATCTCGGCGATGTACAGCAAGTGGTCACCAGCCGGATGGATGTCCACCACCCGCGCGATGATCTGCGCGAGGCTGCCGTCGAGCAGCGGCGTGCCGGCGTGGTCGGAAAAATGCGCCACGACTTCCTGCTCGGGCTGGCTTGCGAAATGCGGGCCAAGGTGGCGCTGCTGTTCGGACAGGATGTTGATGCCGCAGCGGTCACCCAGGTGCACATGTTCGACGAAACGCGAACCCTCGCGCACCGACACCAGCACCAGCGGCGGCTCCAGCGAAACCGACAGGAAGGCGTTGACGGTCATGCCGGCAGGCACGCCGTCGCGCAGGAAACTCACCACGGTCACGCCGGTGGCGAAGCGCCCCAGCACGCGTCGAAACAATTCCGGATCGATGGCGTGCGCCGGGCTGGCGTCGGATGACATGCGGGTTCGGCGGCTGGAACGGACCCGCGATTGCAGCACGCCGGGCCACAGCGGTCAATCGGCGCGCGGGCATCGCTGTAGACTTGTGGACCCGCACTGCGCGCGGGAACGCACCCACTTTCACGCGGGAGATCGACGTTGGCCACGCAGGCGAAGCACAACAGCATCCTCGTCACCGGCGGTGCCGGCTACATCGGCAGCCACGTGGTGTTGCAGCTGGTCGAGGCCGGCGAAAAGGTCGTGGTGCTCGATGATCTCTCCACCGGCTTTCGCGATGCCGTCAAGGGTGCACAACTCATCGTCGGCAATGCCGGCGAGCGCGAACTCGTGGCGAAGGTGTTGCATGAGCACGCCGTTGACACCGTGCTGCACTTCGCCGCGCGCACCATCGTGCCGGAATCGGTATCCGATCCGTTGCGCTATTACGGCAACAACACCTGCGCCACCCGCAACCTGCTGGAATGCTGCCGCGATGCCGGCGTCGCGCAGATCGTGTTTTCCTCGAGCGCCGCGGTGTACGGCACGCCTGCGGGCGGCAAGGCCAGCGAGGACACGCCGACCGCGCCGATCAATCCGTATGGCACCTCCAAGCTGATGAGCGAGTGGATGCTGCGCGACCTCGCCGCCGCGGGCGGGCCGCGTTACGTGGCGCTGCGCTACTTCAACGTGGCCGGTTGTGATCCCGCAGGCCGCATCGGCCAGTCGACGCAGCACGCGACCTTGCTGGTGAAAGTCGCGTGCGAGGCGGCACTTGGCAAGCGTCCACGGCTGTCGATCTTCGGCACCGATTACGCCACGCCCGACGGCACCGGCGTGCGCGATTACATCCACGTGGTGGATCTGGCGCGCGCGCACCTCGATGCCTTGCGCTACCTGCGTGATGGCGGCGCCTCGACCACGCTCAACTGCGGCTACGGCCACGGCTATTCGGTACGCGAAGTGCTGGCCGCCGTCGGGCGCGCCCACGGTGCGCCGGTGCCGTTCGTCGAAGAACCGCGGCGCGCGGGTGACCCGCCGTCGCTGGTGGCCGTATCGGACAAGATCCGCCGCGTGCTGGGCTGGCAGCCGCGCCACGATGATCTCGATTTCATCGCGCAAACGGCGCTGGCGTGGGAGTCGAACGCGCGATATTGAACGCGCGACGCCGGCGGCCGCTCGCCACGCGTTCAAAAAAGCACGAACTTGTCGAGCTTGAAGCGTTGCCAGGTGGTCACCTTGCGGCTGGTCTCCTTGTAGGAAAACCAGATCATCGCCTCCCACCCGCGGTGTTCCGCGCGGATGTCGATGGCGCTGAAAGTCCGTGCAATGGTGAACCCCGGATCGAGCACCTGGGTGTTGCGCTCGTCGCTCGCATCAAGGATGAAGTGCTTTGCGGATTTGTTGCCGAAAGCCTTCTGGAAGGACTTCTTGATGTCCTTCACCGATCGCCAGCACGCCTTGGCCACGGCGAAGTGGCGGGTGAACGGTCCGACCACGTACCAGTACAACACGGCATCGCCGCCCAGGGTGCCCAGCGCGTCAAAGGTGGCCTCCATTTCTTCCTTGGTGGCACCCGGGCTCACGTGCGCACACAGCATGCCAGCCGGTGTCCAGCCGGCGATCGCGAAGCATTGCGCGATGCCGGGATAGGTGCAGGCCTCAGACGCCGCGCCGACGGTGTATTCGACGAGGCTCTGATGGGCCTGCGGGGCGACGGTCTGGACGCGCATGGGTCGGCTCCGTGGCGGATGCAGGGGTGGCAGTCTAGACGCCGTAGTAGCTGCGGTACCAATCGACAAAGCGCCGGATGCCTTCCTCGACCGGCGTCGCCGGGTGGTAACCGGTGTCACGCGCGAGTTCGGTGACATCCGCCGACGTATCCGGGACGTCGCCCGGCTGCAGCGGCAGCAGATTGCGCGTGGCTTTCCGCCCAAGGCAATCTTCCAGCACTTCGATGTAATACGACAACTGCACCGGCTGGCTGTTGCCGATGTTGTACACGCGATACGGCGCCGAGGACGTGGCGGCATTCGGATGCACCGGATCGTAATCGGGATCCGGCGCGGGCACGCGATCGAGGGTGCGGATCACGCCTTCGACGATGTCATCGATGTAGGTGAAATCGCGGCTGTGGTGGCCATGGTTGAACACGTCGATCGGCTCGCCCGCGAGGATCTTGCGCGTGAACAGGAACAGCGCCATGTCCGGGCGGCCCCACGGCCCGTACACGGTGAAGAAGCGCAGGCCGGTCGTCGGCAGGCCGTAAAGATGGCTGTAGGTGTGCGCCATCAACTCGTTGGCTTTCTTGGTCGCGGCGTACAAGCTGACCGGATGGTCCACCGCGTCCTGCACCGAGAAAGGCAACTTGCGATTGGCGCCGTACACCGAACTTGATGATGCGTACACCAGATGCTCGACCTTGCCGTGCCGGCACGCTTCGAGCACGTTGATGAAGCCGACCAGATTGGACTCGACGTAGGCGTAGGGGTTTTCGATGGAATAGCGCACGCCGGCTTGCGCGGCGAGGTTCACCACGCGCTGCGGGCGGAATTCGGCGAACGCGCGTTCCAGCGGTGCGCGATCCTCGATGCCGAGCTTGGCGAACTGGAACCCGGCGTGTGGCGTCAGCCGATCCAGCCGCGCCTGCTTCAAGCTGACGTCGTAGTAGGCATTGAGATTGTCGACGCCCAGCACCGCATCGCCGCGCGCCAGCAACCGCTGCGACAAGGTGGATCCGATGAAGCCGGCGGCGCCGGTGACCAGTACACGCACGCGATGTTCCTCAATGTTGTGTCGTCGGGTGAAGCAAGAGCGTTTTTGACACGGATAAAAGCGGACAGAAGCGGATAAGCGCAACTCTTTGAATTTGATCCATGGCTATCCGTGTTGATCCGTGGCAAAAGGGCCTTTGCGCGCGACTGAAAGAACACTTACCACGGATGTTCACGGATGCACACGGATTGAAGCTTGTATATCCGCCTTTATCCCCTCTTATCCGCGTCCAATGCTTTTGCTCCAGGTCGTTCGATATGGGCCTACAGCCGATCGTCGACGGCATCGCGCGGCAACACATCCTTGACGTCGAACAACACGCAGCCGGGCCTGCCCAGCGCGCGCAACGCCGCGGCGCCCATGTCGCGGAACTGCTGGTGCGCCACCGCGAGCACGATCGCGTCGT
>DASSNC010000054.1:0-5380 GCA_035688305.1 Rhodanobacteraceae bacterium
GTCGAGGATGCTCTGGATGTCGGCGTTGAGCTTTTCGCGCTCGCTCAACATTTCGTCGAGTTCGTGCCGGCCCAGCACCGAGCGCAGCGTGGTCTGGGCGAGCTGGCTGGTGGCCTCGCGGGCATCCTCCACCTGGATCACTGCCTTTTCCGGATCGATCACGCGGTACAGGATCATCGCGTTGACCTTCACCGGCACGTTGTCGCGCGAAATCACGTCCTGCGGCGGCACCTCGACCACCATCGTGCGCAGGTCCACCCGCACCATCTGCTGCATCACCGGGATCAGGATGATGATGCCAGGCCCCTTCACCGCCTGGAATCGGCCGAACAGGAACACGACGCCACGGTCGTATTCGCGCAGGATCTTGATCGACGACAGCAGGATGATCAGCACGATGACGACGATCACCGCGATGACGGGATACATGCTCATGGGATTGCCTCCTTCGGTACCGCCAGGGGTTCCACGTCCAAAACCAGACCGTGCATGGCGGTGACCGCAACGGCTTGGCCGCGCTGCAGCGGCACCTCCGAACGCGCCTGCCAGCGCTCGCCGTGCACGTGTACCGCGCCACGGCCCACGAAATCGGACACCACTTCGCCGATCGCGCCGATCATTTCCTCACGCCCGCTGACCACCGGACGCTTGTGCGAACGCATCGCCATCCACACGATGCCGACCAGGATGGCCGCCGCCGCGATCGCGATGCCGACCACCACCGGCAGCGCGATGCCGTAGCCCGGCACCCCCGTGTCCATCAGGATCACCGAACCGATCACGAACGAAACCACGCCGCCGGTGCCGAGTACGCCGTATGCCGGCACGAAGGCTTCGGAAACGATCAGGATCACCCCGAGCAGGATCAGGCCGAGCCCGACGTAATTCACCGGCAGCAACTGGAACGCATACAACGCGAGCAGCAGGCAAATCGCGCCGACCACGCCCGGCAGCACCCCGCCCGGGTGCATGCCTTCCATCACCAGACCGCCGAGTCCGAGCAACAGCAGGATGTAGGCGACCGACGGGTTGGCGATCACGCCGAGGAACCGGCTGCGCCATCCAGGCTCGATCGCCTGCAATCCGGCACCGCGCGTGTGCAACACCCGCGTGCCGGCAGGGGTTTCCACCTTGCGGCCGTCCACGTCGGCCAGGAGCTGCGCGAGGTTCGGCGCGACCAGGTCGATCACATGCAACTTGAGCGCCTCGCTGTCCGAGACGCTGACGGCCTCGCGCACGGCCTTCTCCGCCCAGTCGGCGTTGCGGCCACGCCGCTCGGCGAGCGCGCGGATGTAGGCCACGGCATCATTGGTGACCTTGCGCATTTCGGTCGATTGGGAATCGGCTGGCTTGCCGCTGCTGGAAGATGGCGCCGGCAGGCTGCCGCCGCCGGTGATCGACACGGGTGAAGCGGCGCCGATATTGGTCGCGGGCGCCATGGCAGCGACGTGGCAGGCGTACATGATGTAGGTTCCCGCACTGGCCGCGCGTGCGCCGGACGGCGAGACGTAGCCGATGACCGGCACCGGCGAGGCCAGGATCGCCTTGATGATGTCGCGCATGGAGCTCGACAGGCCGCCCGGGGTGTCGAGCTCCAGCACGATTGCCTCGGCGTGGCGTTTGTCGGCCTCCGCGATTCCGCGCACGAGGTAATCCGCGCTCGCGGGGCTGATCGCGCCGTCGGCCCGCAACGTCACGACGACGGGACGATTCGCTGGCGTTTGCGGCGCGGCAGCCCACGCCGTCGCGATCCCCAGCAACGCAAACAGTCCCCAGGCCGCGAACCGCCACGTCTTCATGGTGCCATCAGACCATTACCCGCCGAACTTGGCAAACCCCCATGGTCACCGCGCCGGCGGACGGGATCGTTGACATGCGGCAAGGCAGCCACGGGCGGTCGGCGTACAGTGTCCGGTTCGAATCGCCCGGGAACGGAGAACGCCATGGACCATCCGATGTATCCGCAATCGAATGCCGACACCGCAAAGAAGCGCCACGAACTCGCGCCGGCGCCGCTGGAGGCCTTCCAGAACTTCAGCCGCGCCGTGTTCGCCGACGGCGCCCTGCCCTCCGTCACCAAGCAGCTGGTCGCGGTGGCGGTGGCGCATACCACGCAGTGCCCCTACTGCATCAAGGGCCACACGCGCGCCGCCCTCAAGGCCGGCGCCACCGAGCAGCAAATCATGGAAGCGATCTGGGTCGCCGCCGAGATGCGCGCGGGCGGAGCGTATGCGCATTCGGCGCTCGCGATCGACGTGATGCAGCAGCACGAAGCGTCGCATGCGGGCTGACCGGGTGCCGCATTCGGCGGGTACCCTTGTCTCCCTCGCGGCTTCACAGGCTATACTTCGCGCTTTGCAACCACGGCCAACGCCGCCAGCGGGGGAGCCCAACAACATGATTCGATCGGTGCTGACTGTCGTCCTGATGGCGGCGATTGCGTGCTTCGCGTCCACGGCTTACGCCAAGGGCGACCCGGCCAAGGGCAAGCTCGAGGTCTATTCCTGCCATGGCTGCCACGGCGTCACCGGCTACATGTCGGTGTATCCCGAATACCACGTGCCGCGCATCGCCGGGCAGAACGAGCAGTACATCATCGACGCGCTGAAGGAATACAAGAGCGGCGCCCGCAAGTTCCCGACGATGAACGCGCAGGCCAACAGCCTGACCGACGAGCAGATCGAGAACATCGCGGCTTACCTGTCCAGCCTCGCGCCCAAGCAACTGCACAAGAACTAAGGGGACCGATCCATGCAAGCTCGTACCACGCTCGTCTTCCTGGTCGCCGCCTCGCTGATGCCGGCATTCGGATCCGCCGTCGCGGCCAGCGGCAACGCGGCCGAAGGCGCGAAGAAAGCGGCGGCCTGCGAAGCCTGCCACGGCAAGGACGGCAACGGCATCGCGCCGAACTATCCCGCCCTCGCGGGCCAGTACCAGGACTACCTGGAACAGGCCCTGCACGAATACAAGAACGGCCGGCGCACCAACGCGATCATGAACGGCATGGCCGCGCCGTTGTCCGACCAGGACATCGAGGATCTCGCCGCGCATTTCTCCAGCCTTCCGAGCAAGCTTTCCGACCTGCACGGCAAGATCGAGGGCGGCAACTGAGGTAGCGGAAATGACGACCCTGAAGGAACTGGCCTCGCTGCATTGCGAACCGCGCAAGGGCGGCGGCGCCCTGGATTCGGCGCGGGTCGGTGAATTGCTGGCGTCGCTGCCGGGCTGGACGGCCGCGGGCGACGGCAAGTCGATCGCGAAGTCCTTCAAGTTCGCGAATTTCCACGAGACGCTCGGCTTCGTCAACGCCATCGGCTGGATGGCGAACCGCCAGGACCACCACCCCGACCTCGAGGTGGGCTACAACCGCTGCGTGGTGCACTGGTCTACCCACGACGTCGACGGCCTGTCGATGAACGATTTCATCTGCGCCGCGAAGGTCGAGGCGATCGCGCAAGGCTGACCCGGCACCGCCGCCCGGCGGTGCCCGCAACATCACCTGGCGAAGTGGTCGCGCACCACGCGCACGACAAACCGCGGCGCTCGGCACAACGCCCCATCCTGCCCCGAAGCCGCTGGGCGCGGCCGTGGGCCACTCCCACGCCACAAAAAAACGCGGCCCGAAGGCCGCGTTCCTGGTTGCAACCGGATCGCCGCGATTACTGCGCGCCGATCTTCACCAGCGTGACGTCGAAAATCAGCGTCTCGTTTGGCGGGAAGCCGTTCTTCGGGTCCGAGCCATAGGCGAGGTCGGACGGGATCACGAACTTGTAGTGGCTGCCGACCGGCATCATCATCAACGCTTCCTTGAAGCCCGGGAACACGTTGGACAGGTCGAGCTTGGCCGGACCGCTGCCGTGCTTGGCCGAAGCATCGAACACCTGGCCATTGACGAACGAACCGGTGTAGTTCACCTGCACGGTGTCGGTGGCCTTCGGCTTCGGACCATTGCCCTGCGAGATGACCTGGTACTGCAGGCCGTCCGACGTCACGTGCACGCCAGGCTGGGTCTTGTTCTTGGCCAGATAGGCCTCGCCCGCCTGCTTGTTCTGCGCCGCGACCTGGTCGTAATGCTGCTTGGCACGCGCCTGGAACTCCGCGCCGAACGCCTTGGCGACGCTTTCGGCCTCGGTTTCGCTCATGCTTGGCTTCTGGCCCTGCAGCGCACGGGTGACGGCTTGGCCGACCTGCTGCGGATTGACCAGATCGCGCGCCCAGTCCGGGTAGCGGCCGGCGAGTTCATAGCCGACGATCTCGCTGGCCTTCGCCTTGTCGACCTGGGCCGGGGCGGTGGTTTGCGTCTGCGCCTGCGAAATGCCCGCGACGCCCAGCGTGGCGATCACGGCAACGGCAGCCAAAGTCGGCCGCATGATCTGCTTCATCGGTGTTGTTCCTCTGGTAAATGGTGGCTTGTGCGCTGCCGTGCGGTGATTCGTTTGCACGAATCGGCCATTTTGCGCGCTTCCCCGCGCAATGGCAACGTGCGCCGTCTATGACCGCGGACGATTGACAGGGTTCATTCACACGGCGATTCGGTGGGCGCAAGGCTCTTGGGTCCCGCCCCGCATCGGGTGCTCCGGGCTACTTGGCTCCCTGTATTTGTCCCAGCTCCTTCCCGCGCCTGCTCCACCCATGACTGATGGCAGGGGGTGTTGACACCGGAAAATCTGGTGTTATAGTTCCCTACAACACTAGTCAACGAGGTCACCAAGGAGGTCGCCATGAACGCCCGCAAATCCATCGCTTTCGTTGCTGCCATGCTGATCACCGCCGCCGGGATGGCCGGCATCGCCAACTACAGCAACGCCGCCGCCGACGCGGCGCGCCAGAACATGCCGGTTTCGGCCAGCGTCGACACCCAGGCCATCCGGACCCTGCCCACCATCAACGTGTATCCCTCGCGCGAGCAGTTGCGCGAGCTGCGCGGCGACAAGGCGGGATCCTCCGCTTCGACGGCAGACGGCGGCATGCCCTTCTACTCGTTCGCCAACGATGCGGTCGGCGCCTGACGAGACGGCCGGATCTCCGCACCTGCCGTGCGGGGATTCATCCGACAGCGCAAGGATCAATTCATGAGCGTGACCTGGAACGACAACGTCCCGATCTACCGCCAGCTCCGCGAACGCGTGGTGGCGATGATCCTGGACGGAGCGCTGCACGAGGGCGATGCCCTGCCCTCCGTGCGCCAGGTCGCGGCCGACTACCAGATCAACCCGCTGACCGTTTCCAAGGCATACCAGGAACTGGTCGACGAGCAACTGGTGGAGAAGCGCCGCGGCCTCGGCATGTTCGTCACCGAGGGTGCCCACTCGGCGCTCCTCAAGAGCGAACGCGAACATTTCCTGCGCGAAGAGTGGCCGCGCCTGCGCGCGCGCATCGA
>DASSNC010000063.1:0-51218 GCA_035688305.1 Rhodanobacteraceae bacterium
GCGATGGCCCACGCCACGCCTGCGCTGATCGCCAGCATGATGCTGTGCGGCGCCCCCAGCGGTCGCCACGGCTGGACCACGCAAATGAAACCCGCCGCGGCCAGCGCGATGCTGCCCCAGCGCTGCCAGTTGGGCCGTTCGCCGAGCCACCACCAAGCCAGCGGCACCACCCAGAACGGCATGCTGTAGGCCAGCAGCGCAGTCTTGCCGGCGCCGCCGGACACCAGGGCCCATTGCGCCAACGCCTGGAACGCGCAGGTCTGGCACAGGCCGATCGCGATCGTCGACCACCAGGGTGTCGGGTGCAGGTTCTTGCGCTGCAGGGCCAGCAACGCGAACAGCACCGTGGTGCCGATCACGTAACGCTGCGCGCTGAACGTGAATGGCCCGGCGTCGCGCATCGCCACTTTCATCACAGTCCAGTTGAGACTCCACACCACGGTCAGGACCGCGAGGCCGACCCAGGCGGCGCGGGTGGAAGCGTTATGATTCACGCGGGTATTGTCCGAACGGGAGGGTGTGCGAAATGCGAAACCACAAACGTTTGTTGCTCGCGGCGACAGGCTTGGGCGCGCTCGCCATGATAGCCGTGCCACTGTGGGCGGCCGGGACCAGCGGCAAATTGATGCACGTGACCGTGCAAATGACGATGAACATGCAGGGCATGCCCACGATCGGTCCGCGTAGCGTGGAGCACGACGTGTGCATGCCGGCCGGGAAGTTCGATCCGGCGGCGATGCAGCATGCGATGGACCGGAACAAGGACGTCCAGTGCCGGGTCGCGAACCTCAAGTGGATGGGCAGCAACGTCAGTTATGACGTGACCTGCAGCGGCAAGGCGAGCATGACCATGCACGCCGACATGCAGATGGCGGGCGAGGACTCCTTCACCGGCAAGTCGCACGTCACCATGGACGCCGGCGGACACACGATGACGATGGACAACGCGTACACCGCGAAGCGTGTGGGCAGCTGTGACTACACGCCGCCACCGTCATCCTGAGGTGAAGGCCGCGGCTCACGGCGGCTGAGTACTTCGAAGCGCGTTTCCCGGCCGCCGTAAAGCGGCATCGCGCCGGCCGGGAAACCCCAGCCGTGCAGGGTCACCACTTCATAGGTCGCCGGAATGCTGCCCGCGTGGCGGCGTGCCTCGTAGGCGTCCAGCATGGCCTTGAAGCGGCCCTTGCCGGTGAGGCCGCGCGCGCGTTCGGCATCGGCGTTGGTGGCGCCGAGACCCTTGAGCTCAGCCAGCAGTGCGCGCACGTCGGGATAGCGCAGCGTGATGTGGTCGGTATCGAGCACCGGATCCTTGAGACCCGCGCTGAGCGCCGCGTCGCCAATGTCGCGGATGTCGAAAAAGCGGCTGACGTGCGGTTGGCTGTCGTCCACCGCAGCCCAGGCCTGGCGCAGCTCCGTCAAGGTATCCGGTCCCAGCGTCGAGGCGACCAGGTAGCCGCCCGGCTTCAACACCCGCGCGAATTCGGTGAACACCGTGCGCGGCGTGTCGCACCACTGCATGCACAGGTTTGAATACACCACGTCCATGCTGCGCTCGGGAAACGGCAGGCGGCAGGCGTCCGCACACACCCGCGTCAGCGGCCGCAACCAGCCCGAGTGGCGTTTCGCCGCCTGCAACATCGGCAGCGATACATCGAGTGCGATCACCTCGGCATCGCGCCAGCGCTTTTTCAGCACGGCGGTTCCGCGCGCGGTACCGCAGCCGACATCGAGCACGCACGCAGGCTTGCCTTCGTAGTAGTCGAGGCTCTCCATCAGGCGCGCCTCGACCTCGCGCTGCAGTGCGGCGTGCTGCTCGTACGTCGGCGCCGCCCGCGCAAACGCGCGCCGCACCTGGCGCAGGTCAAGCCGCTCGCCGCTCACGCCGGCACCGCCGCGAGCAGCGGTTCGAGCGCGGCCACCACCGCGTCGGTGTGGCCGATGAAGGGCGCATGACCGCCGCCTGCAACGCAGGTGAAGGCTCCGCCGCATTGCGCAGCGCCCCACTGCATCGCCTGCCACGGGATCAAGCGGTCGCGGCGGCCGGCGATCCAGGCACTGGGTTGCACGAGCTCCTGCACGCGAGGGCGCAGGTCGGTGTGTTCCAGCACGGCCAGCCCGTCCACCAGCGCATGCAGCGCCGGGGGATGTTCGCTGAAGGTGTGCGTGCGCAATTTGCGCAGGTCCGCCTGCGCGCAGCCGCTGCCCAAGGCTTCCAGGGCCATGAAGCGTTCCAGCGTGCCGGCATAGTCGGTCTGCAGGTCACGTTCGAAGTCCTCGAGGATCTCCGGCGACACGGCATGGGACCAGTCTTTGCCGCGCACGAAGCGCGCCGATGCGCACAGCATCGCCAGCCCGAGTACTTTTTCCGGAAAGTCGAGCGCTGCCTGCAGTGCGTACAAGCCACCCAGTGACCAGCCCAGCCATAGCGCCGGCGGCACCCGCCCGGCGATCGCGCGCGCGCAGTCGGCGGGTTGCAAGGACACGTCGCTGTCGCGCGAAAGGCCATGCCCCGGCAAGTCGACGACGTGCAGCGTGCAGCGCTCGCGCAGACCGTCGAGCAGCGGCGTGAACACGCCACCGTGCATGGCCCAGCCGTGCAGCAGCACGACGTGTACGGCGCCCTGGCCTTCGGTATGGATGCAGAGTTCGGACATTGACCCGTAATGATAATCGCGGTTCAGCGTGGCAGCCGCGCCAGCGCTTCAAGGAGTCGATCCACGTCAATCGGCGTGTGCAGCGCGGAAAGGCTCACCCGCAGGCGGGCCTTGCCTTGCGGCACCGTCGGAGGCCGGATCGCGCCGGCGAGGATGCCCGCGGTTTCGAGCGAGCGCGCCGCAGCCATCGCGTGCCCGGCGTCGCCCAGCACGAGCGGCTGGATCGCGCTGCGCGATTCGCCGAGCGGCAATCCGAGCTGCGCTGCGCCCGTGCGGAAGCGCACGATCAATGCTTGCAGCTTTTCGCGCCGCCACGTCTCCGTACGCGCGATCTGCACCGCCGTGCAGGCCGCGGCCGCCAGTGCCGGCGGCATCGCGGTGGTGTAGACGAACGTGCGCGCGAACTGGGTCAGACCTTCGATCAAGTCGCGCGAGCCCGCAACGAACGCACCCATGCAACCGAGCGCCTTGCCCAACGTTGCCATCAATACGGGTACCCCGGTTTGCGCCAGGCCGGCCGCATCCACGCTGCCCGCCCCATGCGCGCCGAGTAGGCCGAAACCATGCGCATCATCCACCATCAGCGTCGCGTGTTGGCGGTCGCACAGGGCCGCAAGTTCGCGCAGTGGCGCAACATCGCCATCCATGCTGAACACGCCATCGGTCGCAAGCAACGCCGGTGCAGTGGCGTTGCGCGCAAGTTGCCGCGCGGCGCCAGTCGCGTCGTTGTGCGGATAGCGTTTCAGCGTCGCCCCGGCTAGTCGCGCGGCATCCAGCAAGCTGGCGTGGTTGAACTTGTCCTGCACGCAGATGCCGTCGCGATCGAGCAGCGCCTGCACTGCGCCAAGATTGGCCAGCCAGCCCGACGAAAACAGCAGTGCAGCGTCGCGCCCGGTCCATTCGCACAAGCCCGCTTCCAGTTGCGCGTGCTCGCGGCGGTGACCGCAGACAAGGTGTGCAGCGGTGCTGCCAACGCCACATTCATTCGCGGCGTCCTGCATGGCCTTGACGATGCGCGGATCCTGCGCGAGGCCAAGGTAATCGTTGCTGCAGAAGTTCAGCAGTTCGCGACCATCGACGATGACAGCCGTGCCGCGCGCGGTATCCAGCGCGCGCGCACGCCGCAGCAGGCCCGTGCGTTCCCGCTCCGCGACACGTGCGGCCAGTGCCTGCAGCAGATCAGTGCGCGCCATTCAAGTCGCGCAGCGGCAGCCGTCGCCACAACCGTCGAGGATGTCGGCGTGCACGTTGCCGGGGGCGGGTGCATCGAAGGCGACTTGCAGCGGATGCAGGTCCAGGCGCGCGAACAGTGCATGGTCGTGCTCGACATCCGGGTTGCCGGTGGTCAGAAGTTTCTCGCCCATGAAAATCGAACCGGCGCCAGCGAAGAAGCACAGCGCCTGCAATTCGTCGCTCATCTGCTGGCGACCGGCGGACAGCCGCACGATCGCCTTCGGCATCGTGATTCGTGCCACCGCGATGGTGCGCACGAACTCGAACGGATCCATGTCTGGCGCATTTTCCAGCGGCGTGCCCGGCACCCGCACCAGCTGGTTGATCGGCACCGACTGCGGATGTTCGGGCAGGTTCGCGAGCGCGCGCAGCAAGCCCGCGCGTTGCGCGCGGGTCTCGCCCATGCCGACGATGCCACCGCAACAGGTCTTGAGTCCCGCCGCGCGAATTGCATCCAGCGTGTCGAGGCGATCCTCGAACTCGCGGGTATGGATGATCTCGCCGTAATAGTCCGGTGCGGTGTCGATGTTGTGGTTGTAGTAGTCCAGCCCCGCGGCTTTCAGCGCTTCGGCGTGACCCTCGCCCAGAAGGCCCAGCGTCGCGCAGGTTTCCATGCCGAGCGCCTTCACCCCGCGGATGAGTTCGGCCACTTTCGGAATGTCGCGATCCTTGGGTCCGCGCCAGGCTGCACCCATGCAGAAGCGCGAAGCGCCAGCGGCCTTCGCCGCGCGCGCGCGTTCGAGCACCGACTCGACGTCCATCAGCTTCTGCGCTGCGACCCCGGTGTGGTAACGCTGCGCCTGCGGACAATACGCGCAATCCTCCGGACAACCACCGGTCTTGATCGAGAGCAGGGTCGACACCTGCACCGCATTCGCGTCGTGATTCGCTGCGTGCAGCGCATGCGCGCGCGCCAGCAACTCCATGAACGGCAGATTGAAGAGGCTTTCAATCTCGGCCCGTGCCCAGTCGTGCCGCACCGGTGCATCCGCGTGCATGCCGTCCATCGTTGCAACTCCGCTTATAGTGGAGCGCAAGTTTCAGAGGCACGGCAGATGTCTGTCAACTTGAAAGTCACCAGTCTGGTTGACGGAGTGCTGGACGCGCTGCTGCCCGCGCATTGCCTGTTGTGCGGTGCGCGCGGTCAGGGGCACTTGAGCCTGTGCGCCGATTGCGCAGCGGAGCTGCCGCGCAACAAGGTCTGCTGCGCGCGTTGCGCCTTGCCGTTGGCAACCCCGGCGCCCTTGTGCGGGCGGTGCATCAAGCGCGCGCCAGCGTGGGATGCTGCATGGGTGCCGTTCCGCTACGAGTGGCCACTCGGACAGCTGGAAACGCGCTTCAAGTTCGGCGGCGACCTGGCGTCCGGGCGGACGTTGTCGCTGCTGTGGGCCGGGGCACCGCGTCCGGACGAGCTGCCACAAGCCATCGTGCCGGTGCCGCTGCATCGCTCGCGCCTGCGACGACGCGGCTACAACCAGGCGCTGGAACTGGCGAAACCGCTGGCAAGGGCACTCGGCATTCCATTGTCGCGGGATGCCTTGCAGCGCAACCGTGCCACCACGGCACAGACCGACCTGAGCGCGATCCAGCGCCGCCGCAACGTGCGCGGCGCGTTCGCGTTGCGCGAACGTGATGCACTGCCCGCACATGTTGCGGTGCTCGACGACGTATTCACCACCGGCGCGACGCTCGGCGAATGCGCGCGGGTGTTGCGGCGCGCGGGTGTGCAACGGGTGGACGTGTGGGCGCTGGCGCGCGCACCGGTGCATTGACCGGCACGCGTTGGTAATTCGGCTACTGGGTTTCGCCCGTCGGCAGCATGCACAATTCCGCGCCGCAGGTCAGGCGGCGCTGCGTGCCACGAAGCGCAGCGCCAACGCGTTCATGCAATAGCGCAAGCCCGTCGGCGGCGGACCATCGTGGAACACGTGCCCGAGGTGGCCGTCGCAACGCGCGCAGCGAATCTCGGTGCGCAGCATGCCGAAGCTGGTATCGCGAAGTTCGATCACGTTGTGCGGCGAGATCGGTTGCCAGAAGCTCGGCCAGCCCGTGCCGGAATCGAACTGGGTCGCATCGTCATACAACGCGGTCGCGCAGCCGGCGCAGCGAAAGATGCCGCGCGCAGCGGGCCGCTCGTGGGCACCGCTGAACGCCGGTTCGGTATTGCCGCGACGCAGGACTGCAAACGCCGCGGGCGACAACCGCCGGTGCCATTCGGCGTCACTCAGCACGATTTTCGGCAGCTGTTGCAGACCGAGGTTGCGGCCATCATCGGCATACACTTCCAGCGCCACGCTTCCGGGCGTCGTCTGGATCAATCCCGTCGCAGCCACTGCGGTGCCGTCGCCGGCCAGGATCAGGCTGCCGAACAGGCCGCCGGTGACGAGCGTGGCCGCGCCCGCTGCGCCCCACTGCAACAGCTGTCGGCGGCTGGTATTGGTTGCATGCTGGCGTGCCATGACGCACTCCTCGGGTTCTGCGCAGAACCTGTGCTTCCGCAAACGAAGGCGCCCGTGTGCACAACAGACGCGTGGTGGTTTTGCATGTATTCGCTCGTCGGCAGGCCCAAGTTACACCGTAAACCCGAACGGTCCAGGTAACCCGTGGCACGGCCGGGGCGAAGCACCCCACAGGCACCCCACGCGGAACGTGCGAGGCGTTGGTGAGCGCAATCGCTTCTGCCATGTTTTATGATGGACCGTCCCGACCTGGTTCCCGTGCCCACGTGCCAGCCGAATCCACCAGCGCCCGCGAGCAGGCCGAACGACAGCGCCGGGCCTGGATGGCAGCCGCGCAGGCGGGGGACCGCCGGGCCTACGAGCGTGTGCTTGCCGATTCGGTGGCCTTGATCCGCAGTGTGGCGCGCCGGCGTGGCGCCCCCGTTGATCTCCTTGACGACGTGGTGCAGGAAACCTTGTTGACCGTGCACCGGGTACGCCACACCTACGATCCGGCACGCTCGTACGATGCCTGGCTGGCGGCGATCGCCGATCGGCGTGCCATCGACACGTTGCGCAGCCACGGCCGGCGCAGTCATCGCGAGGTGCATGACGAGCTCGCGTTCGAGCACTATGCGGAGCATGACGATGCCAGCGCCGAGACCGAACGCAGGCAACGCGCGCAACACCTGCATGCGGCGATCGCGGAACTGCCGCCGCGGCAGCGCGAAGCCGTACAGAATCTGGGCATCGCCGAACAGTCGTTGGCGGAAGCTGCAGCCCACACCGGCCGCAACGAGGGGGCCTTGAAGGTGAACCTGCACCGCGCCCTGAAAACCTTGCGCGAGCGTTTGCGTGGAGAACCCTGACGTGTCCGCCGATCTCAGCCAGCAGCATTTGATCGAAGCCCTCGGTGCCGAGTTGGCCCCGGTACGGCGCCTGGCGCCACCGTGGCTGCGCGCGCTTGGGTGGCTCGCGGTGGTGGCGATCACCGCCGCGGTCCTGCTGGTCCACCATGGTGCCGGCCCGATGCTGCAACGCTGGGCGCTCGCGCCCGACGTTGCCTGGTCCAATCTCGCCGCAGCGGTCACGGCCATCTGCGCCGCATGGGCGGCCTGCGAGTTGGCGGTGCCCGGACGCTCGCGCGCGTGGGTATGGCTGCCGGTTCCCAGTGCCCTGCTGTGGGCGGGCGCCAGCGGCTGGGGCTGCCTGCGCGGCATGCTGGATCCGGCCGCCGTCATTGCGGGCGGACCGCCAGCGTACGATTGCATCACCTTCATCGTCGGCTTCTCGTTGCCGTTGTCCGCCTTGTTGATCTGGCTGTTGCGCCGCGCCTGTCCGCTGCGGCCGGTGCTCACGGCCATCCTGCTGGGACTGGCCAGCGCGGCGGGCGCGGCCACCCTGATGGCCATCTTCCACCCCATCGACGCTGCCGCCACCGATCTGCTCGCGCACGCATTGGCGGTGTGCTTCGTGATCGCCGCCAACGCCGCGCTGGGCAATCGCCTGCTGTCACGACATTGATGTAACCCTCGGCAACACCGCTGCGAATAGGCAGCAGGAGACGGGCATGCCGCCTCCGCGCCATTCACAGTCCGAGGATTTGATCCATGAACGTACGCACGCTTGTCCTGACGGCCGCCGTCGCCGCCGCCTTCGCTTGGATTCCTGCATTCACGCACGCTGCGGTGCCGGATGATTCCGCACCGGCGATGTCGCAGGATTCGATGCAGCACGACTCGATGAAGCACGACTCGATGAAGCACGACTCGATGAAGCACGACTCGATGAAGCACGATTCGATGAAGCATGACTCGATGAGGCACGATTCGATGCAGCACGATTCGATGAAGCACGATTCGATGAAGCACGACTCGATGAAGCACGATTTGATGAAGCACGACTCGATGAAGCACGACTCGATGAAGCACGACTCGATGAAGCATGACTCGATGCAGCACGATGCGATGAAGCCCGCCAGCGATTCGGCCATGTCCAGCGGCGGCTGAGCGCGTCGCAACGAGCATCGTGGCGCCTTGCGTTTCGGCAAGGCGCTGCGTGCACGCCGCAAACGCCGCTATCCTGCGCAGCAACGGCAACCGGCGTGCGGACAATGCAAAAACTGCTGCTGATCCAGACTGGCGAAGCACCGGAATCACTCACGGAGCAATTCGGCGGCTTCGCCGACTGGTTCCGCGCGGCCATGCGCATCGATGCCGCCGGGTTGCAGGTCGCACGCGTCGACGAAGGCGCCAGCTTGCCCGCGCCCGAGACGATCGCCGGCGCGGTGATCACCGGCTCGGCCGCGATGGTCACCGACCGCGCTGGCTGGAGCGAGCGCACGGCAGACTGGATCCGCGCCGCACTGGCCGCCGACACGCCGCTTTTTGGCGTGTGCTACGGGCATCAATTGATGGCGGATGCGCTGGGGGGCAGCGTCGGCTGGCTACCCGCCGGCCGCGAGATCGGTACGCAGGCGATCACGTATCGCCAAGGTGCACACGCCGACGCATGGACCGACGGTTTGCCCGCGACCTTCCCCGCCCACACCACGCATCGCCAATCCGTATTGGCGCCGCCACCCGGCAGCGAGGTGCTGGCGCGTTCGGTGCTCGATCCGCACCAAATGTTGCGCTACGCGCCGCACGCGATTTCCACCCAGTTCCACCCGGAATTCACGGCGGCACACATGCGCGCCTATATCGCCGCGCGCGCGGCGACGTTGCGCGAAGAAGGGCTCGATCCCGATGCGCTGAGCGCGCAGGCCGGCGAAGCCGAAGCCGCGCGTGGGCTGCTGGAACGCTTCGCGCACGCCGCGTTGGCCAGTGCCCGTACTGGAGAATAACCCGCACCGAATTCCCGGCCTTGCCACGCACCGTCGTTTTCAAATGGCGGTACTCGTGGACGCCCGCAGTCAATAGGTTCGTCGCCGCAATCGGCGCGCGACCGCGTTGCGCGAAAGCAGCGCGAACACCACGCCGAAGCCGAAACCAGCCAGGTGCGCCCACCACACCACGGTGCCGAAAGCCGGTCCCGCCCAGGTGAACAGCAACTGCAACAGCACCCACATCCCGATCAGCAGTGCGGCCGGCACGTGGATGAACTGGAAGTACAGGCCCAGCGGCAACACCAGGCCAAGGCGTGCGCGCGGGAACAGCGCGAGATAGGCGCCGAGCATCGCCGACACCGCACCACTGCAACCGATGATCGGGCGCAACTGCCCCAACAGCGTCCACGCGCCGATGAGGTTGGCGAAAGCGCCGCCGACCAGGAACAGTGTCAGGAACCGGCGCGAGCCCAGCGCACGTTCCGCCGGCAGGCCGAAGATCACCAGGAACAGCATGTTGCCGAGCAGGTGCAGCCAGTCGGCGTGGATGAACAGCGACGAGAACGGACGCAACCACAACCAGCCGTCCAGCAGGTCACCGTGGCGGAAAAGGCGCGCCGGCACCGTGCCCCAATCACCCAGCACCGCGTAGCGGGTCGCCGGCGCCGCCAGCATCAACCACAGGTAGCACGCCACGCACGCCACCACCAACACCGGCGTCACCCAGCGCAGTTCGGTGTGATGCCGCGTGGGGACGTCGACGAACATCCGCCTACCTTAGCCGCTACGCGGCCACCAGCCGCACCCGCGCGAAGTTGCGTTTGCCAACCTGCAGCACGCCTTCGAAGCCGGCCGCGAACACGCGCTGCGGATCTTCCACCACCACCGCATCGATGCGTACCGCGCGTTCCTTCAACTTGCGGTTGGCTTCCGAGTTGCTGGCGGTCAATCCCGCCGCACTCAATAGTGCCGGCAGGCGCAGCCCTTCGGCCGGCACCACGATGTCGTTCAGCGGCAGTGCCGAAGTGTCGCCTTCGCCACGTACCACGGCGTGCCAGCCGGCAATGGCCTGCTCGGCCGCGGCGGCGCCGTGGAAGCGCGCGGCCAGTTCGCGCGCAAGCCGCAACTTCGCATCGCGCGGATTCAGCGCACCGCCCGCGACTTCGCGCTTCATCGCAGCCAATTCGTCCAACGACACTTCGAAGCTCAGCAACTCGAACCAGCGCCACATCAGCTCGTCGCCAATCTTCATGGTCTTGGTGACCATGTCGATCGCGGGCTCGTCGATGCCGATGTAGTTGCCGAGCGATTTGGACATTTTCTGCACGCCGTCGATGCCTTCCAGCAAGGGCATCGTCAGCACGATCTGCGGCGGCTGGCCGTAGTGTTCCTGCAAGCCGCGGCCCATCAGCAGGTTGAAGCGCTGGTCGGTGCCGCCGAGTTCCACGTCCGCCTTGAGCGCCACCGAGTCGTAGCCCTGCACCAACGGATACAGGAACTCGTGGATCGCGATGGGCTGTTCGGATTTGAAGCGCTTGGAAAAGTCATCGCGCTCCAGCATGCGCGCCACCGTGTGCTGGCCGGCAAGCTTGACCATGTCGGCGGCAGTCATCTTGTCGAACCATTCGGAATTGAAACGCAGCTCGGTGTGCTCGCGGTCGAGCACCTTGAACACCTGCTGCGCGTACGTCTGTGCGTTGGCGGCCACCGCCTCGCGCGTCAGCGGTTTGCGGGTGACGTTCTTGCCGGTCGGATCACCGATCATCCCGGTGAAATCGCCGATCAAAAAAATCGCGGTGTGACCGAGATCCTGGAACTGACGCATCTTGTTGAGCAGCACCGTGTGTCCGAGGTGCAGGTCGGGCGCGGTCGGATCGAAGCCGGCCTTGACGCGCAGCGGTCGCCCAGTCGCAAGCCGCGCCGCCAATTCTTCGTCCTTGAGGACGGCGTCGGCGCCGCGGTGGATGATGGAGAGGGCATGCGGGTTCGGGGACATCGCGGGCTTCCGGGCAAAGGGGGTCGACGCGACACCGAATGGGCACTGCGTCCACGTATGAAAGTGACGATCGGGTTAATTATGTGTTAATCGCGAAACATCGCGCAAATCTTTGTACGCAAAGGGATTGACGGCCCGATTCCGCGACCGTTATGGTACTGCCCGTTGCTTGTTTCCGCCCTGACCTTGGAACCTCGATGGATCGCCAATTCCGTCGCGCCATTTTTCATGCCGAACATCTTCGGGTGATCCATCGCAGGATCCGTCGTTCGCATACGCATTTTTACAAACGCATCAAGCACTGGTCATTGCACGCCGATGCACCGGCCAGCGCGTTCCGCTGGGCGCGCGAACGTTGGGCGCTCGCGGGCGGTGCGCTGTTGCTGGCGCTGCTGGCGTTGGTGGGTATCCCGCTGTGGGCCAGCGCGTTCGGGCACGGCGCGCCCGGGCCGGTTGCGCGGGTAACCATTCCTCTCGCACTCCCGCCGGCGCCGGTCGAGGCTGCACAACCGGTGGTGGCGGCGTGGAAGACCGTCGAAGTCCAGCCCGGCGACACACTCTCCGAGATTTTCCAGGCACAGGGATTGAGTGCCGCAGATCTTGCCAACGTGATGGCCAGCGGCAAGGACACCGGCGCACTCAAGTCGCTGCATCCCGGCGACGAACTTGGATTCCAGATCGGCGCCAAGGGCCAGTTCGAAGGTTTTCGCTACCAGCCCGATTCCGCCACCGTGGTGACCTTGGCGGCAGCGAAGGATGGCTTGCAAGCCACCGTCACGTCATTGCCGGTCGAGCGCCGCATGCATTTTGCGCATGGCGTCGTGAACGGTTCGCTGTTCGCGGCTGGCGACAAGGCCGGCCTGTCGGAAGTGATGGTGTTGAAGCTGGCGGATGTCTTCAAGTACGACATCGACTTCGTCAAGGACTTGCAAGCCGGCGACCAGTTCACCGTCGTTTACGACGACATCTATCGCAACGGCAAGTTCACGCACGCCGGTGACGTGATCGCGGCCGAATTCGTCAACAAGGGCCATCGCTATACCGCGTACCGCTTCAAGCAGGCGGACGGCAGCATTGCGTATTACAGCCAGGACGGCCGGCCACTGCGCAGGGCGTTGTTGCGCACCCCGGTGGCGTTCACGCGCATTTCCTCGCGCTTCGGCATGCGCGTGGATCCGATCCTGGACAAGCGGCGGCTGCACGCCGGCATCGATTACGCCGCACCCACCGGCACGCCGATCCACGCGGCCGGCGATGGGGTGATCGTGTTCCGGGGCCACCAACGCGGCTTCGGCAACCTGGTCAAGGTCCGCAATACCCCCAAGTACACCACCGGTTACGGCCACATGTCGCGTTTCGCCAAGGGCCTGCATGTTGGCTCGCACGTCACGCAGGGCGAGGTCATCGGTTATGTCGGCCAGACTGGTTGGGCCACCGGACCACACCTGCACTATGAGGTCTGGGTCAACGGCGTGCCGAAAAATCCGCTCACGGTGACGATGCCCAAGCCGGAACCGCTCGACAGCAAGTTGATGGCCGCGTTCAAGCTGCAGATCGCCCCGATGGTGGCGCGCATCCAGATGATCGACAGCGCCACCCAGCGCATCGCGCGCGTCGACAACGCCGGCAACTACGCCGCCAGCACCAACTGACAGCCCTGTCGTGGCCGGTGCTGCAGCGCCGCTCTACCTCGGCCTGATTTCCGGCACCAGCGCGGACGGCATCGACGCAGCGCTGGTGCGCTTCGCACCAAAACTGGAAGTCCTCGCTGCGCAAACCTTTGCCTATCCCGATGCGCTGCGTGCCGACATCCTGGCGCTGGCGCGCGGTGACGCGGCCATTCCACTCGCGGCATTTGGCCGCCTCGACAGCGAAATCGGCGCGCGCTTCGCCGAGGCCGCGTTGGCCCTGCTGCATGACGCAGGGATCGCGCCCGGCGACGTCGCCGCGCTCGGGTCGCACGGCCAGACCGTCTGCCACCAGCCGCACGGCGCCTATCCGTTCTCGTTGCAGATCGGCGACCCCAACGTGATCGCAGAGCGCACCGGCATCGTGACGGTCGCGGATTTCCGTCGCACCGACATCGCCGCCGGCGGGCAGGGGGCGCCACTGCTGCCAGCCTTGCACGCCGCAGTCTTCGCCGACCCCGTCGTGCCGCGCGCGATCCTCAATCTCGGCGGCATCGCCAACGCCACGCTGCTGGTTCCCGGCCAGCCGGTGCTCGGGTTCGACACCGGACCAGCCAATTGCCTCATGGACGCATGGTCACTGCGCACGCGCGGCACGCCCCGCGACGACGGTGGTGCATGGGCACGCAGCGGGCGGGTGGATGATGCGCTGCTCGCACGCATGCTTGAAGATCCCTACTTCGCCGCGGCACCGCCGAAGAGCACCGGGCGCGAACACTTCAATCTCGACTGGCTGGATGCACGCGTGTCCGACGGCCTTGCGCCCGTGGACGTGCAATCGACCCTGCTGCAACTGACGGCGGTCAGTATCGCCAACGCCCTGCAAAGCAGCGGCATCCGCGAGCTGTACGCCTGCGGCGGCGGCGTGCACAACGACGCGCTGATGGACGCGTTGCGCATTGCGCTGCCGCAGGTGCAGGTCGATACTACCGCGGCGCTTGGGCTTGATCCCGATTTTGTCGAAGCCGTGGGGTTCGCATGGCTCGCGCGTGCGCGCCTGGAAGGACTACCCGGCAACCTGCCGAGCGTCACCGGCGCGCGTGGTCTACGGGTGCTGGGCGGCGTCTACGCGCCGCATCCGGTTATTTAATGCGGTCGCTCACGCTCGGCCCGGCCGATCGGCCCCCGCAGCGCAATCACCAGCAGCAAGCCGGGAATTCCCGATAGCGCGGCGATCACGAAAAAGTGCGACCAGCCGACGTGCGGAATCACCCACGCCGCCAGCGGCCCGAGGAACACCCGGCCGATCGCGGCCAAAGCAGACAGCAACGCAAACTGGGTGGCCGAGAAACGCACGTTGCAGAGCGCCGTCAGCAACACCACGAACGCGGTACTGCCGAGACCGCTGAAGAAGTTTTCGGCGCCAACCACGCCCGCCAACAAGGTGATGTTGGGTCCGCTGTGTACCAGCGACATGTAACCGAGATTCACCAAGGCCTGGCAGACCCCAAGTACCAGCAGTGCCGGGAACAGCCGCATCCTGGTCACCACCCAACCGCCCGCCAACGCACCCGCCAAACCAGCGACGAGGCCAAACACTTTGTTGATGGTGCCAAGTTGCGCCAGCGAAAAGTGCGGTACCCGCAGCAGGAACGTGGTCGACAGCGACAACGCGAAAGCGTCGCTGATTTTGTACAGCACCATCAGCAGCAGCCATGCCAATGCCAGTTTGCCGTAGCGCTGGAAAAAATCGATGAAGGGATCGACCACCGCGTCCACGAAGCGCCGCACGGGAACCTCGTCGGGCGCATCCGGAGACAGTATCGAAACCACCATCATGCCCAGCATCAACACGCCCATCAGGCGATAGGTGAATGCCCAGCCTGCATGCTGCGCCAGGATCAATGCCAACGCACCAGACACCAGCATGCCGACGCGGTAGCCTCCCTGCATGAAGCCGATACCCCAGCCGCGTTCTGCGGGCCTGAGCAAGTCAGTACGGTGGGCGTCGTAGGCGATGTCCTGGGTGGCCGAGGAAAACGCCACCAGCACCGCGAGAAATACCAGCGTGACCGCTCCACCTTCCGGTGTCGCGAAACTCATGGCCAGCAACGCCAGACCACAAACCGCCTGCATCAGCACGATCCAGCCTCGGCGGCGGCCAAGCCACGGCATGCGGAAACGATCGAGCAGCGGTGCCCACAGGAACTTGAACACATAGGCCGTCCCGGTAAGGGTGATCCAGCCGATGTCCTTCAGGCTCAGGCCAGCGGTGGTGAACCACGCCTGCAGGGTGGGATTGGACAACGCGAGCGGCAGGCCGGAGGAAAACCCCAGCAGGCCGATGCTGAGGATGCGCCAATTGCGCCCGCGCGCCGGATCAGCGGCCGCCAGCTCAGTCTGCATAGTCCACCAACACGGGCGCATGGTCGGAAAACCGCGGCTCGCGCGTGATCGCACAGGCCGTCGCGCGGCGCCCGATGCCCGGCGTCGCGATCTGGTAATCGATCCGCCAACCGACGTTGTTGGCGCGCGCGCCGCCGCGGTTGGACCACCAGGTGTATTCCTCGGCCTCCGGTTTCACGACCCGGAAACTGTCGAGCCAGCCATTCGTGGGCGCCGGCGCGCCATCGCCATGCGCATCGGCGACCAAGCCATTCAGCCACGCGCGTTCTTCCGGCAGGCAACCGGAATTTTTCTGGTTGGATTTCCAGTTGCGGATGTCGCGCTCGCTGCGCACGATGTTCCAGTCGCCGCACAGGACATACTCGCGGCCGCTCGCTAGCCACCCATCGAAAATCTTCCGGAGTTTTTTCAGCGCCACGAACTTGAACTGCTGGCGCTCGTCGCCCGAAGTCCCCGAAGGCACGTACAGCGACACCACCGAAAGGTTTCCGAAGCGTGCTTCGAGGTAACGCCCTTCGTCATCGAACGGCTTCCAGCCGAGCTTCGTCAGCACCTCGTCCGGCTTGCGCCTGGCGTAGATCGCGACACCGCTGTAGCCCTTCCTGGTCACCGCGTCGCGATAGAAGCAGTGGCATCCCTGGGGGTGGAACAGCGGGTCGGCCAGTTGCTCCACCTGCGCCTTGGTTTCCTGGATGCAGGTGACATCGGCCTGTTGCGTGGCCAGCCAATCGAAGAACCCTTTGCGGGCCGCCGAGCGGATGCCGTTGGTGTTGCAGGTGACGATTCTCATTGAAGCGGGGACCGGAGATCGGGGACCGGGGAAGCGTAAAGCAAAAGTGCGCGCGATGCCGACTGGGATTCATCCATGCAGAAATCGCCGTCGCTCGTCGCGAACCTGCATCGCGTATCATTCCGGTCCCAGGTTCCCGGTCCCCGGTCCCAATGCTTCAACCCCATCAACAAGCCTTCCTTGACCTCGCGTTGTCGCGCGACGTGCTGCGCTTCGGCGAGTTCACCTTGAAGTCGGGGCGCCAGAGCCCGTATTTCTTCAACATGGGCAAGCTCGATTCCGGCGCGGCGCTGGCCCAGGTCGGCTCGGCCTATGCCGCAGCGGCACAGGCCAGCGACATCCCCTTCGACATGTTGTTCGGTCCGGCCTACAAGGGCATTCCACTGGCGGCAGCGACGGCCATCGCACTGGCGCGCGAGCGCGGCCGCGACCTGCCGTGGGCCTACAACCGCAAGGAAGCCAAGGACCACGGCGAGGGCGGTGTGCTGGTGGGCGCGCCACTGGCCGGCCGCGTGCTGATCGTGGACGACGTGATCACTGCGGGCACCGCGGTGCGCCAGTCACTGGCGCTGATTCGCGCCACCGGCGCGAGCGTGGCGGGCGTGCTGGTGGCCCTGGATCGCCAGGAGCGCGGCCAGGGCGAGTTGTCGGCAACCCAGGAGCTGACCCGTGACGAAGGCGTCCCGGTCATCGCGATTGCGGCGCTGGCGGATTTGCTTGACTATGCCGGGAGTCGGCCCGAGCTCGCGGCGCAGGGCCCGCGCTTGCGCGCTTATCGCGAACGTTATGGCGCGGATTAGGTTGGCGCCCGCCGTCGGCCCACAACTTGCATGCTCCCAAGGCTTATACTGAAGCTTCTGAATCCGGAGCAATCCATGCGACCAAGCGTCCTGCTCGTGCTGGCTGCCGTGCTGTCGATGGCAGGCTCGGTTGCGGCCGCGGATACAACCCCCGCCACCCATTACCGCTGGACGGACACTGCCGGGGTCGTGCACTTCGGCGACACCATCCCGTCCTCGGCGCTGGCCGGCGGCTACGACATCGTTGACGACAAGGGCCTGGTGGTGCGCCACATCGGGCGTGAACTGACGCCGGCCGAGCGCAAGGCTGCCGAGCTCGCGGCGGCGAAGGCAGCGGCGGCCAAACGGGATGCCCAGCAGCAGAGCATCGAGGACGCCCAGTTGTTGTCGGCCTATCCCACCGACAAGTCACTTGAGGAATCACAGCAGGGGCAACTCCTGCAGATGCGGGCCCAGATCGCCACGCTGGAATCCAACCTGAACAACCAGGAAGCTTCACTCACCGAGTTGCTGGCGCATGCAGCCGACCTTGAACACAGCAAGCGGCCGATTCCGCCGTACATACACACCCGCATCGCGGACCAGCGCCAGACAGTCAATTCCGAGCGCGCAGCGCTGGCGCAACAACGTGCCGACCTCGCACAGGCGAAGCTGAAGTTCGCCGCGCAACTCGACCATTACCGTAAATTGCGGGCCCGCTACGGCGGCGGCGGCAACGACCCCAACCCCTGACGGGGTTCAAGCTGCCGCGTTGGTTTCGATGTGCTGCGCCAGCGCCCGCAGCGATCCGAACACCCGGCGATTGTCGGGATTGTCGGAACGCAACTGGATGCCGTAGCGCTTGGAGACAGCCAGCGCCAGCTCCAACGCGTCGATCGAATCGAGGCCCAGTTCGCCCCCGAACAGCGGTGCCTCGGGATCGATGCTGGAGGGCTCGACCTGTTCGAGGTTGAGGTTCTCGACGATCAGCTTCGCCAGCTCCTGCTCCGCAGGTGTTTGTTCGGACATGCCCCTTGGCCCCAAAATCTCACGGAATCAACCGTGTAGTGTAACATGGCGGGTTTCAGCCGCGACGCCGGATTGATGCACGGACCCTCGTTTCGACATCCCATGGATGGTGCCGCATGACCGCCCGCGAGGTCGCCGCGCTCGATGTTGCCTATGACACTTCCGCACCGGCCCGGTTGCTGGAGCGTGAAGGCGCGCTCGCGGTTTTCGAGTTCGGTGGCGGGTCGTCGCCGGCGGCCGATCCGCGCCACATCCAGGTCCCGCTGACCGGCCTCGACACGGCCGTGCCGCACGAGTACTGGTCGGTCGCCGCTTCGGTAGAATGCGGCCGCGACGGCGCGCTGCGCTGGGCGGCCGGCGGCGGTTGGCGAATGACGGTGGTGGAGGGGACCGAGCCTGGGCAAGGCGGGATCGAAGCCGCCAGCGAACAGGCCTACCGCCAGTTGTTGGCACACGTGGGCGCGGCTCCCGAGCATCATTTGCACCGCATCTGGAACTATCTCGACGCCATCAACGAGGGCGTCGCAGACCAGGAGCGTTATCGATTGTTCTGCAACGGACGTGCACGCGCGCTGCTCGCGCATGCTGTCAGCGACTTCCCGGCGGCGACTGCCATCGGCCACCGCAGCCAACACCATCTACTGCAGATCTACGCGCTCAGCGCTGTCGTGCCGGGCCACGCACTGGAAAACCCGCGCCAGGTGAGCGCGTGGCAATATCCCCGCCGATACGGGCCTACTGCGCCCAGTTTCGCGCGCGCGATGCGCCTGCCCGATGGATCACTGGCGATCTCCGGCACCGCCGCGGTCGTCGGTCACGCCTCGCATCATCACGACGACGTTGCGGCACAAGCCGACGAGGCGTTTGCCAACCTGCGCTCGCTGCTGGACGGCGCCGGGTTGCCGCCCTTTGATGCGCACTCGCCGCTCAAGGTTTACCTGCGCCATGCCGGGGATGCCGGCGCCGTGCACGCCGCGCTGGCGCGTCACCTCGATCCAGCCGTGCCTCGCATCCTTCTGCACGGCGAGATCTGCCGCAGCGAGTTGCTGGTGGAGATCGACGGCTGGCGGTTTGCGTCCTGACCGGAGCTTGCGTTCGCCCGGGTGGACGCCTGGCATGGCCGACACATGCGCGCGCAGGGAAGCCTCCCTTGCGGCCTGCGGCCACCTTTCCCTTTCCCCGCGGACGGGGGAAGGCAAAACCAGCTGAATTGTGGTCAGCACCCTGGATGACGATGGATGCCTTTGCTTGCCAGCAGAACGCCGACAAAGCACGCTACTTTCGCAGGTCGTCCTTTGACGGCCGTTTCCAGCCCCTGACCGTCGATTGCTTGCCACGAGCCACGGTCAGCTTGTCTGCGGGCGCGTCGGCAGTGATCGTCGAGCCGGCGCCGATGGTGGCGTGATCGCCCACGCGCACCGGCGCGACCAGCGAAGAATTCGAACCGATGAAGGCCCCGTCGCCGATCTCGGTGAGGTGTTTGTTGACGCCATCGAAATTGCAGGTGATGGTGCCGGCACCGATGTTGACGCCGGCACCAACCTTGGCGTCGCCAAGATAGGTCAGATGGTTGGCCTTGCTGCCTTCGCCAAGGCGCGCCTTCTTGGTTTCGACGAAGTTGCCGATGTGGGTGCCGGATGCGAGTTCCGTGCCGGGACGCAGGCGCGCGAACGGTCCGATCGTGCACGCGCCGTAACTGGTCACGCCTTCGAGGTCGCAATGCGCCCGCACCTCGCTGCCGGCCGCGAGGTTGACGTTGCGCAAGCGGCAGAACGGGCCGATTTTCACGCCATCGCCCAGCGTCACGCCGCCTTCGAGGATCACGTCGACGTCGATCTCCACATCACGGCCATGGCTGAAGTGACCGCGCAGGTCGAAGCGCGCGGGATCGGCGATGCGCACGCCTTCCAGCATCAGGCGCCGTGCGTCGCGTTGCCGCAGATAGGTGCCAAGCTCCGCGAGTTGCGTGGCATCGTTGACACCGAAGGCTTCCATGGTATCCGTGGTCATCACCACGTCTGCGGGGTTGCCATCTTCCGCGGCAAGCTCGAACACGCCGGCGAGGTTGAGTTCACCGTGACGCGCGTCAGGCACCAGCCGTTCCACCCAATCCCGCAGCGGTGGCGATTCACCGTAAGTGACACCGGTATTGGTGACGCGCAACCCCCCTTGCGACTCGTCCAGATCACGGTCCGCGATCACCGCACGCACCCGCCCGAGGCCGTCACGCAGCACCCGCGCATAGCCTGTCGGGTCGGCGATCTCGGCTGCCAGTACCGCAAGATCCGCGTGGGTTGCCACCAGCTCGACCAGGGTTTCCACCCGCAACAGCGGCATGTCGCCGTACAGCACCAGCACGCGTGCGGGTTCGGGGATGTCGTGCAGCGCCAGCCGCACCGCGTGCCCGGTGCCGCGCTGCTCGGATTGATGCACCCAGTGGATGTCTGTATCCAGCGCGAACGCGGCGCGCACCTGTTCGCCACGGTGCCCGTAGACCACGTGCAAGCCGGCCGGCCGCAGGCCGCGCGCGGTTTCCAGCACGTGTGCCAGCATCGGCTTGCCGGCCAGCGGCAACAGCACTTTCGGCAGCCGCGATTTCATGCGCTTGCCCTCGCCAGCGGCGAGAACGATCACGTGCAGGGGGTCGGCCATGGCACGATCTCCGGGAAAGCACGCAACGATGGCGCATTCCGCAGCCGTCGGCAAGTGCGGCCGGTCACGCGCTGCATGATCCGACTCACGCCATGCAGCAGCACGGTTGCGTGGAAACGTTCCAGCGCCGGGCTACGCTCAGTGTTGCAGGCTGCGGCGCAGCCGCTCCATCGCCTGCAGCTGCGCAAGCGCCTGGGTCAGTTGTTCCTGCGCTTCAGCCACCGATTTGGCGTCGCTGCGCTCGGCCAGGATGCGTTCGGCTTCTTCCTTGGCGCGCTGGGCAGAGGCGCCGTCGATGTCATCGGCGCGCAATGCGGTGTCGGCCAGTACCGTCACTGCGGTCGGCTGCACTTCGAGGATGCCGCCCGACACGTAGTAGGAATGCCGGGTGCCGTCTTCGCCGACGACCTCGACCTGACCCGGACGCAGCTTGGTGAGCAGCGGCGCATGCTGCGGCGCGATGCCGAGCTCGCCCGCTTCGCCAGTGGCGATGACCATGACCACGTCGCCCTGGAAGATCTTGGCCTCGGCACTGACGATGTCGCAACGGATGGTGGTCATGGTCGTGTGCTTACGCCGCCTTCTTCGCGCTTTCGGCTGCCATCGCTTCGCCCTTCTTGATGGCTTCCTCGATGCCGCCGACCATGTAGAACGCCTGCTCCGGCAGGTGGTCGACTTCACCTTCCACGATCATCTTGAACGCGCGGATGGTTTCCTTCAGCGGCACGTACTTGCCGGGCGAACCGGTGAACACTTCGGCGACGTGGAACGGCTGCGAGAAGAAACGCTCGCACTTGCGCGCGCGGTACACCGCACGCTTGTCGTCTTCCGACAGTTCGTCCATGCCGAGGATCGCGATGATGTCCTTCAGTTCCTTGTAACGCTGAAGGGTGCCCTGCACCTTGCGCGCGACGTCGTAGTGTTCCTGCCCGATCACCAGCGGATCGAGCTGGCGGCTGGTGGAATCGAGCGGATCGACCGCCGGGTAAATACCGAGCGATGCGATGTTGCGCGACAGGGTGACGGTCGAATCCAGGTGCGCGAAGGTGGTCGCGGGCGACGGGTCGGTCAAATCGTCCGCCGGCACGTACACCGCCTGGATCGAAGTGATCGAACCGGTCTTGGTTGAAGTGATGCGTTCCTGCAGGCGGCCCATTTCATCGGCCAGGGTCGGCTGGTAACCCACCGCGGAAGGCATGCGGCCCAGCAGTGCTGAGACTTCGGTACCGGCCAGCGTGTAGCGGTAAATGTTGTCGATGAACATCAGCACGTCGCGGCCCTTGCCCGAGGCGTCCTTTTCGTCACGGAAATATTCGGCCATGGTGAGGCCGGTCAGCGCAACGCGCAGGCGGTTGCCCGGCGGCTCGTTCATCTGCCCGTACACCATCGCCACTTTCGATTCGGGGAAGTTGTCGGGCTTGACGACGCCCGCTTCGATCATCTCGTGGTAGAAGTCGTTGCCTTCACGGGTGCGCTCGCCGACGCCGGCGAATACCGACAGGCCCGAATGCTGGGTCGCGATGTTGTTGATGAGTTCCAGCATGGTCACGGTCTTGCCCACGCCCGCGCCGCCGAACAGGCCGACCTTGCCGCCACGCGCGAACGGGCACATCAGGTCAATGACCTTGATGCCGGTTTCCAGCACTTCGTTGGCCGCCGCCTGTTCGTCATACGCCGGCGCCGGGCGGTGGATCACCCACTGTTCCTTCTCGCCGATCGGGCCTTTCTCATCGATCGGCTCGCCGAGCACGTTCATGATGCGGCCCAGCGTGGCCTGACCGACCGGCACCTTGATGCCTTCGCCGGTGTTGTCGACTTGCAGGTTGCGCTTCAGGCCGTCGGTGGAACCCAGCGCAATCGTGCGCACCACGCCGTCGCCCAGCTGCTGCTGGACTTCCAGCGTCACCGCCGTGCCCTGCACCTTGAGCGCGTCATATACCTTCGGCACCGCGTCGCGCGGGAACTCGACGTCGACGACTGCGCCGATGATTTGAACGATCTTGCCCTGGCTCATTGTGTAGTCCTCAACTCACTCGGATTGAACCCCTCTCCCCTCGGGAGAGGGGCAGGGGTGAGGGTTCGGTATTTCAATTGTGTGGTGGTGCAAGCCCGGACCCTCATCCGGCGCTGCGCGCCACCTTCTCCCGGCGGGAGAAGGAAATCAAAATCAACCGCTGACTGCTGCCGCGCCGCCGACGATTTCGGAAATTTCCTGGGTGATGGCCGACTGGCGCGCCTTGTTGTAGCTCAAGGTCAGCGTTTCGATGGCCTTGCTGGCGTTGTCGGACGCGGCCTTCATGGCCACCATCCGCGCGGCATGTTCACTGGCCAGGTTTTCCAGCGTGGCGTGGTACACCGTCGCCTCGAAGTAGCGGTTCAGCACGTGTCGGATCACCGGCTCGGCTTCCGGCTCGTACAGGTAATCCCAGCTGGTGGCGCGCTCGACTTTCGCTTCGCTCGCGGCCGGGTGCAATTCGTCGCCTGCTGCACCGTTGACGTTGATTTCCTCGGCCATCACCGGCAGCGGCATCAATGCCTCCACCGTGGCCCGCTGGACCATGGTGTTGACGAACTGGTTGTAGCAAAGATAGATACGATCGACCTTGCCCTGCATGAAACCGTCGTCGGCAATCTTCATCACGCCCACGAGTTTTTCCAGACGCGGGTGGTCGCCGAGGTGACTGACCGTACCGACCATGTCGACCTTGACGTGGCGGAAGAACTGCGCGGCTTTCTGGCCGATCGCGATGATCTCGACGCCGACGCCCTTCTGCTGCCAGCCATGGATGTCGGCCAGCACCTTGCGAAACAGGTTGGCGTTCAGGCCACCGCACAAACCGCGATCGGTCGAGACCACCAGGTAACAAACGCGCTTGACTTCACGTTCCTTGAGCGCCGGATGCTGGTAGTCGGGCGTGGCCTGGGCGATGTGCGCGACCACGTTGCGCATGCGTTGCGCATACGGACGCGAGGAACCCATCAGTTCCTGCGCGCGCCGGATCTTCGACGCCGACACCATCTGCAGCGCACTGGTCACCTTGCGGGTGTTCCCGACGCTCTTGATCTTGGTGCGGATTTCTCTTGCGCCTGCCATGCCGTTTCCTGCTTTCTTGGGAGCGCGCGTGCGCGCGGCCCGTCGCCTTTGATGCCTATCGCCTGCGCGCAGGCTCCTGCATCTGTTTGACTACCACGAACCGGTCTTCTTGAACTCGTCCAGCGCCGACTTGAAGGTCCCTTCGATGTCGGCATTCCAGTCGCCGGTGGCGACGATCTTGTCCATCAGTTCGCCGTGGCTCGACTGCATGAATTGGTGCAGCGCGTGTTCGAACGGCAGGATCTTGTCGATCGGCAGGTCATCCAGATAGCCCTTGTCGGCCGCGTACAGCGAGATCGCCAATTGCGCGATCGAAAGTGGCGCGTACTGCTTCTGCTTCATCAGCTCGGTGACACGCTGGCCGCGCTCCAGCTGGGCGCGGGTGGCGGCATCGAGATCGGACGCGAACTGCGCGAACGCAGCCAGCTCGCGGTACTGCGCCAGCGCCAGCTTCACACCGCCGGACAGCTTCTTGACGATTTTGGTCTGCGCCGCACCACCTACGCGCGACACCGAGATGCCGGCATTCACGGCCGGGCGGATGCCGGCGTTGAAGAGGTCGGTTTCGAGGAAGATCTGGCCGTCGGTGATCGAGATCACGTTGGTCGGCACGAACGCGGACACGTCGCCCGCCTGCGTTTCGATGATGGGCAATGCGGTGAGCGATCCGGTCTGGCCCCTCACGGCGCCCTTGGTCTCGCGCTCGACGTACTCGGCATTGACGCGCGCGGCGCGTTCCAGCAGGCGCGAATGCAGGTAGAACACGTCACCCGGGTACGCTTCGCGGCCCGGCGGACGGCGCAGCAACAACGAGATCTGACGATACGCCCAGGCCTGCTTGGTCAAGTCGTCATAGATGATCAGCGCGTCTTCGCCGCGATCGCGGAAGTACTCGCCCATCGCACAACCGGCGTACGGGGCGATGTACTGCATCGTGGCCGAATCGGAAGCCGAGGCCGCCACGATGATGGTGTGCTTCAACGCATCGTGTTCTTCCAGCTTGCGCACCACGTTGGCGATCGAAGACTGCTTCTGGCCGATCGCGACGTAGATGCAGGTAACGCCGGTACCTTTCTGGTTGATGATGGTATCGACCGCAAGCGCGGTCTTGCCGGTCTGGCGGTCGCCGATGATCAGCTCACGCTGGCCGCGGCCGATCGGAATCATCGAGTCGACCGACTTGTAACCAGTCTGCACCGGCTGGCTGACCGATTCGCGCCAGATCACGCCCGGCGCGACTTTCTCGACCGGCGAGGTGCCGTGGGTGTTGATCGGACCTTTGCCGTCGATCGGCTGGCCCAGTGCGTCGACCACGCGGCCGAGCAGCTCGGGACCCACCGGCACTTCGAGGATGCGCCCGGTGGTCTTGGCGGTGTCGCCTTCCGACAGATGCTCGTACTTGCCGAGCACCACCGCGCCGACCGAATCGCGCTCGAGGTTCAAGGCCAGCGCAAAGGTATCGCCCGGCAACTCGATCATTTCACCTGCCATCACGTCCTGCAGACCGTGGATGCGCACGATACCGTCGGACACGCTGGTCAGCGTGCCTTCGTTGCGGGTTTCGGCCGAGAGCTTGAACTGCTCGATGCGCGAGCGGATCAGGTCGCTGATTTCGGAAGGATTGAGTGTGGTCGCCATGATTTGCTTTCCTGATGCGGTGACCGCCGGATGCGGCCCCGCGATGTCATTGGGTCAATGCGGATTCAAGCTTGGCCAGCCGGGTGCGCAGGGAACCGTCGATCACCTGCTCACCGGCGTCGATCACCGCACCGCCGAGCACGGACGGATCGATGCTGCGTTCCAGCTCGATGTCGCTGGAGAAACGCCGCTTCAGCGCTGCCACCAGCCGCGCGGCTTCGGCGTCGTCGAGCGGCACCGCGCTGCGCACGCGAACCTTCAACACGTTTTCGGCGTCGCGTTTCAGCTGCTCGAACAGCGCCGCGATTTCCGGCAGCTCGCGCAACCGGCGATTGTCGGCCAGCAATTCCACGAAATGCTTGAACGGTGAATCCGCGGCCTCACCGGCAGCCACGAACAACGACGCCAGCGTACGCGGCTCGATGCGCGGGTCGCCGAACAGTGCCGCCACGCGCGGATCGGCCGAAGCCTCCGCCGCGAATGCCAGCTTGCCGGCCCAGTCCGCCGTGGCCTGGTGTGCGCTCGCGTACTCGAACGCGGCGCGGGCATACGGACGGGCAATGGTGAGTGACGAACTCATTGGTCAGATCCCGGACACCAGCTCATCGAGCAGGGCCTTGTGGGTTTCGGCGTTCACTTCGCGGCCGAGGATCTTCGAGGCACCGGCGACCGCGAGCGTGGCCACTTGTCCGCGCAACTCGGCGCGGGCGCGGTGCGCCATGTTCTCGATGTCGGCCTGGGCGGTGGCCTTCTGCTTGGCCGCCTCCAGCAACGCGTCGCCGCGCGCCTTGTCGACGATCTGGCCAGCCTGCTGGTTGGCCCTCTCGATGATCACGGCCGCTTCGGCACGCGCCTTCTTCATTTCCTCGGCGGCGTGCGTATCGGCATCGGCGAGTTCCCGACGCGCGCGATCGGCGGCGTCGAGGCCTTCGGCAATGCGCTTGGCGCGCTCGTCCATGGCCCTGACAATCGGTGGCCAGATGAATTTCATCGTGAACCAGACCAGGATCAGGAAAACGATGATCTGGGCGATGAGCGTGGCGTTAAGGCTCACGGTCGCATTCCTCTCGCATGAATCGGAAACTCAACGGCTGGACCGTTGCGTCGCACTTATTTCGCAGCCGCCGCGGCTTGTGCCAACACGTGGCCCGAGAACGGATCGACGAAGATCAGGTACAGACCGATGCCGACGCCGATGATCGGAATCGCGTCGATCAGGCCGACCAGCAGGAACATCTTGCCCTGCAACATCGGCACCAGCTCCGGCTGGCGCGCGGAACTCTCGAGGAACTTGCCGCCCATCAGGCCCATGCCGATGGCGGCGCCGATGCCCGCGAGGCCCATCATGAAGCCGGCGGCGAGGGCGGTAAAGCCTTCAACATTGGCCAGTGCGCTGATATCCATTGTGTGTCTCCGTATTACCTTGGGTTGTACAGCAGTGAAAGATGACAACAAACGCTTCAGTGATTCTCGGCCGCCATCGACAGATAGCCGACGGTCAGCACCATGAAGATGTAGGCCTGCAGGCCGATGATCAGCCAGTGGAAGATGCCCCAGCCGGTGGCGAAGATGATCTGCCAGTAGGTGCCGCCGCCGATCGCCGGCAGCAGGCCGGTGACACTGCCAACCGCGATCACCAGCATCAGTCCCAGCGGGAGCCACCCACGCATCCATTTGCCCTTGGCGTAGGCAAACAATCCGACCGTAAGCACCGCCAGTGCGGCGAAGATGAAGAATTCCGCCGCGCTGGCGCCGGACAGGTGCACCGGCGCGCTGTAGCTCAACGTCAGGCACGCCAGCAGGATGAAGATCACCTCGCCCGCGTACATGTTGCCGAACAGTCGCAAGCCGAGACTGAGGGGCTTGGACAGCTCCTCGACGACTTTCAACACCAGATTGATCGGCATCAGCACGATCTTGACGATGACGTTGTTCGCGGCGAACGGGTGGAACAAGGCTTCCGTGGCACAGCCCTTCAGGCCCTTGTTGTAGAAGCTGTAGAAGAAGGCAAGCAGGAACACCGCGAGCGACATCGACATCGTGATCGCGGGATCCGAGGTCGGCAATACGCGCAGATGGCCGATGCCCATCGTGCCCGCTGCGACCGGCAATGCATCGACCGGCAGCAGGTCCATCAGGTTCATGAACAGGATCCAGAAGCCGCACAGCATCGCCATCGGCGCCACGAAGCTCGACTTCTTGTGGAAGATGTCCTTGACCTGGTGGTCGAAGAATTCGGTGCTGATCTCGACGAAGCTTTGCCAACGCGCCGGCACGCCGCTCTTGGCACGGCGTGCCACCGGCCAGAACAGGAACACGAACAGCAGCCCCAACAGGATCGAGAAGAACATCGAGTCGATGTTCAGCACCCAGAAATTTTGCGAGTTCTCGACGATCTTCCAGGACTTCAAGTCCAATTGGAGATACGTCAGATGGTGCAGGATGTATTCCGCACTCTCGATGGGTTTGCCAGTTGCCATGCCGTGGAGTCCAGCCTAATCCGAAGTCAAACGTCAAACCGCAAAACCAACCAGTTGACCAGCGTGGCCACGCCCGCCCCGACCAGGGTGGGCACCAGCGGCAACCGCATTCGCACCAGGATCAGGAACAATCCACCCAGTACGACCAACCATTTCAATAATGTTCCGAGCGCGAACCGCTGCATGGTGACGGTGCCGCGCGCCAGCGGCGGCCGAAACACCCGCAGCGCCAGCAGTGCATTGCCGAGCGCCACCACCAGGCCTCCCGCAAGCGCGGCAACTCCCGACGCCGCGCCCCCGATCCAGAACAGCAGCCCCACGCCAATCGCTGCCGCCGCTTGCGCCAGCACCACGTACGATGCGAGCCGTCTGCCGGCGGCGAGGGAATTGTCCACGTAGCACTACCCGGATGCGCCCTGCGCTCCGCCCAAAACCTTGCAATCTAGCTTTGGAATTGTAGCAGCCTCCTTCGTGGGCTAGCAACATCCGGATGCCCCGTGGGCTTTGTTTCCCGGCCTCGCCGGGGCACTGTCCAGCGACAGCGGCGCAACCCGCGCGGCGCGGGCCCGGCCTGCACTCATTTTCCGATGCAGAAGCCCGCGAAGATCGCGCCCAGCAGATCCTCGCTGCTGAACTCGCCCGTGATTTCGCCGAGCGCCCGCTGGGCGGTGCGCAGATCTTCGGCGACCAGCTCCGGCGTGTGCACGCCCAGCGCAGCGCTTGCGGTCGTCAGGGCGGCGGCGGCGCGCTGCAACGCCTGCACATGCCGGGCGCGCGCGCTGAAGGCCCCGTCGCCCCCGGCGCCCAACGCGATCCGGCGCAATTCGGCGCGCAACAGATCGACGCCCTCGCCGGTGCGCGCGGACAGCGCGATCACCACGCTGCCCTCGCGCTCTTCACGTGTGGCCGGCCTTCCAGAAAGATCGATCTTGTTCACGATGAGGATCCGGGGCGCGGTCGGGGTCAAGGCAGCGAGCCACGCCGGATCGGATTTCTCGAGCGCGGCGTCGGTCACCAGCAGCAGCAGGTCCGCACGCGCCAACTCGGCCTGCGCGCGCCGGACGCCCTCGCCTTCAACCACATCAGTAGCATCCCGCAAACCCGCCGTGTCGGCCAGCGTCAGTTCCACGCCATCCAGCACAATGGACTCGCGCAGCACATCGCGCGTGGTCCCCGGGATGTCGGTCACGATCGCGCGTGCGCTGCCGGCCAGCGCATTCAACAAGCTCGACTTGCCCACGTTGGGCTTGCCGACGATCACCACATGCAGGCCATCGGTCAGGCGCACGCCGCGGTTGGCGGCGGCCTGCAATGCGCGCACGCCAGCCATGACGTCGGCGAACAGGTGTTGCAGGGCCTCGGCGGATGCTGCCTCCGAGGCATCCTCGGCGAAGTCGATGGCGGCTTCGACTTCCACGCGCAGGCGCACCAGCTTTTGCGCAAGCGCAGCAACCCGGCGCGAGAATTCGCCTTCCAGAGAGCGCAGCGCCGCGTCGGCTTGTGCCTCCGAGCGCGACGCGATCAGGTCCGCGATCGCTTCGGCCTGGGCCAGGTCCAGCTTGCCATTCAAAAACGCGCGTTCGGAAAATTCCCCCGCGCGGGCCGGCCGCGCGCCCAGCTCGCAGGCGCGCCGCACCAGCCTGTCCAGCACCACGGGGCTGCCATGCGCATGCAGTTCCAGCACATCCTCGCCGGTGAATGAATGCGGTGCGGGAAAGTACAACACCAGGCCACGATCGAGCACGCTGCCGTCGGCCGCGCGAAACGTCACGTAGTGTGCATGCCGCGGCGCAGGTTCGATCCCGCACACCTGCGCGGCGATGGCGCGTGCCGCATCACCCGAAACCCGGACCACCCCGACGCCGCCGCGCCCGGCAGGGCTTGCGACGGCGACGATGGTTTCGGTTTTCATCCGCGCACGCCGGTCAGGCCATCAGGCCCGCGCGCGCGCTTCAGCGCGCTCCACCTGGCGGGTGACGTACCACTGCTGCGAGACCATGCAGATGCCGCGCACCACGTAATACAAGGTCAGGCCCGCCGGGAAGAAATAGAAGATCACCGAGAACAGCAGCGGCATCACCTTCATCAGTTTCGCTTGCGTGGGGTCCATGCCCTGCGCCGGTGTGAGGAAGCTGGTGCCAACCATGGTCAAGGTGTAGAGCACCGGCAGGATGAAGTAGGGGTCGGACGCCGACAGATCGGGGATCCACAGGAAGGTCGCGTGCCGCAGTTCGACGCTGTAGATCAACACGTAATACAGCGCAAAAAAGATCGGCAACACGATCAGGGTTGGCAGGCAGCCCGACATCGGATTGACCTTTTCCTTCTTGTACAGCTCCATCATCGCCTGCTGGTATTTTTGCTTGTCGTCGCCGAAGCGTTCCTTCAACGCCTTCAGGCGTGGCTGCAGCTTGCGCATGCGCGCGCCCGAACGATATTGCGCCTCGGTCAACTTCCAGGTCAGACCCTGGATGATCAGCACCAGCACGATGATCGCGAGACCCCAGTTCTTGACCAGCGCGTGCAGCAACGAGAGCAGCTTGAACATCGGCGCCGCGATCACGGTCCACATGCCGTAATCGACGGTGTAGTTCAGGCCGGGCGCGATGCTGGCCAGATGGTTCTGCAACTTCGGCCCGACGTACAGGCGCGCATCCGCGGTCGTGCTGGCGCCGGGCGCAACACTCAGCGACGGACCCACCATGCGAATGAGGTAGCGCGGCTTGCCGTCCGCGCCGGCCGCGGGAACCTCGACGCTGCCGAAGCTCTGCTTCACCTTGGCGTCCGGAATCCATGCGCCGACGAAGAAACGCTGGCTCATCGCGACCCAGCCGCCGGTGACCTGCTGATGCAAGGGCTCCTTCTCGAAGTCGCCGAATTTCAGCTTCTGGAATTTGTCCTCGGGGCTGTACCACGCCGCACCGGTGTATGCGAGGCTGTCCGGGTTGTAGAACTCCAGAAAGTGCTTGGGTGCCGGCGGCGGTTCGACGCGTTCAAGTTGCTCGTAGGCGTTGCCCTGCCAGACCCTGCTGCCATGGTTGACGATTTCCTGGCTCAAGGTCACCACGTAGCTGCCACGCTCCAGCGTGTAGCGCTTGATGACTTCCACGCCACTGGCCGGATCGCGCCAATCGAGGGTGGCCACCACTTTCTTTGCGCCTTGCTGCAACGTGTAGCTGCTCGCGGCGGGCGTGAAGACGGTCCGATGATCGGGCGCGACGCTGCCATCAGCGCCCACCAGGCCATCCTGCGCCACGTAGTAATGGGCGTCGGCGCGATCGAGCAGGCGCACCGGAGCGCGATTGCGGCCGACCTTGTCCGGGTAGTCCAGCAGATCGGCTTCGACAATGGTGCCGCCACGCGGATCGATCGCGAGCTTCAGCACGTCGTTGCTGAGGATGACCAGATCCTTGGCAGGCGTCTCGGGCGCCGCTGCCACTTCCGGGACGTTGGCAGGACCGGCTGGTATCGGCGCGGCACTGGCGGCGGGCGCGACCGTCGTGGCGCTGGGTACGCCTGCCGCGGACGGCGCGGCACTCGTTGCCACGGGCGGCGGTGGCGGCGGCACGGCGGGGTAGTCGTGTTGCCATTGCTGCCATAGCAGGTAGACGACGAACAACAGCGCCACGACCAGCAGGGTGCGTGTTTGATTGATCACTTATGGGAAACTCGGGCTGGGCCGCGCCACAGGCTTTGGCGGGTCAGCCGCCGATTGTGCCGGGCGCAGAGGCAGGCTTCAATGACTGCAAGCGTTGCCAGACGCGATCGAGGTCGGCGCGCAGCGCGGGTGATGCGGTGCTCGCCGCCGATGTGCGTGCAATCACCAGCACGTCGACACCGGGCAACTGCTCGCGTCGGGCCCGGAATGATTCGCGAACCACACGCTTGATCCGATTGCGTTCGACGGCCCGCTTGCTGACCTTGCGCGACACCGCCATGCCAAGGCGGCACTCCCCAGCGGCAGCCGGGATCCAACGCAGACTGAAATGGGTCGTCGAAGCGCGGCCTGTGGCATGCCGCAAAGCCGCGAAATCCGCGGCGCGCCGCAGCCGCGCCGAAGGCGGCAGGCCGGCCAATGCAGCAATTACGGGATGAGGCGCTTGCGGCCCTTGGCGCGACGGGCCGACAGGATCTTGCGTCCGTCTGCCGTCTTCATGCGGGCCCGAAAGCCGTGCGTGCGTGCGCGCTTGAGCACGCTGGGTTGGTAGGTGCGTTTCATGGGTGGCTCCGCGACCGACTGCCCGCGTTCGGCGGGCCAGACATGGAAAAAGGTTTGCAATTGTACGTTTGGCCGGGCCTGCGCGTCAACCGATCCGATGCAGTCCGTGGATCTTCGAACATCGCCGCTGCGCGCGTTTCGCCGCCTGCTAGACTCGCTCGTTCACGTCGCGCGTGCATCGCGCCACGGTCGTCGCTTCGATTCACAGCGGGAACCCATGAGCAGTCTCTGGCAACGTTGCCTTGCACGCCTCGAAGGCGAGATCGAGCCCAGTGTGTTGCACACCTGGCTGCAACCGCTGCAGGCGCGTGACGAAGACGGTACCTTGCGGTTGTTCGCGCCGAACACCTACACCCTGGACTTCGTTCGCAACACTTATCTTGCACGCATCGAGGGTGCGCTGTCGGACATCGCGGGCCATCCGATTCCCTTGCGCATCGAGGTCGGCTCGATCTCGAACGACGGCAAGTCCGCGGCACCGGCGACGGTACCGACGGCCAACGTGATCAGCCACAACCTCGATCCGCACTACACCTTCGACAACTTCGTGGAAGGCAAGTCGAACCAACTCGGCAAGGCCGCCGCCATGCAGGTGGCGCAGAACCCCGGACGCGCCTACAACCCGTTGTTGCTCTATGGCGGTACCGGGCTCGGCAAGACGCATTTGATGCAGGCGGCTGGCAACCTCATGTTGCAGCACAACCCGGCGATGAAGCTCCTGTACGTGCATTCCGAGCGCTTCACCGAGATGATGATCACGGCGCTGCGCAACAAGAACATGGACGACTTCAAGCATCGCTTCCGCTCGGTCGATGCGCTGCTGATCGACGACATCCAGTTCTTCGCGGGCAAGGACGCGACACAGGAAGAATTCTTCCATACATTCAATACGTTGTATGAGTCAAAGCAACAGATCATCCTGACTTGCGATCGCTATCCGAAGGAAGTCGACAACCTCGAATTACGCTTGAAATCACGCCTGGGATGGGGCCTGTCGGTCGCGATTGAACCGCCTGATTTCGAAACCCGCGCCGCGATCCTGCTGGAAAAGGCGCAAGCACGCGGCTTCGCGTTGCCGGACGACATCGCCCTGCTGCTGGCACGGCGCATTCGTTCGAATGTGCGAGAACTCGAGGGCGCGCTCAATACCGTCGCCGCCCAGGCCAACCTGTCGGGCCGCGGCATCACGCTCGAGTTGGTGCAGGAGACCCTGCGCGACCTCTTCAATGTGCACGCGCGCGCCATCACCATCCAGAATATCCAGAAGACGGTAGCCGACTACTACCAGCTGCGCATGACCGACCTGCTGTCGCAACGGCGCGTGCGTTCACTGGCGCGCCCCCGCCAGGTAGCGATGGCGCTGGCCAAGGAGCTGACCGAGCACAGCCTGCCCGAGATCGGTGAAGCATTCGGTGGGCGCGACCACACTACGGTCATGCACGCCTGCAAGAAGATCCGTGGCTTGTGCGACACCGACATGCGACTGCGTCAGGATTGGGATAAATTGATCAGGACGCTGACCGGGTAAACTTGTGGATAGATTCGGGACAAATGTGATGCCGCAAGTTGTCCACAAGTTGCACACCGCAAAGCCCGATCGGAAACGTGCAGAAAATGTTTTGTAACTATTTGAAATACAACAAAAACATTATCTAGCACTGTTATCAACAAGGCCTGCTACTACGACTTTGTCTACAATTACTGATTAAAGATAATTACCTACACGGGGACCACCATGCGCTTCAGTACCCAGCGGGAAACCTTGCTCAAGCCGATGCAGCAGGTTGTGGGCGTCGTCGAACGCCGCCAGACCTTGCCCGTGCTCGCAAACCTGCTGGTGCAGGTACAGGGCAATCGCGTGACCTTGACCGGCACCGACCTCGAAGTCGAAATGCGTGCCGGGGCGGACGTCGCGGGCGGCGAAGATGGCTCCACCACGATCCCCGCGAAAAAATGGTTTGATTTGCTGCGGGCGCTTCCGGACGGCGTCAAGGTCGATGTCCAGGTCAAGGGCGACAAGGTGGTCATGCATGCGGGCCGCAGTCGTTACACGCTGGCCAGCTTGCCCGCCGATGAATTCCCGACCACGGATGAGCTGGAAGTTTCCGAGAAGGTGAGCCTGCCGGAAGGCGTGCTGCGGCAGTTGATGGAACGCACGGCATTCGCGATGGCGAGCCAGGACGTGCGTTACTACCTCAATGGGCTGCTTTTCGACTTGCGTGGTTCGCAGTTGCGCTGCGTCGCGACCGATGGCCACAGGATGGCGATGTCCGAGGCCACCCTGGACAAACCGGTCACGGGCGACCGCCAGGTGATCGTTCCGCGCAAGGGTGTGCTGGAGTTGATGGGACTGTTCGACCCGAGTGAGGAACCCGTCACCCTTGAGTTTTCCAGCAACCACATTCGTGTTCGGCGTGGTGATGTGGTGTTTACCTCGAAGCTGATCGACGGACGATTCCCCGACTACGAAGCCGTGATTCCGCTGGGTGCGGACAAGATCGTGCGGGTCGACCGGGACGCGATACGCAATGCCTTGCAGCGTGCCGCAATCCTTTCCAACGAGAAATATCGTGGCGTCCGCCTGGAAGTGAGCCCCGACAATCTGCGAATCATTGCGCACAACCCCGAGCAGGAAGAAGCGTTCGAGGAAATCGAGGCGGAGACCAAGGCCAATGACATCGCCATCGGTTTCAACGTGGGCTATCTGCTGGATGCGCTGGGTTCGCTGGCCGACGAGCGCGTCCAGTTGCAACTCCGGGACGCCCAGTCCAGCTGCCTGTTGCGCGATGCGTCCAGCGAGCAAACCCAGCATGTGGTGATGCCGTTGCGGCTGTGATGACCACGGTCGGCCGCAAGGCCAGCCCGGAGTGAGCCGGTGAAGATCGATCTGCTGCGGGTCACCAACCTGCGGTGTTTCGAGGGCGTGAGCTTCGCACCGGGCGATGGCGTGAACTGGCTGGTCGGCCAGAATGGTGCGGGCAAATCAACCCTGCTCGAAGCCGCATATATCCTGTCGCATGGCCGTTCGTTTCGGGCCGGTGGCCGCGGCGCACCCTCTCGTCACGGAACCCATGAATACTTGATCCATGCCGTGTTGACCCGGCGTGACCGCTCTGGAATACGGTTGGGGCTCGCCCGCAAGGATGAGCGTTGGCAGGCACGGCTCGATGGCGCCGACGTGGCCAGCCTCGCGCCGCTGTTCGGGGCCTGCCCCGTCGTGTGTTTCGGGCCTGAAAGCCAAACCCTCGTGACAGGCCCGGCGGAGGACCGGCGGGCGTTCCTCGACTGGAGTGTGTTCCACGTGGAACATGCCTCGCTCGAACTCTGGCGCGCGTGGCGCCGGACCTTGCGGCAGCGCAACGCCCTGCTTCGCAGCGGCGCTCCCGACCGCGATTTCGAACCGTGGGAGCATGACCTGGCGGCCTTGGCGGGCAAAATCCATGCGGCGCGTGGCGCTTGCCTGGACGGCCTGACACCGTACCTGGCCGAAGAGGCTGACTGGTTGGTGCCCGAGCTTGGATCGTGCACCGTCGATTACCGGCCAGGCTGGAATGTCGAACTGGGTTTGCAAAGCCAGCTCGAGCACCAACGCAGCCGCGAACGGGAACGCGGTTTCACGCAATACGGTGCCCATCGTGCCGATTGGTCACCGGTGTTTGGCGGGATCGCGCACCGCGAACACCTGTCGCGCGGCCAAGCCAAAGCCGTGGCGCTGGTCTGCCTGCTGGCGCAGGCGCGCTGGCTGCATGACCGGATCGGCGAATACCCGCTCTTGTGCCTTGATGACCTTGGTTCGGAGCTTGATCGGGACCACGCCGACAAGGTGGTGGCTTGGCTTGCCGGGAAGCCGCTGCAGGCGTGGCTGACCGCAACCATGGAGCCCGGACCGAAAGCCCGGGCGGTCGCCGACGTGTTCCACGTGGAACACACCCGTATCAACCCGGCCCTCCGCCCACCCGGTGGGGATGTGCCAGACCCGCTATAATTGAAAGGTTGTGGCTGCGCCATCCCGCTCGTTCGAGAATTCGTCCATGAATGACATTTACGACTCCAGCAGCATCAAGGTCCTCAAGGGTCTCGAAGCGGTGCGCAAGCGCCCCGGCATGTACATCGGTGACACCGACGATGGCACGGGACTGCACCACATGGTGTTCGAAGTCGTCGACAACGCGATCGACGAAGCCCTCGCCGGTTTTTGCGACCACATCGAGGTCACGATCCACGACGATGGGACGGTCAGCGTGGCGGACAATGGCCGCGGCATCCCCATCGACATCCATCCCGAGGAAGGGCGTTCCACGGCCGAAGTCGTGATGACGGTCCTGCATGCCGGCGGCAAGTTCGACGCCAACTCCTACAAGGTTTCAGGCGGCTTGCATGGCGTCGGTGTTTCGGTGGTCAATGCCTTGTCCGAACATTTGTGGCTGACGATCTACCGCAACGGCCACGAGTACCAGCAGGAATACCGGCTCGGGGACCCGTTGTTCGATGTGCGCGAGGTTGGCGAGTCGGATCGCCGCGGCACGACCGTGAGGTTCCTGCCGAGTCCGGAGACGTTCACCAACATCGAGTTTCACTACGAGATCCTCGCAAAACGCCTGCGTGAACTGGCGTTTTTGAACTCCGGTGTAAAAATTACCCTTGAAGATCAAAGGGTTGGAAAGATTGATGTGTTCCAGTACGACGGCGGGATCCGCGCCTTCGTGCAGCATCTGTCGGCGCTCAAGACTCCGTTGCACCCGAACGAGGTCAGTTTCAGCGCCCAGGTCGATGGCACCACGGTCGAGCTGGCCATGCAGTGGACCGACGGATATCAGGAGTCGGTGTTCTGCTTTACCAACAACATCCCGCAAAAAGACGGCGGCACGCATCTCACCGGATTGCGCGCCGCCTTGACGCGAACCATCAGCAATTACATCGAACAATCGGGACTGGCGAAGAACGCCAAGGTTGCGTTGTCCGGTGATGACATGCGCGAGGGATTGATTGCCGTGCTGTCGGTGAAGGTACCGGACCCGAAGTTCTCGTCGCAGACGAAAGACAAGCTGGTGTCATCCGAGGTCAAGGGCATCGTCGAGCAGGCGGTCAACAGCAAGCTCGACGAGTACCTGCTTGAGCACCCGGGCGACGCCAAGCTGATCGCCGGCAAGGTTGTGGATGCCGCGCGTGCGCGCGAAGCCGCGCGCAAGGCCCGCGAGCTGACCCGTCGCAAGGGCGCGCTCGACATCGCTGGCCTGCCGGGCAAGCTGGCTGATTGCCAGGAGCGCGATCCGGCGCTGTCCGAGTTGTTCCTGGTCGAGGGCGACTCGGCCGGCGGCTCGGCCAAGCAAGGCCGCAATCGCAAGACCCAGGCCGTATTGCCGCTGAAGGGCAAGATCCTCAATGTCGAGAAGGCGCGCTTCGATCGCATGCTGTCTTCGGCCGAGGTGGGGTCCTTGATCACGGCGCTCGGCACCGGCATTGGCAAGGACGAGTTCAACGCAGACAAGCTGCGTTACCACCACATCATCATCATGACCGACGCGGACGTCGACGGCTCGCACATTCGCACCCTGCTGTTGACGTTCTTCTACCGGCAGATGCCGGAACTGATCGAACGCGGCCACATCTACATCGGGTTGCCGCCGTTGTACAAGATCAAGCAGGGCAAGAACGAGTTGTACCTGAAGGACGACGCGGCGCTCAATCAGTACCTGATTGCGAGCGCGGTGCAGGAGGCGGCGTGGACTCCGGCTGCGGGCGTACCGGCGATCAAGGGCGAGCCGCTGGAAACGTTGTTGCGCCAGTACCAGGCCGCGATCGACCAGATCGGGCGCCTCGCGCAGCGCGGCGATACCAGCGTATTCCTGGCGATGCTGGACTACCCACCGCTCGAAGACGCACTGTGGAATGACGCGGCCGCGCTGCAGGCATGGGCGGCCGGCCTCACCACCAAACTGGGTGCCACGGGTCTTGGGCAACCGCACTTTGCACTCGAGCTGCGAGAGGCAACCGAACAGCATCCCGCTGCGTGGCTGTTGCGGCGAGCGCAGCACGGCACCGAACACACCTGGGTACTGCCGCGCAGTTTCTTTTCCGGGGCGGATTTCAGGCCCTTGCTCGAGGTTGCGCGCGCCCTCAACGGCCTCGCTGGCGAGGACGGCGAAGTTCGACGCGGCAACGCTGTCCAGGCGGTCGCCACCTTTGGTGCAGCACGCGCGTGGTTGTTCGATGAAGCCAAGAAGGGACGCCAGATCCAGCGCTTCAAGGGCCTCGGCGAAATGAACCCCGAGCAGCTTTGGGAAACCACGGTCAATCCGGAGTCGCGGCGCCTGCTGCAGGTGCGCATCGAGGATGCGGTCGAGGCCGACCAGATCTTTTCGACGCTGATGGGTGATGTGGTCGAGCCGCGTCGCGAGTTCATCGAGAGCAATGCGCTGCGGGTTGGCAATCTGGACGTCTGAACCGATTTGCCGCTTCCGGGTATCGGGTACTTGAGCTTTGCGCATGGACCGCGCTACCCTCACCCTCCCCGCCAGTAACGCGCCTGAATGTGGCAAGAGGATTCCTGATGAAGTTCGAGCTCCGATCGCTGGCCGCCGGAATCGGTTTCGCGCTGCTGTTGACGAGCGTCGCGCCACTGGCGACGGCGCAGATGGCCGGCGAGCGTTGCAACGACATCCAGATGCTGGCAGGCAAGTGCGACCAGCAGAAGCAGAAAGAGAAACAGGATAAGTCGGCCAAGCACGAAACCAAGTTTCCCAACGCCACCCGCAAGGAGCCGGCCGACACCACTGTCACGAGCCGGGAAGCCAAGGCCTTGAACGAGGGCCTGGAGGCAGCGAACAGCGGGGATGCCGCCACCGCCGGCAAGGATCTGCAGCCCATCGTCGACGGCAATGCCAAGCCGTACGCCAAGTCGATGGCGTTGCTCGGGCTGGCGCAGGTGAAATATCGCGCCGGTGACACCAAGGGCGCGATCGCGCTACAGAAGCAGGCGCTTGACAGCAACGCACTCAACAACGACAGCTATTTCCAGGGCCTGGAAACGCTCGCGCAGATGTACATCGCCAACGAGGATTACAGCAACGCCCTGGCGACGCTGGACAGCTGGATGAAGCAAAGCGGTGCGCAATCGGCAGACGTGTATGCCTTGCAGGGCAACGCGTATTACCGCTTGCAGAAATACCCGGAAGCCGTGGCTGCGATCGAGAAGGCGAAGGCGTTGACCGACAAGCCACAGTCAAGCTGGGACCAGATCGAGATGGCCAGCTATTTCGCGATGGACAAATACGACGACGCGGCGAAGTTGGCCGAGGCAGCCCTGGCCAAGGATCCCAACAACAGCACCCTGCTGCAAAACGTCATCGCGATCTACATCAACTCGCACCAGGACAAGAAGGCGCTCGCGCTGCTGGAGCGCGCCCGCGCCAATGGCCAGATCAAGGACGCGACTGGCTACCTCAACATGGCGAAGATGTACGACAACCTCGGACAGAACAGTGATGATCCCAAGGCGAGCGCCATGAAGGCGGTGGCCGTGCTGAAGGAAGGCATGGACAAGGGGATCGTCCAGCCGGGCTACGACAGTTACAAACTGCTGGGTGATTCATACGCCATCGCGCATGACTACGACAACGCCGTGGCGGCCTACACCAAGGCCGCGCCTGACGCAAAAACCGGGGAAGTGGATTTCCTGCGTGGTCAGATGCTCGCGCGATCCGGGAAACAGGACAAGGAAGCCCAGGCCGCGCTCAAGCAGGCGCTCGCCAAAGGTGGATTCAAGCGCGTCGGCGCGGCTTGGCTTACGCTGGGCAACGTCGAACTTGGCTTGAAGAACAAGGCGGCGGCGATCGCCGCCTACAAGCATGCCGCGCAGGATCCGGAGACAAGTTCGGATGCGCGCCGCATGCTCAAGAACCTGGGACACAAGTAGGTGGCCGTCCGGGCGACCTGATTTGTAGAATCACTCGACATATTTCGGGCGTTGCCACTAGGCAAAGCCACGATGCTGGTGTAACGTTTCAGACTTTTCCGCCGCCTTGCTTGCGGCGTCATCCCGGGGATCGGGAGGCGACCACAGTCGGGCCCAACAGGTCAGCGATTGGTTCAACACACGATGGCACGTACGTCGGCTCGAGCCCGCAGCAACAAGTTCAACTGGTGGCGCACCATCGCGATCGCAGTCGCGATCGCGTTGCACGCCGGCATGCTCATCATGCTGCTGGCGCCGTCCGGCCCGCCAAATACCATGGCGAAGAAAAAGCAGGCGGTCGTGAGCGTCAACTTCATCAAGCCGCCACCACCACCGCCGCCGCCGCCGCCGCCGCCGCCACCAACCCAGAAGCCGCCGCCGAAGGAAGTGAAGATCGTGCGGACGCCGCCGCCGCCGTTGCCGCCACCGCAACCGCCGCCGGTGCAGATCCAGACCGTGATGTCGACGCCGGCTCCGCCGCCGACGCCGCCGCGGCCGCCACCGCCGCCAGCCGATGTTGCGGCTTCGTATGACATCAGCTACAAGAACCGGCATCCACCGGCGTACCCGATCCAGGCTGCGCGCCAGATGCAGCAGGGCACGGTCATCCTTGCCGTTACCGTCAACGCGCAGGGCGAGGTTACGGACGTGCAGATCGAGAAGTCCAGCGGGTACCGGATCCTCGACCGCGCGGCCGAAGAAGCCGCCCGTCACTGGCGCTTCAATCCGGGTATCACAAACGGCAGGCCCACGGGCGGCGTCGTGCGCATCCCGGTCGACTTCCATCTGCAATAGAAACTTCACCCTCCACGGATACGAATCCGTTAGAGTCCGTCCATCTTTGTTCCATCAGTTACAAGTGAAGGAAGGGTAGCGCCATGATCCAAGCAGCAATCGCCGCCGCCGAGGCCGCGGGCACCACCAATGCGCAGGCACTCACCAAGGTGGGCGCAAGCGAGTTCCTTACCGAAATCTTCACCCACCCGCTGGCACACGCGATTGACTTGCTTGTACTGATCGTGCTGCTGGTGATGTCGGTGATGTCTTGGTACTACATCATCGCAATCGCGATCCGCAACGCGCAGATCCGCTCGCGCATGAGCAAGGTCATCCAGAAGTTCTGGGATACGCCATCGGCGCAGGATGCCGTGCGCGTGATGGAAAAGCAGCCGCGCTCCGAGCCGTTCTCGAAGATCGCGCTTGATGCAGCATCGGCCGCCGCGCATCACCAGCGGCACGAAGGCAGCCGCATGGTCGAGGCACTCAACCGCTCCGAGTTTGTCGATCGCGCGCTGCGGCAAGGCGTCGATCGCGAAAGCCGCAACCTCGAAGGCGGTCTCACCATCCTCGCCACCGTCGGCTCCGCTGCGGTGTTCGTCGGCCTGCTTGGTACCGTGATGGGCATTTACTACGCGCTGATCAGCCTCGGCGCCAGCGGTGAATCCTCGATTTCGGCAGTTGCGGGCCCGGTCGGCCAGGCCTTGATCATGACCGCCTTTGGCCTGTTCGCGGCCATCCCGGCGGTGATCGCCTACAACGCCTATTCGCGCGCCAACCGGGTCACCATCGCGCACTTCGATGAGTTCGCGCACGACCTGCACGATTTCTTCGCCACGGGTGCCCGCGTTGAAATGGGATCGTCGTCGATGGCTGCGCGTCCGGCAGCAGCGGCCACCCCCCCGGCGGCCAAGAAGTAAGAGGGCCTGGGCATGGGCATGAGTACCAATAGCGGCGGCGGTCCCGTCGCCGACATCAACGTCACACCGCTGATCGACGTGATGCTGGTGTTGCTGGTGATCTTCATGATCACGGCACCGATCGTGCAGCACAACATCAAGATCGACCTGCCCCAGCCAAACCCGAACGTGAAGCCGCCGGAAAATCCGCCGTCGCCGAAGGATCTGTACGTCAACGCCGACGGCACCATGACCTGGGATGGCCTGACCATCAGCGACGTCGAGCTGCAGGCGCAATTTGCGACGATCGGTGCCAAGTCGGTCGACGATCAGCCGCAAGTGAACATCAAGGCCAACGACAACACGCCGTACAACTTCATGGCCGTGGTAATGGCGCAGGCGCGCCGCTACAACGTCGTGAAGATTGGTTTCGGCAATTGAGGTAACGACGCCATGTCAATGAGTTTGGGCGGCGGCAGTGGAAGCGACATCCCCAAGGCCGAAATCAATGTGACTCCACTGGCCGACGTGATGCTCGTGCTGTTGATCATCTTCATGATCACGGCGCCGCTGATGTCACACAAGGTCAAGGTCGAGCTTCCGCGAGCCGATCCCAGTACCAAGCCCGCGACCATCGAGGTGCCGCCGATCGATCTCGCGGTGCAGGCGGACGGCAGCTTGTACTGGAACGATGTCCCGTACACGGACGCCGAGTTCAACGCGCAGGTGCGCGTTGCCGCAACCCAGGTGCCGCAACCAGCCTTGAACATCCGCGCAGACCAGCAAACGCCGTGGCGTGTGGTGAAGAAGCTGATGCAGGAGGCCAAGGATGCCGGCATGGTGCACTTGGGCTTCATCACTGCCGGGAAGGCGAAAAACGGCGGCTGAGCAAAGTTGGCGCCATCGCAAACCGACGAAATGCCGCGCACCGCGCGGCATTTTTTTCAGGCCAGTAGCGCGAGGTAGTTGCGGACGGTGGGCGCCAATCCGGCATACAGCGCTTCGCTGATCAGGGCATGGCCGATCGAAACTTCCGCAAGCCCGGGAATCGCAGCGCGGAAGGTGGCAAGGTTGCGCTGGTTGAGATCGTGCCCGGCATTCACGCCGAGCCCGGCAGCGTGGGCGGCTGTCGCGGTGTCGGCGCAGCGTTGCAGGGCTTGCATGCAATCACCCGCCTCGAACGCGTGCGCAAAGGGGCCGGTGTACAGCTCGACGCGCGCAACGCCGATTGCGCGTGCCTCCCCGAAACCGTCGCGGGCACCGGCATCGACGAACAGCGATACCCGGCAACCGATCAAGTTGAGTTCAGCTACCAGCGGCGTCAATTTCCGGAGGTCCCGGCTGAGATCGAAGCCGTGATCCGAAGTGAGCTGACCGTCGCCATCAGGAACCAGGGTCGCCTGTGCCGGCCGGGCGAGCCGCACCAACTCGACGAGCCCCGGATAGCCCGCCCGCGCCGGCGCGAACGGATTGCCTTCGATGTTGAATTCCACCCTGCCGCGCGTCAGCGCGGCAAGCGTCGCGACGTCTTCGGCCGTCACGTGGCGGCGATCGGGGCGCGGGTGCACCGTGATGCCGCCGCAGCCGGCGGCGATGCAGGTTTCGGCGGCAGTCACCAGGTCGGGTTGCGAGCCGCCACGTGAATTGCGCAGAACCGCGATCTTGTTGAGATTGACGCTGAGCGTCGTCATTGCGGGCAATCTGTCCTGCGAACATGCGCGGAATCTGGCCACCATCGTTGCGGTGTGCCGCGCCGGCATCAAGGTGGCCCGCAATCATTGCACAAAAAAAGCGGCGCGGAGGTTGTCCGCGCCGGATGAGTGCATGGTTGCCGGCCTTGGGGTGCCGACAACACGCGGGGAGACCGCCCGCACCCATTTGGACATCATCCCGGGGCCTGAGTTCCGCTCAATCCTGGCCGTGCTCCGTGGGTGGCTGGAACGCATGCAGGGGCCGGGGGGTGCCGCGCCACGCGAGGGCGCCGCGATACTCCGGCGCGGCCTCGAATCCGGCAATCTGCCACTCGCCAGTGCTGCCCAGGGCGGGGTCGATTCGCGCAAGCTGCCACAGACCCTGCCCGTCAAGTCGAAACGCGAGGCGCTCCAGGCCAAACGACAAGCCGGTACCCTGGGCCTTCAGCACGGACTCCTTGGCGCACCACAACGCAATGAACGCACGCTTGCGGTCAGCCTCACCGAATGCGGCGAGTGCTTCGGCCTCGCCAGGATCGAAGTAGCGTTCGGCGATCTCGAGCGCGCGTGGTCGCTTGGCAAGATGTTCGATGTCCACGCCGAGCGCAAGATCACGGGCCAGCGCGATCAGTGCGAAGTCACCGCTGTGGGACCAGTTGAAATCCAGTCGCGAACGCGCCCCGCGTGCGGCCGCCGAGCCCGTGAGTCGAGGCTTGCCACCGGGTGCGGTGAGCACGGAAACATCCTCGGCGGGCACGCCGAGATAGTCGCCCAGCAACGCCAGCAACGGCGCGCGGCGTTGTTCCGGTCGGTAGGGAATCCGCCAAAGGTGGACGCTTCCATCATCCAGCTGCGCCGCGGCCACCGCAGGCGCGGTGGCGAGGAAGGTCGGGTTGGGTGGTGACATCAGTGTTGCACAGGCGTCAATGGCGAACGCGCTCGTCGTACAGGCGCTTGACCACCGACGGATCCGCCAGCGTCGAGGTATCGCCAAGCGTGGCGAGGTCGACCTCGTTGCGGCCTGCTTCGGCGATCTTGCGCAAAATCCGGCGCATCGTTTTCGCGGAACGCGTCTTCGGCAGGGCCGGTGCCCATTGCAGAAACTCGGGCGCTGCGAACGCACCGATCCGCTCGCGGATGCCGGTCACGAGTTCGCGCCTCAACGCGTCACTTGGCGCCACGCCTTCCTTGGGCGTGACGAAGGCATAGATCGTGGTGCCCTTGATGTCGTGCGGACAGCCCACCACCGCCGCTTCGGCGACCCGTTCGTCGGCCATCATCGCGCTTTCAACTTCCGCGGTGCCGATGCGGTGGCCGGATACGTTGATCACATCATCGACGCGTCCGGTGATCTTCCAGTCGCCGTCGGCATCGCGCAGCGCGCCATCGCCGGAGAAATACATGCCGGGATAGGCCTTGAAATAGGTATCGATGAAACGCTGATGATCGCCATACACCGTGCGCATCTGTCCGGGCCAGGAATCCAGGATCACAAGGTTGCCCTCACCCTCGCCCTCGATGCGGTTGCCATCGGCATCCACCAGCGCGGGCTGGATTCCGTAGAACGGCTTCATTGCGGCGCCGGGCTTGAGCACCGTCGAGCCCGGCAGCGGGCAAATCAGGATGCCGCCGGTTTCGGTCTGCCACCAGGTGTCGACGATCGGACTGCGGCCCTCGCCGACCACGCCGAAATACCACTCCCAGGCTTCCGGGTTGATCGGCTCGCCGACCGAGCCCAGCAGGCGCAATGACTTCCGCGAGGTCTTGTGGACCGGGTCGTCACCATCGCGCATCAGTGCGCGAATCGCGGTCGGCGCGGTGTACAGGATGGTCACCTGGTGCTTGTCGCACACTTGCCAGATGCGCGAGGCGTCCGGCCAGTTCGGCACGCCTTCGAACACCAGCGAGGTCGCGCCGTTGGCGAGTGGCCCGTAGACGATGTAGCTGTGACCCGTGACCCAGCCCACGTCGGCGGTGCACCAATAAACGTCGTCTTCGCGCAAATCGAAGACCGCTTCGTGGGTCAGCGACACCCACACCATGTAACCGCCGATCGTGTGCAGCACGCCCTTGGGCTTGCCGGTGCTGCCGGAGGTGTACAGGATGAACAACGGGTCTTCCGCGTTCATCGGCTCGGGTTCGCATTCGGACGGCTGGCCGTCCACGAGGGTGTGCCACCAGCGATCACGCGGTGACTGCATGTCGATGGCGCCACCGGTGCGCCGCACCACCACCACGGTTTCGATGCTGGTGGTTCCGGGTCGGGACAAGGCCTCATCGACGCTGTGCTTGAGCGGAATCTTCTTGCCGGCGCGCAGGCCCTCGTCGGCGGTGATCACCAGCTTGCATTGCGAATCGGCGATGCGTCCGGCCAACGCGTCCGGCGAGAACCCGCCGAACACCACCGAATGGATTGCGCCGATGCGCGCGCAGGCCAGCATCGCGATGCAAGCCTCGGGGATCATCGGCATGTAGATCGCGATGCGGTCCCCCTTGCGCACGCCAAGGTTCCTGAGCGCGTTGGCAAACTTGCACACTTCGGCATGCAGTTCGCGATAGGTCAGCGCGCGCGAGACGCCCGGATCATCGCCTTCGAACAACAATGCCGTCTTGTCGCCACGGGTCGCGAGATGCCGGTCGAGACAGCTGACCGTCGGGTTCAGTACGCCGTCGGCGAACCAGCGGATGTGAAGGTTCGCGGGATCGAAGGAGACGTCCTTGATTTGTGTCGGCGCCTTGATCCAGTCCAGACGCCTGGCCGCTTCGGCCCAGAACGCTTCCGGATCGCGCAGCGATTCGGCGTAACGGCGCGCATAGGCGTCGGGCGGAGTCTGCTCGGCGGCTGCGAACGCGGACGGAACGGCATGCAGCTTGCTCATCGCGAATCTCCTTCAAGCCATCGCAAGTCTGCAAGCGTAGCAAAAAGGAATCGGCAGCGCGGAAGTGGGTGCTGTCACTGATCTTGCGAGGGCGGCAGCTGCGCCGTTGGCGGCGCGTTCTTGCGCAGCGTCGCCTTGAGTGCTTCCAGCTCGCCCTTGGTCATGTGTTCGGGACGCGAGTTGGCACGCATGTGGCGATCGATGAAGATCACGGCGAGCGTGACCACGCCGATGAGGCCGATGAACAGGCCGAACGCGACCAGCCCCGGCGAGTGCGTCGTGAACGCCACCACCAGTGCCAGCAGCGTGACGAATGCCAGGGCCCAGATCATGCGCGTGCCATGCAGTGGATTTGGACGGATCATAGCGCACTGCCAGCGTGCTGGCGTATCGTCGGTACCGCCCGCAACCGAGGAACGTGACCATGCTCGCAACCTCATCCATCGCCTTGGCCGGGGTGCTGTCGTGGGCGTCCGGGTTTCGCCTGTACGCCGCGCTTTTCATCGTGGGCATGCTCGAGCGCTTCCACGTCGTCACGCTGCCCGACAAGCTCACCGTGTTGTCACACACGCCGGTGCTGATTGCCACCGGCGCGTTGCTGGTGATCGAGTTCCTCGTCGACAAGGTGCCTGCGGTCGATTCGGCGTGGGACAGCGTGCAGACCTTTGTGCGCGTGCCGTTGGGTGCCCTGCTGGCATGGGGCGTGTTCGCGCACGCTTCACCGGAAGTCCAGGCGATCGCGGCAATCGCCGGTGGCGCCCTGGCCGCCGGCACACATGTCGCCAAGGCCGGTACGCGCGCGGCGGTCAACACATCGCCGGAACCGTTCTCGAACTGGGGTTTGAGCTTCAGCGAGGATGGGGTGTTGCTGCTGGGCCTGTGGTTGGCCTTCCAGCACCCGCTGGTGTTCCTGCTGTTGCTGGCGTTGTTCGTGCTGCTGCTGGTCTGGTTGCTCCCGAAAATCTGGCGCGGCCTGCAGGCATTGCGGCGCGGCTTCGCGAAGTTGTTCACGCGCGTTGCGGGCCGGGAAGCCGATTAGCGGGTGATCACTTTGGCCCGCTGGCGAGGAAGGCCTGCGGGTGCGCTTCCAATAACCGCCCGCAGCGAGCAAGTACCCACCGACGGACCCTCCCGGAGGTATGTCCGATGCGAGCGCTTTTAACGTCAAGGCGCGCGCGCTGCAAATGCCACAGGGTTGCAATGGCCTTCACGGTGCGTTCGCGAGGAACGGATGCGGCTGTTGTTGCAATGTGTGCCAAGCCTTCCAGGCTTGCCACGCCGCCCACGCGATCAACGCCAACCAGGCCAGCGCCGCCAGCCATTGCGCCAGCAAGCCGCCACTCCATCGGCCCTCGCCCGTGATGGTCGCGAAGATGAAGCTCGCGTCCGCCAACACCACCAGCACCACGCCCAACACGATTTTCGCGAACAGGCCGAATGGACGTCCAAGCAGGACACGGAACACGTACATGGCCAGCAAGGCCGCCATCGCCATGATGAACAGGGTTCCGAGCAACGCCGCCATGGGATTGTGAAACCACAGCAGGGTGGGTAGCGCAAGGCACATCCATAACAACACGAAGGCGCGTGTGGGTCCGTTGAAAATCGCGTGGCTGACGTGCGTGACGGCGCCACTGCCGCCAAGTCCCGGGGTAAGTGCCAGCAGTCCCATGTTGGCGTGCTGGCGCCAGCGGCGGTTCACGACTCCACCGATCGCAAGCGCCAGCATGAACGCGCCGAACACCCCCAGCCACAGGCCGGCGCTGACGCTGACGACGTGCCACGCCTTGAGCACTGAATGTGCGTGGCCGATGTTGACCACCCACATCACCGGGATGAACAACAGTGCCGGCAACGCCACGCGCGCGAACGTGCCCAGCCGTGCGCGCCAACTTTGCGGCAGGTACCAGCCACCCAGCACCACGCGGATGCCATTGACGGGAGCTGCTGGACCGACGCCACGAAGATCCACGTTGGTCAAACGGTTTTCGGAACGCCGAAAGTCCCACTGCCGGTCGAAGCCCCAGTCACGCGATACCAGGTTGCGCCGGAACTGCATGAGGATCGCGCTGCGCCAGCCCGAGGCATCGTTGTCCTCGCTGCGCAGCAACTTTCGCCAGCGGATCACGTCGGCCACGGCGAAAACCACCAGCGCCACCCACGCGCCATGCTGGAAACTGGAATCCAGCGGCGAAGGCACCCAGCCAACATTGTGCAGGCCAATGTAGATCGCGGGCAGGAAGCCGAACCAGGTGGCGAGGTAACGCGGGAACAACACGAATGCGAGGCTGGCCGCGATCGCGAGCGCCGGGTACAACACCGCCAGCGCCACGTTCCCGCCGGTGGCAGTGATGATCGCGACGGGCACCGCGATGCAGGCCACCGCATACAGCACGGTCGCGGTTGCGGCATTGCGCACCACGCCCGCCAGACGCAAACGGCGCCCGTCGCGCGCGATCAACAGCAAGGCCGACAGCCACATCAGCCACAGGCAACCCAACCCGAAACCATACACGATGAGTGCGATGGCTTCCCGGCGCGGGTCCGGCACGAAGATACCGAGCGCCAGCGCCACCGCGCAGAGCAGCGCGAACAGCACGCCGGCCGTCCAGCGCGTCACCCGCGAGTTGGCGTAGCGCGGGACCACAAGGACATCGAGAATGCGCATGCGATTTCCCGGAGCAATGGCGGAAAGGGTGGCTGCGGTGGCGTTCATCGGACACTTGCCAGAAACGGGTGGGGAAGCCGGCGCAGCTCAAGCAGGCCCTTGAAGGCGAAACCGCCGGCGACGATCGGGAACAGTGCGCACGCCATCGTCGCGCACAGCATCGCGAACGGCGGGCGCAAGCGGTTCATGCCAGCGCGGCCAGCAGGAGCGCGAGCGAGGTCAGGCCCAGCGCGATGCCGTGGGGGTTGTGGGCGCCAAGCGCAATGCCGGTGACGCCGGCAAGATTGACCAGCAGCATGCCGAACAGCAGGACTGCGCGGAGCTTGCCGTGCAGGGTCGTCGAGCGCGGATGGGACGGCAGCCCGTGCACGGCGTTCATTCGGCGATCTCCACGAACAGGTCTTCCAGGCCCAGCGCGTCAACCCGCGCACCGGGGAGTTGGGTGGCTTCGGGCCAACCGCCGCCGGCGTCGCGCTCGATCACCACCGCGACGCTGCCGTCTTCGTGGCGGCGCTTGCCGAACATCGATGCTGGCGCCGCGTAGGCAACCTTGGCCGGCAGCCACAGGCGCGCGTAGCGTTCCTTGGTATCGTCCACCGCGCAATGCAACAACAACTTGCCGTCGTGCAGGAAGGCGATGTCCGACGCCACGCGTTCGAGATCGGACACGATGTGGGTGGAAAACAACACCGTGGTGCCGGCCTCGCCCGCCCGCAACGCAATCTCGCGCAAAAGCTCACGGCGTGCCACCGGGTCCAGCGCGGCGGCCGGTTCATCCAGCACCAGCAGCTCCGGTTGCGGCGCCAGTGCGCGGATCAAGTCGACGCGCTGGCGTTCACCGGGTGACAGTTTCGCCATCACTTTCTTCGGCTCGATCTTCCAGCGCTGCAGCGTGCTTTCGACGAAGCGGTGGTCCCAACGCGGGTAGAACCGCGAGAGGTAATCGAACATCTGGCTGGCAGTCAGCCACGCCAGCGCATCCGGTTGCTGCGGCACGTAACCCAGCCGTTCCTTGACCGCGTCCGGCAGTCTCAGCGCAGGCTCGCCGAACACGAAGGCGCTGCCTGCGTCTGGCACCAGCAAGCCAAGCATCGCGCGGATCAAGGTCGACTTGCCGGCGCCGTTGCGGCCGATCAGGCCGAGCACGCTACCGGGTTCGAGCGACAGGTCCACGCCGTCCAGCACCAGCTGCGAGTCATAGCGGTGCGTGAGTCCACTGACCTGCAGCGGCGCCTGGGATACGACGGCGGGGACGTTGGCAACGGCGTTCATGCTTCACTCCTCCAGCAGTTGGCCGAGCCGGCGCAACACCGGTGCGGCGGGAAGTTCGAGTTCACTGGCCTGGCGCGCCAGCGAAGTGATTTGAGGTTCCAGCAAGGCGAGGCGCTGGGCCTGGGATTGCGTGGCCTGGCTGACCGCGGCGACCGTCATGCCCTTGCCACGCAGGCGTTCGAGCAGACCTTCGCTCTCGGCAAGGCTGTAGGCCCGCGACACGGTCATCGGGTTGACTGCGTGGAAGCCAGCGACCTCACGCACCGAGGGCAGCAAATCGCCCGGCGTGAGCTGGCCCCCGGCGATCAGGCGTCGCAACTGCTCGACGATCTGCCGATAGATCGGTTCGGCCGAGGCGGGTTGGATGGTGAGCAGCGATGCGTCCATGTGTATCAATATGCCAATACACAAGGATCGCTGTCAAGCATGACTGTTGGCACACCCTGAGTGGACTCTGTTTCGGTGTTTGCCAAGGGCCGTGGGCGACAACCGCGCCGCCAAACAGGGTCAGGTGGCCTGAAACATCGGTGCGGCGGAGAGCCGCAGCCGGTGGCTGAAGGCCACTGCTTGCGCGGTCGGGTCAGCGGGCAGCGGGGTGTTGCGCCGGATGCGTCGGCGGTGACTGCGCGGGTACGGCGACCGAGCTCGCCGGCGCCGGAGCGGTAGTTGATCGCGCAGTCGGCACCGGCGTCACCGCAGCATGGATCTTTTCGTACCGCTGCTGCTGTTGCAGCAACGCATCGATGTCCTCGTCGCCATTCGCGCCGGGAGTACTGCCCTGTAGCGTGTCGATGGACGACAGCGGTGGATTGCCGTAGTAGATCTGGAACAGACGATGCTGGCGGTATGCATCGCGCATGAATGCGTAGGGGTCGTAAGCCGAGTCGAGCATCGGGTCGAGCGGCAGTGCGCTGGCGCGCAGGGTGACGAGGTAGGCCGCCGACGGCAGGTACTGCGTGTGCCAGGCAAACGAATGCTCGCGGGCGTACCACCCAAGTGGATCGAAATAGCTGTCCACCGGCAGGCGCCACACGTCACGCGTGGTCGTGGGTCCGATGAAGGGCAGCACCAGGAACGGCCCCTCGGGCACGCCCCAGTGCGCAAGCGTCACGCCGAAATCCGTGGGGTTCGCGGGTAGGTGCATGTCACCAGCGGGATTGAAGATGCCAAGGACCCCGACCGTGGAGTTGACGATGAACCGTCCGCTGGTTTCCA
>DASSNC010000072.1:0-25330 GCA_035688305.1 Rhodanobacteraceae bacterium
GTTCACCTGGACGACCTTGTGCACCAGCGGGCTGATCATCGCCACCTTCCCGGTGCTCACCGCCACGCTGTTCCTGCTGGCGCTCGATCGCTATGCCGGCACCCATTTCTTCACCGCCGGCTTCGGCGGCAACCTGATGATGTACATCAACCTGATCTGGGTGTGGGGACACCCCGAGGTGTACATCCTGATCCTGCCACTGTTCGGCGTGTACTCGGAGATCGTGCCGACGTTCTCCGGCAAGCCGCTGTTCGCCTACTCGTCGATGGTGTACGCCACGGTCGCGATCATGATCCTGTCGTACCTCGTGTGGCTGCACCACTTCTTCACGATGGGCTCGGGCGCGGACGTCAACTCGTTCTTCTCGTTGACCACCATGATGATCGCGATCCCGACCGGGGTGAAGATCTTCAACTGGCTGTTCACCATGTACCGCGGCCGCGTGCGCTTCACCGTGCCGATGCTGTGGACGATGGGCTTCCTGTTCACCTTCGCCATCGGCGGCATGACCGGCGTGATGCTGTCGGTGGCGCCGGCCGACTTCCTGCTGCACAACAGCCTGTTCCTGGTCGCGCACTTCCACAACGTGATCATCGGCGGCGTGGTGTTCGGCATCTTCGCCGCAATCAATTACTGGTACCCCAAGGCGTTCGGTTACAAGCTGGACGAGTTCTGGGGCCGCGTCAGCTTCTGGTGCTGGCAGATCGGATTCTGGTTCGCGTTCGGTCCGCTGTACATCATGGGCCTGATGGGCGTGACCCGCCGCCTGAGCCACTTCGAAGACCCGAGCCTGCAGAAGTGGTTCATCATCGCCGCATTCGGCGCGTTCCTGATCGCCATCGGCATCTTTGCCTTCGTGGTCCAGATTTACGTCAGCTTCCGCCGCCGCAAGGAATACGCGGTCGGCAACGACCCGTGGGATGGCCGCACGCTGGAATGGGCGACGTCGTCGCCGCCGCCGGCCTACAACTTCGCCTTCATTCCGAACGTGCATGCACGCGATGCGTGGACAAACATGAAGGAGCACGGCTACCAGCGCCCGCTGGAAGGCTTCAACGCCGTGCACATGCCGCGCAGCACCGGCTCCGGTTTCATCATCGCCACGCTGGCCTTCGTCTGCACCTTCGCGCTGGTCTGGTACATCTGGTGGCTGGCCGCCATCACCTTCGTCGGCGTGATCGTCGCCAGCATCGTGCACACCTTCAACTATCACCGCGATGAGCACATCCCGGCCGAGGAGATACGCGCGTTCGAGCACACCGGCAACTGGGCGCCGCGCACCGAAGAGGCCTCCGCATGAATACCGCCGCCATCGACACCGTGAACACCGCGCCGCCGGAATTCCTCTGCCGCGAGGAACCGCCGCTCCACAACGGCACGCTGGTCGGGTTCTGGATCTACCTGATGAGCGATTGCTTCGTGTTCGCGTCGCTGTTCGTCGCCTACGCGGTGCTGGGCAACCACTACGCAGGCGGGCCCACCGCGGCCGAAGTGCTCGACTTGCCGGGCCTCGCGGTCAACACGGCTCTGCTGCTGGTCTCGTCGGTCACCTTCGGTTTCGCGATGCTGGAAATGCAACGCCGCCACAAGGGCGCGATGCTGGCCTGGCTGGCTGTCGCGGGCTTGCTGGCCGTCGCCTTCGTGACGCTGGAGATCCACGAGTTCGTGGTGATGATTGCCGAAGGCGCCGGCCCTGGCACCAGCGCCTTCCTGTCCTCGTTCTTCACGCTGGTCGGCACGCACGGGCTGCACGTCACCGTCGGTTGCCTGTGGCTGGTCGTGCTGATGGTGCAAATCGGCAAGTTCGGCATCAACGAGGCCAACATCCGCCGCCTGCAGTGCCTCAGCATGTTCTGGCATTTCCTCGACCTCGTTTGGGTCGGTGTCTTCAGCTACGTATATCTCGTGGGGGTGCTGCGATGAGCCAGCCAACTGCAAACGGGCACGCCGACGCCAACCTGCACGAACATCAGGGCAGCCTGCGCGGTTACCTCACCGGCTTCGTGCTGGCGGCCATCCTCACCGTCATCCCGTTCTGGCTGGTGATGGGGCATGTCATCCCCAGCGTCGGCTGGACCATCTTCATCGTGCTGGCATTGGCGGTCGTGCAGATCGTCGTGCACATCGTGTACTTCCTGCACCTCGACACGCGTTCTGAAGGTGGCTGGAACATGATGGCCTTCATCTTCTCCGCGGTGCTGGTGATCATCGTGCTGGGCGCGTCGATCTGGGTGATGTGGACCGAGAACAGCCTGATGATGCCGATGCCGCAGCAAACCCAGCACATCACCACGCAGAAATAATGCCTCCGGCCGTGGGCCAGCTCGCCAGGCCCTTCCGCAGTCGCAAGTTCGTGCTCTGGATGGTGCTGGCGGCGGTACTGTTTGCCGGCTTCGTCTGGCTCGGCATCTGGCAGGTGCAACGCTACCACCTGAAGCTCGGCATCAGCCACGCGCTGCAGACCCGCGTGCATGCCGCCCCGGTGGCGGCACCGGGACCTGCCGAATGGCCGCACGCCAATCAGTTGCAATACCTCCACGTTTCGCTGCACGGCCACTACCTGCCCGACGCGCAAACGCTGGTGCGCGGATCAAGCCGCGACGGCTACGGCCTCTGGGTGATGATGCCGTTCGCAACCGCGCGCGGATTCATCGTGCTGGTCAATCGCGGTTACATCCCCGACAGCCTGCCCAAACAGCCGGCGTTTGCTTCGATCCAGCCGCCGTCCGGAACCGTGACGATCACGGGGCTGCTGCGCGCGAGTGAACCTGGCGGCGGCTTCCTGCGCCGCAACCAGCCGCAACAACACCTGTGGTATTCGCGCGACGTCGCTGCGATCGCTGCCACGCAACACCTGCCGGCAGGCAAGGTCGCCCCCTACTTCGTCGACGCCGATGCTGCGGCCGATGCCAAGGGCTGGCCAGTGGCGGGCCTTACCAAGGTCAGCATCTACAACCACAGCCTCGGCTACGCCATCACCTGGTTCCTGCTGGCGCTTGGTACCTTGTTGTGCGCGGGCATCGTGATCCGCCACGAGCGACGGCCCTGAAGTGCCCTGCCAATCCGGCGCCTGCACCAGCCGGATTGATTACGCAAACTTCCTGCACATCCGGGCTGTCCACCGCGGCGTTATAGTCGCCCGATCCTTCCCGCGGATCGCCACGCATGCGCCACGCCGTCGCCCTTGCCTTCGCCCTCGCGTTCGCTGCTGCCGGCGCCATCGCCGCGCCGTCATCGTCGACCGCTTCAGCTGCCGCCGACCCACCGACCGCGCAACTGCACGCGCTGTTCGCCAAGGCCTGGAATCAGCAGCACGCCAAAGCATCCGCCGGCAGCAGCGACTACAAGCAGCTATGGGATGACCCGAGCATCGCGCACGAACAACAACAACTCGCTGATGCCAAGGCGAACCTGGCGGCGCTGAAAAAAATCGACGTCGCCAAACTGAGCCCGACCGACCAGTTGAGTTACCGCCTGTTCGAATACCAGGCGAACGATGCGATCGCCGGCGCCGCGTTTCCCGACCAAGCCCAGGGATTGATCACCCAGCTGTGGGGTCCGCAATTATCCAGTGACGAATTTCGTGGCGCGCATTTCGACAATGCCAAGGGCTACGCAGACCTGGTCCGCAAGTTGAATGCGCTCGGACCGTATCTCGCCGCATTCACCCAGCGCATGCAGCTGGCAATGGCCCACGGCATCACGCAACCGCGCGTGGTGATGGAGCGCGTGCCGGACGAAATCGCGGCCAACATCGCGACCGACCCTGAGAAGAGCCCGTACTACGCGCCATTCGCAAAGTTGCCGGATTCCATTTCCGCCGCCGAGCAAACGAAATTGCGCGACGAAGCCAAGGCCGCGATCACTGGCGTGGTGAATCCTGCGTTCTCGAAGTTCCTCGACTTCTTCAAGGAAGACTACCTGCCGCACGCACGCACCAGCATCGGCGTATCCAACCTGCCCGACGGCAAGGCGTACTACGCCTACCTCGTCCGCCACTACACCACCACCGACATGACGCCGGCGCAGGTGCACGAACTTGGATTGAAGCTGGTCAAGCAGATCCACGCACAAATGCAGGACGTGTTCACGCAAGTCGGGTTCAAGGGCAGTTACAAGGATTTCCTGCATTACCTGCGCACTGATCCGAAGTTCTACTACAAGAACCCGGATGATCTTCTGCAAGCGTACCGTGCCGCCGCAAAAACGATCGACCCGCACCTCACCGAGGTGCTGGGCGTGTGGCTGCTGCCGCGGCAACCGTGGGGCGTACGGGTGATCCCGGCGGCGCTGGCGCCGAACACCTATCCTGCTTACGCCGACGTGCCGTACATGAGCGTGAACCTGTACAAGCCGGAAACGCGGCCGAAGTACTCGATCCAGGTGCTCACCTGCCACGAGGGTCGCCCTGGCCACAACTTGCAAATCCCGGTCGCGGAAGAATTGGAGAACCTGCCGAACTTCCGCCGTTACGCCTACTACAACGCCTTCGGCGAAGGCTGGGCGCTGTATTCGGAAACACTCTGCGACCAGCCGATGGGCCTGTACACCGATCCGTATTCGAAATTCGGTTACTTGAACTACCAGATGTGGCGTGCAGTGCGGCTGGTGGTCGACACCGGCATCCATGAGTACGGCTGGAGCCGCGCGCGCGCCGTGAAATACATGCAGGACAACACCGCCCTGGCCGACCAGAACATCGGCACCGAAGTCGATCGCTACATCGTGTGGCCTGGCCAGGCGCTCAGCTACATGATCGGCGAGCAGACCATCCTGAAGCTGCGCGACGAGGCGAAGGAAAAACTCGGCGACAAATACACGTTGAAGGATTTCGACGACGTGGTGCTCGGTCAGGGCAGCCTGCCGATGGCGGTACTGAAGGACGTGGTGAACCGCTGGATCGACAACACGCTTGCCGGCAAGCCGGCCGATCAACTGCCGTACGCCTGCAAGCCACGCACGGTGGAAGCCTGCGCGGCAGCGGCGACGACAAAGCCATAGACACCCGTCCGCCTCACGCAGGCGATGCAGCAAGAGTTTGTCTTTCCGGGCCGCGCGCCTGCTTGATCGGCAATGGCACCCGGAAGCCACAGCGCCCAGTCCAAACCGCAAAAGCTGGATTCCGGGTTCGGCCTGCGATGCAGCTGCAGGCCGCCCCGGAATGACGAGACTTTTGTTTCATCGTATCGCTGGAGTCATCCCGATCAGTTTTTGCTAAGCTCGCGCACGCAACTGGTCGGGGGAAGCTCGCAATGCGAATTCTGGCGCTGCTTGCCTGCATGGTGATGGCCACGCTGGCGGCTGCAGGAGCTCATGCCGAAACCACGGTGCAGGTCATCGACACCTGGCCTTCCGGCGACGCGGTCACGCTGCACAAAGGCCAGACCTTCTATCTGCACCTGCGCTACACCAGCGACCAACCGGTGAACATCTGGGCGCGCCCGTACTTCGAAGGCCAACCCGCAAACGCCGGCAACAATCCGTCGCGCGCCTACCCGGTCGGCAGCGGTGAGGCGTTGGGCTGGTTTGTCCTGTCGCGGCCGGACGTCCAAGTCGACGAGGTGCGCATCAGCGCAGGCGATGGCTCGATCGACGGCACGCACGTCGTCGCGACCTATCCGGTTTCGGTAACCGCCAGTGATGAGCCCGCGCATGCATCATCGCCGCCAGCGTGGGTGGGCACCCTCGGCGCCGCGGACCAGGCTGCGCAGCGCGCCGCTGAGGCAGCCAGCATGAACACCCCATCGAGCGCAGGCGACGACGCAGTGTTTTACGGCTTCGTGCTGGCGGTGCTCGGATTCGCCGTCGGCGGAATCGCGTGGCCCGTATGGGCCCTGTGGCGCTGGCGCGACGGCTGGCGCGTGGCCGCACTGGTGCCGCTGGTGGTGATGGGTTTCGTGGTCCTGCGCATCATCGTCGATGGCATGCGCGATCCCACCTCGCACAACCTGTGGCCGTTCGAAATCGCCATCTGGGGTCTGGCCGGCTGCGGCTGGATGCTCGCGCTGACGCTGGCCCGCTTGCTGACCCGTGCCGGTCGCGCACGCTGACATGGCGTCCACTCACTCGCGTGGCGTTGCCGGCTCCTTCTCGACCAGGTCGCGCAACGCCGCCTGCATGCGCGCGTGCACCCGCACCAGCGAGCCCCACAGGAACCACACCGTGAACGCGCCGACCACCAGCAACGCGACCAGCACCCCGCGCGGCGGCAGGATGCTGCTGCCGAGCGCGCTCACCAGCAGGGCCATGCCGGCCAGCGTTGCCAGCGGCACCAGCTTGCCCAGCACCCGGCGCAAACCCACGGTACGCACGCCATGCACCTGCTCGCTGATGCCAAGTTCCGCCAGCAGCATGCCCAATGCATCGGCCTTGCGATAGACGGCGATCAACATCGGCAGTGACACGAACAGCGCTGTCGCCCAGACCAGCGAGCGGCGCACCACGGGCGGCAACGGCAAGTCCGGCCACCAGCGCGGCACCATCGCGCTGACGAAAGCACCGATGCCGAACACCGCGCACACCAGCACCAGGTTCACCGCGATATGCCACAACAATCGGCGCAGCATTTTCGCAAGCACCACGTTCTGGCGCACGGGCGAGGTGCCTGCAATCCACTCGTGGTAACCCTGCGCAAGCGCGCGCACCGGCGCCGGCGTCAAACGCCGAAGCCCCGTCAGGATCGCCGGCTCCGCGCGCAACAACAGCGGCGACACCAACATGCACGCCACCGCGGCCGTGACCGTCACGGGATACAGGAACTTGCCAACCACGCCAGCGGTAATGCCGAGCGACGCGATCACGAACGAGAACTCGCCGATCTGCGACATCGTCAGGCCCGTGCGCAGCGACTCATGGGCGCTGCGTCCGGCGCACAAGAACGCCCCGACGCTGCACGCCACGGTCTTGCCGACAATCACCGCCAGCGCCAGCCCCAGCGCCGGCCAGAGGTAGGGCAGCAATTGCGTGGGATCGAGCAGCAAGCCGATCGCCACGAAGAAGATCGCCGCGAACATGTCGCGCACCGGCCGTACCAGCCGCACGATGCGGTCCGAACAGCGCGCTTCGGCCACCACCACCCCGGCGAGGAACGCGCCCAGCGCCACACTGAACCCCTCCCACACCGCCAGCAGGCAGGCACCGAAACAGATGCCGAGCACAGTAATCAGCAGCGGTTCGTCACGGCCGCGCGTTGCCAACCAATCCAGCAACCGCGGCAGCAACAGCAAGCCCAGGATGATCGCCACCGAAACGAACAGCAACATCCGCCACAGGACCTTGAAGGCGATCCCGGTGGTATCGGCGCTGCCGACCGCGATCGCGCTCAACACCGTGATCAGCACCACCGTCAGCACTTCTTCGGACACCAGCATGCCGACCATGCCGGCGACGAAACCCTGCCCGCGCCAGCCGCGATCCGCCACCGTACGCAAGGCCACCATCGTCGACGAAAAGCAAATCACGCCACCGAGGAACAGTGCCTCCCGCCCGCTCAATCCTGCGAGCCGGCCAATCTCGATGCCGATCCACAGCATCAAACCGACCTCGACCAGTCCCGCCAGCGCGACGCCCGCACCCATCGCGCGCAATTTCCGCAGGCTGAACTCCAGCCCCAGCGTGAACATCAGCAGCACCACGCCGAGGTTGGCGATCGACTGCATTGTGCGCTGGTCGGTCAGGAACCGCCACGGCATGTGCGGCCCGATCAGCACGCCGGCAACGATGTAGCCGAGCAGCACCGGCATCCGCAGCCGCGGAAACAGCACAACCACCACGCCCGCCGCCAGCATCACGCAAGCAAGGTCACGAATGAACTCGATTTCGTGCAAGCCCGTCCTCCTGCTGGTGAAATTCTTGCGGAATTCGGCGTGGAATACTTGACGCAGAACCCCGATCCCACGTATTCTTGCGCGCTTCCTGCGTGGGGCCATAGCTCAGTTGGGAGAGCGCTACAATGGCATTGTAGAGGTCGTCGGTTCGATCCCGTCTGGCTCCACCAATCCCCACGCTGTCCCCATCGTCTAGAGGCCTAGGACACCACCCTTTCACGGTGGCGACCGGGGTTCGAATCCCCGTGGGGACGCCAGGGTTGCGGGAAGAATCGAGGCGTTGCAGGTACAATGTGCGACCCGGATGTTGCACAGCGGAATCAGAAGGAATGCTGTTTTTTGCGGGAGCGACGACAGTCGCGGATAGTGTCGGACCTTCCGGCTCTCCTGCAGAATGCAGAACAAAATCGGAACAGTGCGGAGCGGTAGTTCAGCTGGTGGTTCCGCGAGCGCTTGCGAAGGTCCGGTGAACCTTCGCGCGAAGCGGAACCGGTGAGCCATGGATGGCGAACGGCAGTGCACCACGGACGGTTCAAGCAAAATCGGAACAGTGCGGAGCGGTAGTTCAGCTGGTTAGAATGCTGGCCTGTCACGCCGGAGGTCGCGGGTTCGAGTCCCGTCCGCTCCGCCAATTTCGAACACGTTTGCCCATGAAAAAACCCCGCGATCGCGGGGTTTTTTGTTGCGCGTCATTCGCCCGGAATCAGGCCACGTCGCCTTCCGCGCGCGGCAGTGCGAGATTGCCGCGGTAGATCAGGTAAGGCTCGGCCTGACCATTGATCACGGCCTCGTCCACCACGACCTTGCTGACGTGTTCGAGCGACGGCAGCTCGAACATGGTGTCCAGCAGCACGCTTTCGAGAATGGTGCGCAGGCCGCGCGCGCCGGTCTTGCGCTTGATCGCGCGCTTGGCGATCGCATTCAGCGCGTCGGGACGAAATTCGATCTCGACATTCTCCATGTCGAAGATCCGCTTGAACTGCTTGGTGATGGCGTTCTTCGGCTCGGTGAGGATCCTGACCAAGGCCTCTTCGTCCAGCTCGTCCAGGGTCGCCACGACCGGCAGGCGGCCGACGAACTCCGGAATCAGGCCGTACTTCACCAGGTCTTCCGGTTCGACGCTGGCCAGCAGCGTGCCGACGTTCTGCTTGCGCTGCTTGCTGCGGACCTCGGCCGAGAAGCCGATGCCGGTGGTCTCTGAACGCTGCTGGATCACCTTGTCGAGGCCGGAGAACGCGCCGCCGCACATGAACAGGATGTTCTTGGTGTCGACCTGCAGGAATTCCTGCTGCGGATGCTTGCGGCCGCCTTGCGGCGGCACGCTGGCGACCGTGCCCTCGATCAGCTTCAACAGCGCCTGCTGCACGCCCTCGCCCGACACGTCGCGGGTGATCGACGGGTTCTCGCTCTTGCGCGAAATCTTGTCGATCTCGTCGATGTAGACGATGCCCGATTGCGCCTTCTCGACGTCGTAGTCGCACTTCTGCAACAGCTTCTGGATGATGTTCTCGACGTCCTCGCCGACGTAACCCGCTTCGGTGAGCGTGGTGGCATCGGCGATCGTGAACGGCACGTTCAACAGGCGCGCCAGCGTTTCCGCCAGCAAGGTCTTGCCGCAACCGGTTGGCCCGATCAGCAGGATGTTCGACTTGGACAGCTCGATCTCATCCTTCTTCGCGCGCGATTCGATGCGCTTGTAATGGTTGTACACCGCCACGGCCAGCGCCTTCTTGGCGCGCGACTGCCCGATCACGTACTGATCGAGCGTATCCATGATTTCACGGGGCTTGGGCAGCTGGGTGCGGCCGGACGCGGCCTTTTCTTCCAGCTCTTCGCGGATGATGTCGTTGCACAGTTCGACGCATTCATCGCAGATGAACACGCTGGGGCCCGCGATCAACTTGCGGACTTCGTGCTGACTCTTGCCGCAGAACGAGCAATACAGGATCTTGCCGCCTTCGCCGCCGCGGCTGGGCCGGTCCTCGCTCATCGCTTAGCTCCGTGGTTCATTCGTGGATCGGTCATTCAGGAAGCCCCAATGCTGGCCGCAGCATAGCACAGCCGGACCGGGGGTCCGGCGTGCCGCAGGCACGTGTGGGCACCAGAAACAGGTGAAAAATCGTGGCTTTGCGACCGATGTCTCAGGCCGACTTCACGGTCTCGTCGGGACGCCGTTCGAACACCGTGTCGATCAGGCCATACTCCTTGGCCTCTTCGCCGCCCATGAAGCGGTCGCGCTCCATGTCGTGGGCGATCTGCTCGACCGTCTTGCCGGTATGCTGGGCATAGATGTCGTTGAGGCGACCACGCAGGTACAGGATTTCCTTGGCGTGGATCTCGATGTCCGTGGCCTGGCCCTGGGCGCCGCCGGACGGCTGGTGGATCATGATGCGCGAGTTCGGCAAGGCGAAACGCTTGCCCTTGGTGCCCGCCATCAGCAGCAGCGAGGCCGCACTGCAGGCCTGGCCGATGCACATGGTGCTGACGTCCGGCTTGACGAACTGCATGGTGTCGTAGATCGCGAGGCCGGCGGAAACCACGCCACCCGGACTGTTGATGTAGAACTGGATGTCCTTCTCGGGATTTTCCGATTCAAGGAACAGCATCTGCGCCACAACCAGGTTGGCGACGTTGTCGTCGATCGGGCCGACCAGGAAGATGATGCGTTCCTTCAGCAGGCGCGAATAGATGTCGTACGAACGCTCGCCGCGCGAGGTCTGTTCGACCACCATCGGCACGAGATTCAGGTTCTTGATTTCGGAGCTCATCGGGTGCTGCATGGAATTCTCCCGTGGATGGACGCGGCACTCAGGCCGCGGGGCCTTGCGGGTGCATCACCTCTTCGAAACTCAAGGGCACCTCGGTCGTGTCGGCATGTTCTGCCACCCACTCCGAAACTTGATCCTCGAGCACCGCGGTGCGCACGTTCTCCATCAACTGGGGGTTGCCACGATACAGTTCAATGACCTGCTCGGGCTCTTCGTAGGTCGAGGCGATCTTGGTGATGCGCTCGTTCACCTTGCGATTGTCGACCCGCAGGTTGTTGGCCTGAGCGATCTGGCGCAACAACAGGCCGGCGATCACGCGCTGGTGGGCGATCGGCTGGGCCGCCTCCATGGCCGCGTCCGGTATCGCCTGCTCGCCGAGGTTCGGCATCGCCGCACGCACCAGTGATTCGGCCTCGGCACGCTCCAGTACCTTCGGCACTTCGATGTCCGCGTAGGTGGCAGCCAGCTTGCTGCCGACTTCGTTGCGCAGGCGCGCACGCAGCGCGTTGTCCAGTTCGCGCTCGAGGTTGGCCCGCACTTCCTTGCGGAAGGTTTCGATCGAACCATCGGCAATGCCGAAATTGCGGATGAATGCCGCGTCCACTTCCGGCGTCTTCGGCTCCTGCACTTCGCCGACGCGCAGATCGACGTGTGCCTGCTTCGCGGCCAACTGCGGGATCGGAAATGCCGGCGGGAACTCGGCATCGAACGCAACTTCATCACCCTGCGAGTGGCCTTTCAGGGCGTCATCGAACAGGGCCAGCGCGGTGTTGCCGCCAATGATGGTGGCGGCACGCTCGCGACCTTCGGCCGGATGCCGGAAATCGTCCGCCTGCGCGGAGTAGTCGACGATCACCATGTCGCCCGGCTGGGCTGCGCGCGCGACCTTCTCGAACACGCGGCGCTGCACGCGCAGGGTCTCGATCATGTGGTCGACGTCGGACTCGCCGACCTCGGCCTTGGGACGATCGACCTTGAGCAGGGAAACCTCGACCGTCGGCAACTCCGGCATGACTTCGAAAGTCGCGGTGTAGGCGATTTCGCCGTCCTTCGGCTGGCCGTCGGTGTCGATGTTCGGGTTGGCAACCGGCTGCAGGTTCTGCGCACGCACCGCTTCGCTGAAGGTGCTGCCGATCAGGTCGGACAGCGCTTCACCGCGCACCTGTTCGCCGAAACGCTGCTCGATCACCTTGACCGGAACCTTGCCGGGGCGAAATCCCTTCAAACGCACGCTGCGGCCCAGCTCGGTGATGCGCTGGCGCACCTTGGTCTCGAACTGCTCGGCGGGGAAACTGACAGTCAGCTTGCGCTCGAGCTTGCCGACGTTTTCGAGGGAAACTTGCATGGTGGTCTGGAACTCCTGAAATCACGTTGCGCGCGGCGCGCTTGCTTGCAGCACCGCAGGACATGTTGCCGCCGGCATGACCAGGGAACTCGAAAGATCCCATCCATGACAGAACTTTCGGAATCGCCATCCCTGGTCGATGCGCTCCGTGGTGCGAAAGGCGGGACTCGAACCCGCACGGGTTGCCCCACTGGAACCTAAATCCAGCGCGTCTGCCAGTTCCGCCACTCTCGCCCGCTTCAATCGGGAATGATATCGCGCGCAGCGCGATTATCACTCCCCCTCGCCCGCTTGCGGGAAAGGCGACCGCAGGCCGGGCGCGTAGCGCCTGGGTGAGGCCGAACAGTTGCAACAGATGAAAATGGTGGGCCGTGTAGGATTCGAACCTACGACCAAGAGATTAAGAGTCTCCTGCTCTACCAACTGAGCTAACGGCCCGCAAACCCCGCATTGTACAAAATTTGTGGTGGGTGATGGGACCCCGCTTCAATCAATGAAGCTGTCGCGCACCAGCGCGACGATCACTCCCCCTCGCCCGCTTGCGGGAGAGGGCAAGGGGTGAGGGCCATCCCCACGACCAGGCAACCTGCTACACCTTCTTACAAAACTGGGGTGGATGATGGGACTCGAACCCACGACAACCGGAATCACAATCCGGGACTCTAACCAGCTGAGCTACATCCACCACTTGAAACCAACAGCGAGCCGACAATTTTCCCTGCGCGGGCCAAAACTTGCAAGCGCCGTGAAACGCGGGCGGATTGCTTCGTCACCCGTGCTGCGCTAGTTTGCGCGCATGCCCAAGTCTCCCGCCAAGTCCGCGGCCACAGCGCCGGAAACCGATGTCGTCACCCGTTTCGAGCAGTCACTGGGTGAATTGGAGCAACTGGTCGGGAAGATGGAGGATGGCGAACTGAGCCTGGACGAGTCGCTGCGTTCGTTCGAACGCGGCATCGCACTGTATCGCGACTGCCAGGCCGCGTTGCAGCAAGCCGAAGCGCGGGTGAAGTTGCTGCTGGATCTTGCGCAACCGGATTCGGCACGGCCGTTCGACGCCACTGACGAAACCTGAACCGCCGCGGCTGGCAAGCCCGGGCGCCGCGTGCCATCACTGCAAAAAGAAAGCGGGCCATCGGCCCGCTTTCCGGTTGCTGCCTTGCCAAACCTCGAGTTACTTGATCAGCCGCAGTGCAATCGGGTAGCGGTAGCTGCCTTTGCTGTTCACCGCAACAGCGGCGATGATGCAGAAAATCAAGTTGAACAACCACACGAATGGCAGCAGGAACGCGCCGATCAGGATAACGGTCAGGATCATGCAGGCCACATATCCAATCAACACCGTGATCTGGAAATTCAGGGCTTCCTTGGATTCCTCGGTCAAATAGCCCTTGGCCGGGTTGTCCTTGTTCATCAACCAGATGATCAACGGCAGGATGAAACCGAGCAGGATGCCCGACAGGTGCGTGATCATCGCGAGGTTCTTGTCGTCGGTTCCGCCAGCTGCAGCAGGCGGACCGGGCGGTACGGCTTCAGGTGGCACGCTCATTTACTTGCTCCCCTCAGAGTAGTGATAGTGGGCGAGTGACAACCCGCACACAGACTCTCCACCAGCGCAGGGCGGGTGTCAAGCGTTGTTGCAAGTCACCCGTCGATGGCCCGTTCAAGCGGCCGCACGCGGGCTCCGGACCAGTCCGGGCATCGGCGCCACGTTCTCACTACCTGGGAACACGCGTGAGTCCAGCAGCGACTCCGGAATACCCAGATGTCCGGCCAACACACCCTTGAACACCGCGCGGAAATCGGTGGTCGCGTGCACGTCGCGATCCTGATACAACTCGCCGGATCCGATGCCCGGCCAGTGCCCGGCAACGCGTCCACCCTGCAACGCGCCACCGGCAAGGAACATCGACCCACCGGTGCCGTGATCGGTGCCGCCGGTACCGTTGACGTGCGCGGTGCGGCCGAATTCGGTCGCCACGATCACGATGGTGCGGTTCCACATCGCCCCGCTGGACTGCTGGAACGCCTTCAGGCCAGCATCCAGTTCGGCGATCTTGCGGGTGACGATCGCCGCCTCGTTGGCGTGGGTATCCCAGCCATCGTCCTCGACGAAGGCGACGCGTGGGCCGTCAGTCTTGCCCATGAAGGTGCCCGCCGCGCCCATCATCACCGGCAGTCCACCCAATTTTTTCTTCGCCGACTTGCCGCCGTTCGCCATCATCGCCGCACTTGCTTCGGGCACCGGCGAATCGTTTTGCTGCGCCAGCGCGCGCGCAAACGGCGCGGCCAGGCGCGGGTCAGCCGCGTACAAGGGCTGCAGGCGTTGCAACAGGATCGGATTGACCTCGGTGGGCAGCGGCGGCGACCATGTCTCGACCTTGGCCGGACCGCGCATCGTCAGCGGCATCACCGCCGCGCACGCCAGCCCAGCCACGCCCGGCATGCTGGCGATGCAGCGATTCAGCCAGCCTGTCTGGGCGCCGTCGGGCTTCGCGGTGCCGTTCTCGACGCAGTTCTGGGCCTGGAAATGCGAGCGGCCCCAGTACGGCGGCGCGGCCGCGACCACCGGCATGAACTGGCTTTGCGTGTAGAGTTGCGCGGCGTATTCGAACGACGGATGCAAGGCGAACACGTTGTCGAGCTTGTGCGCGGGCTTGTCGGCGGACGGCGACAGTGCCAGCGCGCCGCGGATCGCCTGATAGCCGGGATCGCCGTACGGCGGCACCGATTCGAGGCCATCGAGTCCGCCACGCAGCAGCACGAACAGGAAGCGCGTGTCCGCACCGGTCGCGGCAAAGGTGAGCCTGGGCCAAACCAGCAAGGTAGCGCCACCGACTGCGGCGGTTCCAAGGAATTGTCTGCGGGTCAACATCTTCAAACCCTCCACTGGAACGTGGGGCTGGCGAACAGCGTGGCGTAGGCCTGGCGTTTCGATTCCGCGCGCCGGATGGCTTGCGCGGTGTCGTCATCCAGCAGCGGGCCGAGGATGTCCTGCGCGAACGCGAGTGGCTCGCCACCGCCGGACGCCATGCGTGCGGACAAGGCTTCCGCCGCTTGCACGCGCTTCCACAAGCCGTCCGGGTCGACCCAATTGGCTGCGGCGTCGGAAAAACCTGCCGGCGAGCGCGGATCGAAGACCGGCTCGCCGAGATTCATCAGCAACGCCAACACGGGCTGCGGCCGGCCCTGCAGGTCGATCTGCCCGGCACGCAGTGCCGAAATCACGAAATCCTGCGGCGTCTTGAATTTGCGCGCACCCTCGCCCCACGCCTCCGGACTCTCGATCAATGTGCGATATACGGCGGCAAGATTGGTGTCGTGGTCGAGGTAGCTTTTCGCCAAGCGGTCCACCAGCGCTGGCGGCGGATCGTCGGACACGAAATGCTGCGCCAGTTGCAGCGACAAATGTCGCGCGGTCGCGGGACGACGGGCCAGGTATTCGAGGACGGCTTTGCCTTGCTCGAAGCCGCCTTCCGCAAACGTCTTGCCGAGCACGCGGCGCGCGCCGGGCTCATGCGCGGCGGCGCGGAACACGAAAGCCGAGTCTGGCTGTTGGCCGCTTGCGAACTCGCGCTTTGAAGCCACGCTCCAGCCCGTCAGGGCGCGCGAGAACTCGGTGACATCGGCCTGCGTGTAGCCGCCGTTGACGCCGACGGTGTGCAGTTCCATTGCTTCGCGACCGAGGTTTTCATTCAGGCCACCGGCCTTGCCCTTGTCGGCATCACCATTGCGTGCGAGGCGTGACGAAATGCGTTGGCCCAACCGCGAGTTCGGTCCGACCGAGCGCACGTTGTCGAGATAGAGCAGCATTGCCGGATGGGTTTCAACCGCCAGCAACATGTCCGCAAAACGCCCGGTGACGTGCGGCCGGATCGCTTCGCGCTCCATCGGCGCGGCGAACAGGCGCGCCGGGCGCTTGTCGACCGACACGGCGAAATGGTTGGACCAGAAGCGCACCAGGCGCTCGACGAAGGGCGTCGCGGTGGCGGTGGCAATCTGGATACCCGCGGAGAATTCGGCCAGCAGGTCGGTCCGTTCTTCCTTGCGATACGGCTGGAGCGCCTGCTTCAACTTGGCCGCCGCCTCCTTGGTGTCGCTGGCTTGCGCCTGCATGTTGCCGGTCAGGAAGTCGCGCCGGCTGCGACCGCCCTTCTTGAGCTCGCGGCGGGTGTCGCGCAGCTGGATTTCCCGGCGCAGGTAATCGACGCTGCTCGGCAAACCCGCGAGGAATTGCGCGCCATCCGGACCGTGCGCGACCTGGGTCTCCAGCCACGCACGCGGTTCGTGCGCGCTGGCGAGTTCGCCGGGCTTCGCACCCAGTCCGAATCGGTTGACTGCCGCGGTCGCGGGATTGCCGGTTGCGCCCATGGGTTCACCTTGCCTGGAACAGACAAGGCAGTAACGTCCAGCAGGCGGCCCCGGTTGACCGGCGGGCTACGCGGCGGCGCTATTCCCCCGCGACGGTCATCCGCCCGAGCAGGATCGAGCCGGTCAGGATCGAACCGCGCGGATCGACATCCGCGCCAATCGCCTGCACGTCCATGAACATCTCACGCAGGTTGCCGGCGATGGTGATCTCCTCGACCGGATACGCGATTTCGCCATTCTCGACCCAGAAGCCGGCGGCGCCGCGCGAGTAGTCACCGGTCACGATCGACACACCCTGCCCGATCAGATCGCTGACCAGCAACCCCGTGCCCAGCCGCTGCAACATCGCGGCGAAGGTTTGCGGCGCCTCGCCATCGCGCGCGCCGGGCGCCACCACGAGGTTGTGCACGCCGCCGGCATTGCCGGTGGTGACAAGGCCCAGCTTGCGCGCGGAATAACTCCCCAACACGTAACGCTGCAGCACCCCACCCGTGACCAGGGCGGACTCGCGCGTGGCCACGCCTTCCGCATCGAAGGCCGTGGAGACGTGTCCGCGCGGCCGCAACGGCTGCTCGATGATGTCCACGAAATCCGGTAGCACCGGCTTGCCGGCATGATCGAGCAGGAAGCTCGCGTGCCGGTACAGCGAGCCACCACTCACCGCACCAACGAGATGACCAATCAGCGAGCGCGCGACTTCCGGCGCGAACAGCACCGGACACTGGCGCGTGCCGAGGCGGCGCGCACCGAGGCGTGCCAGCGTGCGTTCGGCAGCGGTGCGGCCGATTGCAGAAAAGTCCGGAAAATCGTGCACGTCGCGTACGTATTCGTACCAGCCTTCGCGCTGCATCGCGTCGCCCTTGCCGGCGATCAGCGAACATGAAATCGAGTGGTGGGTGCCGCGCTCGCGGCCGACGAAACCGTGTGAATTCGCATACACCGCGACGCCGCCGCCGCACTCCACGCTGGCGCCTTCGGAGTTGCTGATCGCAGCGTCGGCACGCCCGGCGTCCTCGACTTCACGGCCGATTTCGATAGCGCGCTCGACGGACGGCTCCCACGGGTGCCACAGGTCGAGGTCGGGAAAGGTTTTCTGCATCAACGCCGCATCGGCGAGCCCGGCGCAGGGATCGGGCTCGGTGTAGCGCGCGATCGCACAAGCCTGCGCCAGCGTGGCCTCAACGGACGCCGGTTTCAGATCCGCGGTGGAGGCACTGCCCTTGCGCTGCCCGAAATACACGGTGAGGCCGAACCCGCGATCGCGATTGCGCTCGACGGTCTCGACCTCTCCAAGGCGCACGTTCACCGCAAGCCCGGTGCTGACGCTGGCCGAGACTTCCGCCTGCGAGGCGCCGGCGGCGCGGGCACGGCGGATTACATCCTCCGACAGCTGCGCGAGACGATCCAGCTCGGCAACGCTGGCGTCCGCAACGGTGACATCAGAATTCACGCAGACTCCTTTTGACCTTTGTTTCGCAACCCTCGACTATAGCGCGCATGCCCCGCCCCACCGAACATGCCGACGCGCTCGACGAAGGCCCCAGCCGTACGGCGCTGCGTCGCGAGGCCCTGGACGTGCTGGCCTTCGCGCGGCAGCTTTCCGAGCTGCCCCCGGCACGCCTCGCCAAGCTGGAGTTGCCCGACGCTGTCCGCGACGAGCTTGCCTTCGTGCAGGGCACACCCTCGCACATCGCCCACAAGCGGGCGCTCGCACACCTCGCCAAGGTCATGCGCGGGCATGCCGAGGAAGACTTCGCGAGTGCGCGCGCGGCGCTGGCCAACGACAAGGCTTCCGGTGTGCGCGATGCCGCCGAGCTGCATCGTGTCGAAGCCCTGCGCGAGCGGCTGCTCGGCGACAACGGCGACGCCGTGTTGACGGAACTCATCACCACGCACCCCGAACTTGATCGCCAGCAGATGCGCGCGCTGATTCGGCAAGCGCGGTTGGAACGCGACAAGGCCAGGCAGCCACGGGCATTCCGGGAATTGTTTCGCATCCTGCGCGATCTCGAGAAAAAACCTTGACGCGGATTGGCGCGGATACACGCGGATTTCCCGCCTGTTCCGACTGCCCTCACCCATCTTTGCCATCTTGACCAGCCGCCTCGATTCCCTCGCGTTCACCAACGGCGCGATTTCTTCGCCATCCGCTGTTATCCGCGTAAATCCGCGTCGAAACGCTGTTGCTTCCAACTCACGATGTGGTGCCACCCACCGTCATCGCCAACACCTTGGTCGTCGGCATGCCGACGCCGACCGGCACGCTCTGGCCTTCCTTGCCGCACACGCCGACGCCTTCGTCCAATGCGAGATCGTTGCCGAGCATCGCCACGCGGGTCAGCACGTCGGGGCCGGAGCCGATCAGGGTCGCGCCCTTGACCGGCCGCGTGACCTTGCCGTGTTCGATCAAGTACGCCTCGTTCGCCGAGAACACGAACTTGCCGTTGGTAATGTCGACCTGGCCGCCGCCGAAGTTGACGGCGTACAAGCCGCGCTCGACCGAGGCGATGATTTCGGCGGGATCACTTTCGCCGGCCAGCATGTAGGTGTTGGTCATGCGCGGCATCGGCAGGTGCGCGAAGGATTCACGCCGGCCGTTGCCGGTTGGCGTCGTGCCCATCAGGCGCGCGTTGTGCTTGTCCTGCATGTAACCGACGAGGCGCCCGTTCTCGATCAACGTGGTGCAGTTCGTTGACGTGCCTTCGTCATCGACGCTGAGTGAACCGCGCCGCCCCGGCAAGGTTCCATCATCGACAACGGTGACGCCATCGGCCGCAACCTTGTCGCCCATGCGTCCCGCGAACGCCGAGGTGCCCTTGCGGTTGAAGTCGCCTTCCAGGCCGTGCCCGATGGCTTCATGCAGCAGCACGCCGGGCCAGCCCGGCCCGAGCACCACGTCCATCGTGCCGGCCGGCGCCGCGACCGCATCGAGATTCACCAAGGCTTGGCGCACGGCTTCGCGCGCCCACGTGTGCGCGCGGCCGGAATCGATCAACTCGCGATAGCCGCAGCGGCCACCGCCGCCGGAGTATCCGGATTCACGGCGATCGCCCGCTTCGGCGATCACCTGCACGTTGACGCGCGTCAACGGCCGCACGTCGGCCGCGAGCGTGCCGTCTGCGGCAGCCACCAGCACCGAGTCGTACGTGGCGTTCATGCTGACGATGACCTGCTTGATGCGCGAATCGAGACTGCGCGCGAGCGCATCGAGTTCACGCAGCAATGCGATCTTCGCGGGATTGTCGAGCGCTTCGACCGGGTCGTCGGCCGGATACAGCGCGCGTGCGTTGCGCACCGCCAGCGGTTTGCCGGCGCCGTTCCCCGACTGTGCGATCGCACGCGCCGCACCGGCGGCTTCCAGCAGCTGCGGCAACACGATGTCGTCGGAATAGGCGAAACCGGTTTTCTCGCCGGACACCGCGCGCACGCCGACGCCCTGTTCGATCGAATGGCTGCCGTCGCGCACGATGCCGTCTTCGAGCACCCACGATTCGCTGCGCGAATGCTGGAAGTACAGGTCGGCCGCGTCGATCGAAGGCGCCATCACGCGCGCAAACACGCGTTCCAAATCACTCGTCGAAAGTCCGCCCGGTGCGAGCAGGTTGCGTTCGACGAGGGCGAGTGGGGAGTCCATCGGGCTTCGATCCTTGGGTTGATCCCATCCAACGTAAGGGCGGATCAGTCGTTCCGCAAGCGGAACGTCAGTGCCAAGGCAAGCTCAATTGTGCATCACGCCGCGCGGCATCGGATGGATTTCGTAGTGCATGCCCATGCCTGCTGCGATCGCCGGATCGTGGTCGGTCCACTCACGCACGGCGGATTCACCTTCCCCTTCCAAGACAGCGATGCCGAACGCTCCCGCCGGATCCGCCACCAATCCGAGCGCGAACACACGAACCGCGCCGCGAGCGATCAGGTCCTGCCAATACAGCGCGTGCCGTTTCATCACGTCCGCCTCCGCCGGCGACAGGTCCGCAGCGAAGGTTGGGCGCGGCGGCACCAGCTCGCAAAAGAACGTGGCCATGGAGCCTCCCGCAGGGATTTCCGTGCAATCGTAACGTCAACCCGAGCTCGCCGGTGCAGGCGTTGCAGAGGATGAAGCGCCGGGAACGGGTGGGACGCTGGCCGCCGCGGCCGGCGACGGAACGTTCGACGCTGCGGGTGATGACGTCGTGGGCGCAGGTCCCGCGAGGGATGTTGCAGGTGCGGGCGCCACGACGCTGGCTGCCGGGGCCGGCGCCACGCTACCCCCCGCTTGCGGCACCGCGCCCGCGAGAGGCACGCGTGGCGTCTCCACCGATACGATCTTCGGCTTGTCCCAACTGCCGGTGACGAGATAGGAATTGTCGGCGGCATGGTTGATGCTCTTGCCCAGCAAGCCCTGCACCACCAACCCTGCCGCCGCGCCCACCGGGCCACCGATCGCCGCGCCGACGATGGGCAGCGTCGCCCCAAGGTGCGGCACCGCGGTCACCGTGAGATCGAAATCGCGTGCGCGGAACCCGACCCGGCCGTGCATGCTGATTTGCGCCGCAGGGGCCCTGATCTGCATGTCGTTCGTGAATGCATTGCCGTCGGCAAATCGCAATGTCGCGGTCGCGTGATCGAACCCGAACCCCGATTTGAACACGTCGCCGAAATGCAGCGCCAGCCGGCTCGGCAATTCGCGCACCGACAACAGGCCCAGCATCCTGCCGAATCCCGGCTGCACCGCGAGGATGCGTCCCTGTCCAACATCGAGCTTGACGCTGCCATCCATCCAGCCGAGCGAGAACGCCGATGGTGAGCCCGGCCAGGTGCCGTCCATGTGGATGTGGGTCTTGTGCCCGCCTGCGAGCAGGCCCTTGAAGCCGAACGCCGCCAGCGTGTCGCCGAAATCCTGCGACGTGATGTCGGTCACGAAGTGCGATGTGCTCGCCGTGGCGGTGCCGTTCCAGTCGCCGCTTGAGCGAATCGAAAAGTCCTTGCCAACGGAATCGAATTTCGCGATGTGCATGCCAGTGAGGGTGGGCGCGCTTTCAAGGCTGGTCTTGCCCAGGTGCGCGGCGCCAAGCCGCAAGTCAGCCACGGCAACGTGGAGCGGCGGCACGGCAGATGGCGCGATCGGCGATGACGCGGGCGTTGGCGTCGGGGCTTCCGGTTGCTGCGCTGCCGGCGCCTCCGGCCAGTACAGGTGTTGCAGGTTCGCGCTGATCCCGCGCGTCATCAACGCGCTGGTCGATACCTGGATGCTGCCCTTTGCCGCGGCACCATCGAGCGTGATGGTGTCTTCCTGCGCACCCGCGGCGAAGCCGATTTTCATTGCGCCCAAGGACGTGCCGAATACCTCGGCGTCGCCGGTCGTGACGTTCACACTGCCGAGCTGCGGAAACGACCCTCCCTGTCCACCGCCCGTCGCCTGCCCGATCCAGCCGCTGACGTCCAGCCGTGGCGCATGCCCCGTCACCACGAGGCCGCTGGCGGGCACCTGTCCGGGCGGCGCACTGCCCAGGTTCACCGCCAGCGCGATCGGCAGCTTGCGTGATGCATCCGCGAGGCGTCCGCGCAGTTGCAGCCGATCACCCAGCGACACGCTCAACGGTGCGCCAGCGGGCGGCAATTGCAAGCTCACCAACATTGGCCATTGCGCCGCGGCGGGCTTGTCGAGCGGCGCCGGGAAATCCAGCGCAATGCCGGTCAGCTTCGATTGCACCGTGAGGATCGGCGTCACCGGCGCGTTCGCCGTCGCCGCCAGCACCTTCACGGCGATGTGGAAAGGTGCGACACCCTGCGCATGGGCCACCAGGCCCGCGAGGTCGGGATAGCCCTGCACCAACGTTTGCGCCGACATGACGGTGTCGAGCGAAGCCTCGACAACGTCCTTCGGATCACTGACACCGCCGGCCACGGCCAGCGACAGCGCCGCCGGCGTACCCCGGAATCCGGCGGCAAGACCATCGGCGGTAAATCCGCGGCCATTGATCAACAGTGGGCCGGTGACGTTTTTCAACGCCAACTGCCACTGCGGCGACGTCACGTCCGCCTTGGCAAGATCAACGCGCCCAGCCAGCGTGAACTTCTCGGCGTCATCCAGCGGAATCGACAGATTCACGCCAAACTTGCCGGAGCCGCCAACCGTCAATCCGGCGAGCGCGTCCTCCGCGTTGGCGCCAACCGGACTGTGCCGCACGAAATCCAGCAAGGCCGCACCGCTGCCCTTGCCGCTGATGTCGAGTCCGAGCACGCCGTGCGCCAGGTCCGGAATCGTGGCGACGGCATGATCGACGGCCACCCCGCGCACGCTGACGTGGTCGGCGGTGATGCGCATGCTGTTGTTGACGAAGTCGACGTCAGCATCGAGTTGAGTCGCGCGCGGCCATGCATCGGAGAAGTCGAAGGTTGCATCCTTGACCCGCCCTGTGGCCTCGAACTTGCCCTCGTGATTACGGAAGGGCCACGCTTCCAGCGGGCCGCGCACGAACACGCGCCCGGAAGTCACGTGGCCGGCGACCAGTGCGTGATCGAGCCACGCGACCAGTTTTGGCGGCATCGAGCGGTACGGCCAGAAGTAATCCGCATCGGGTACCTCGGCATGCTCGACCGCAGCGAACGCGGAAAGGAATGGCGCGTGGCCCTTGCCCGGCCAGGCCAGACGCGCAACAACGTTGCCGGCAACGGTGCCCATCTCGAAATGCAACTCCGGCGCTGCCAGGTTCCATTCGCCAGCGTCGCGCCAGGCCACCAGGGTACCGCCCAACTTCTCGAACACGTACGGTTTGCGAAACACATCCGTCAACGCCACGGTCGCCGCCTGTGGCGGCAGCTCTAACGACAACGCCGCGTTGTCGGCGCGGAACGTGGCGTGCGCCAACTGCAGTCCCGGGATCTTGCCGGCCGCGCCGGCCGCAAGCGCCGACACGCGCGCCGTCAAGTCGTAGGCACCGCCTTCGCGCCATTGCAACGCGGCGGTGTCGATGCGCCCGTGCGGCTGGGCCTTGCGCACCCAATCCGCGAGCGCGCGTGGTGCCTGTGGCGCCAACGCCAGCAACGACAGCCACGGCGCCAGATCGACCGCTCGCGCTGCGCCACTGACCTGCCACGCGCCGGCATGCCCGCGCAGCTGCGCAATGGCACCCCCCGCAGCATCGATGTCGGCCTTGGCGGCGCCCGCTCCGCGCCAGGCGAAATTCCAGCCGTCCGCAACACGCGTGGCACCCAACACACCTGAAAGCGAGCCCACCGTGACCTGCCGCCCGTCCGGCGAACTCAAACCGAGGTCGTGCAGTGCATAGCGCGCCCGCGCGGAAGCGAGCCTGCCGTTGCGCCACCGACCCCACAACTCGACGTCGCCACGGCCACTGGTGACCGAATAACCACGCAGGTCGAGCCCGCGCGTCGCAGCCACGAAATCCAGATCGCTGGTCGACAGGTAAAGCTCGTAGTCACGCGTCGCAGCATCCATGCGCCCGACCACCGTTACCGACTGGCGCGTGCCCTGTTGCTGGATGAAACCTCCGATTCGCACAGAGTCGCCGACGTTGACCGCACGCAGATGTGGCGCGAACAACCGCCACGCATGTCCGGACACCTCATCGACGATGTCGACCCGCACGTCGCTCAGGTCGAGATCGACCGGCAACGATTGCAGTGATGCATGCGCCTGGCCTTCCGCGGGCCCGAAGCCGTCAACGCGCCAACCCGCCGCCGTGTGCACCACGCGCATCTCCACGCCACTTACACGCAACGTGATCCAGCGGTGCGCGGGCCGCAGCCACGCGCCGAAATCGAACTTGAGCGCCGCGTGCGGCAAGGTCACCGATTGGCCACCGCTCGCGCCGGGGCCAAGCGTCAGATCGTTCACGGTCAACAGAGGCCCGGACGGTTGCCATTCACTGCTGATGGACGCGAACGTCACCGGACGATGCAAACGCGCCGACAGTTCCTTCGCAATGTAATCGGGATGGTGCGTCGCCCATGGCAGCACCGCCTGCACGAGACCCACGAACACAGCCGCACCGATCAACACCACGCAGACGAGTGCGGTGAGCGCAAAGCGCAGGCGGCGCAGGTGGCGGCGCCAGGGTGTCATGGCGAGTCCTGGCGTTCTTGCGCCTTCGCGGCGCGAGAAGCAACCCGCAACGTCGCCATCCCGGCGGTAGCCGGGGGGCACGTTGATCTTCCGTGTTCCGCTTGCGGGGAACCGTGTCTGCAGAACGCATGGGCGTCGCGTTTGCGCAGTCGCGTAGGTTGGGCTGACCCGGTGCTTTTCCCGGGGAAGCCCAACAAAAGCATGCGACAACGTTCGGCTTCCCCCAGATCAAGTCCGGGGTCAACCCAACCTACGCGCTGCCGAGGGGATCGCGCGAAAGTTCCGCTCGCCTCAGCGGCGAGCGGGCTACTTTCTGTTACGGCAGAAAGTAGCCAAAGACCATTGCGCCTGTGGCGGTGGTCGAACGAACATCGTGTTCGATCGACTGCCCTTGCCGTTCGCCGAGCGCGCGCCGGCGCGAACTCGGCCATCCATGGCCTCGTCCGGAGCAACATTCCACAACTTTCTTCGCGGCCACAGCGCGCACGATGCGCGCCCACGGGGCCCCTCGGATGCGGCGAGCGGGCGCAGGAAAAGCCCGCAGGGTGGCCGGCAGGATGCCGGCCAGTTCGCCGCAGGCCCATGGATGGGCCGTCGGCGAACCCCGGAGTCCGTGAGCGAACCCGTAGCACACGGATGTGCGAAGGGCGCATCCGCGGGGTGGCCTTTCTCTTGGTGACTTCTCTTTGGCCACGCAAAGAGAAGTCACACGCGCGCCCAAGGCGCGCGGAAAAAAAGATAGAGATATCGATATCAGTGCCTGGACTCTGTCGGAACAATCGCCCCCATCCGGCCTGCGGCCACCTTCCCCCGCAAGCAGGGGAAGGAAGGCCAAAGCGCGCAGGTTGGGCTGGCCCGGCGATCTTCCCGGGGAAGCCCAACACGAGCGCGCCACGACGTTGGGCTTCCCCCGGATCAAGTCCGGGGTCAACCCAACCTACGCAGCTGCGCCCGC
>DASSNC010000074.1:0-2462 GCA_035688305.1 Rhodanobacteraceae bacterium
GCGCAGATGCTGCACACCTTCCGGGCGCGCGAGCAGATCCTGACCCTGCTCGGCGACGTGCAGCGTGCCGAAATGGAAGCACGCAGCTACGGCCTCAGCGGCAGGGATATCCCCTATCAACGCTACCTGCACGACATCGCCGCGGTCGATCGCGACAGCGATGCCCTTGCAGCCATGGTTGCGGGGGATCCGCAACAGGCAGCCGCGGCCCGCCAACTCAGCGACGCCATTGTTGCCCGCCGGGCCCGCTTCGAAAAGATCATCAGCGACTACCGCACCCGCGGCGCGGAGAGCGCGCGCGCTGGCGTGATGGCACTGGTGGCCGATCCGGACCGCCCGGTGCACGAGATCTCCAACCGGATGCTCGACCGCGAAGCGGAGCTGTTGCGCGAGCGCGAAACCGCCAGCGCACGCGGCAGCCGGGTCGTGGTGGTGACGGCTGCAGTGGCTTTCCTCGGCTGCCTCGGCCTGCTCGCCGGTGCGCTGATCGACAGCACCATCGAGCGACGCCGGCGTTCGCGCAGTGAACGCGCGCTTGCGGAGGGCGCGCAAGCGCTGCAACACGCCCTGCACCAAGCCGAACACGCCAGCACCACCCTGCGCCGGCTCGCGCGGCTGGCCGAACTGTTGCAAAGCTGCCGCAACATGGACGAAGCGATCACCATCACCGAGCGTACCTTGCCGTCGCTGCTGCCCGACAATTCGGGCTGCGTCGCCTTGATCAACGCGTCACACAACATCACCGAGGCGCGCATGCAATGGGGCAAGCACGGCCCCGAACTGGGCGATGCGGTGTTCGCGCCCGACGATTGCTGGGCGTTGCGCCGCAGCCAGCCACACCCCGGGCCGGGCGAGACCAACTCGCCCGTGTGCCCGCACCTGATCCAGGTGGGCATCACTGCCAGCCCGTGCTTGTGCCTGCCGCTCATCGCGCAAGGCCAGGCACTCGGCGTGATGAGCCTGTGCGCGGACGCCCCGATCCCGGACGCGACGGCGCAACTTGCGGGAACGATCGCCGACCAGTTGGCATTGGCCTTGGGCAATCTGCAACTGCAGGCCAGCTTGCGCATCCAGTCGATCCGCGACGCGTTGACCGGACTGTTCAACCGCCGCTATCTCGAAGCCTCGCTGCCGCGCGAACTGATGCGCTCGGACCGCCGCCACGGCGGCTTGTCCGTACTCATGTTCGACCTCGATCACTTCAAGCGCTACAACGACACCCAGGGCCACGACGGCGGCGACGCCCTGCTGGCTGCGTTCGGTGCGTTGCTTGCCCAGTCCTGCCGCGGCGAGGACATCCCCTGCCGCTACGGCGGTGAGGAATTCGCGGTGGTGTTGGTGGATGCCGATCATGCACACGCGCTCGCGCGCGCCGAGGCGATCCGCAAGGCGACCAGCGAGCTGGTGGTGCCATTCCGCGGTGCAACGCTGCCATCGGCGACGGTTTCGATCGGCGTGGCGAGCTTCCCCGATCACGGCGCGACACCCGAAGTCTTGTTGCGGCTGGCCGACCAGGCCCTGTACCGGGCCAAGCAGAACGGCCGCAACCAGGTTGCCTCCGCGAACAGCCTCAACCCGGACAGCCCGGCACCGCCGCGCGCCCCGCAGCAGGGGTGACCGTTGGCACGGGGCGTTGTCGTGTCAACGCGGCGATAATGGGAAATTGTGATTCCCGTTAGGAAGCCTCTGATCTTGCTCATCATCCCGGAATCGCGAAGCGATATCCGGGATCCAGTGGCTTTGCGGATCAACGCGTTACGTGTAGGGCACGGGATTCCCGCCTTCGCGGGAATGACGAGAAGACAGACTGATCAGACCTTGCTTGGCAGAGAAACGAAGATGACCCGATGGCTGTTGCGTGGCGTTGCGGTCGCAGTCGTGGCAGCGATGCTCGCAGCTTGCGGGCACAAGCAGCCGCCGGCCGCGGCCGCGCCGGAAGTGGGCGTGGTGACGGCCCGTGCGTCCAGCATCCCGGTGGTGGACAGTTATCCCGGGCGCCTCGCGGCCACGCTCACCGCGCAGGTGCGGGCGCGCGTGACCGGCATCGTGTTGCAACGCGTGTACAAGGAAGGCTCCGACGTCAAGGCCGACGACGTGTTGTTCAAGATCGATCCGGCGCCGCTTGAAGCTACGCTGCGCGCAGCGCAGGGCCAACTGGCACAGGCCACGGCCACAGCGGCGAACGCCAGACAGAAGGCCGCGCGCAGCAAAACGCTTGGCGCCCAGGACCTGCTTGCAACCCAGGTCGTCGACGATGCGGTGGCGGCGGCGGCCGAAGCCGACGCTGCGGTGAAGTCGGCGCGCGCCAACGTGCGCAATGCCGAAATCAACCTTGGCTACGCCACGGTGCGTTCGCCGATTGCCGGCCGCGCCGGTCGCGCCCTCGTCACCGTGGGCGCGCTGGTGTCGCCCACCGACACCAATCCGCTCACCACGGTGCAGGTGATCGATCCGATCTACGC
>DASSNC010000085.1:0-22597 GCA_035688305.1 Rhodanobacteraceae bacterium
AAGCAGGGGAAGGAAGGCCAAAGCGCGCAGGTTGGGCTGGCCCGGCGATCTTCCCGGGGAAGCCCAACACGAGCGCGCCACGACGTTGGGCTTCCCCCGGATCAAGTCCGGGGTCAACCCAACCTACGCAGCTGCGCCCGCACGGGCCTGAAGTGGCGAGCGCCATCCCGGATGGAAGCCACCCATGACCTCGCTCCCCGCACCCGCGAAAAAGAAACTCGGGTTGGTGATCGATCTCGACACCTGCGTCGGCTGCCACGCCTGCGCCGTCGCCTGCAAGGAATGGAACGACGGCGGCGATTTCGGCCCGCTGGCTGACGACGATCCGTATGGCGCCGAACCGCACGGGGTGTGGTTCAACCGGGTGCATAGCTACGAAGTGCAAGGTGCGCCGGCTGCCGGTACGGAATCGCCTCCGCCGCCCCAGATGGTGCACTTCCCGCGCTCGTGCCTGCACTGCGAAACACCGGATTGCGTGACCGTGTGTCCGACCGGCGCCAGCTACAAGCGCGCCGAGGACGGCATCGTGCTGGTGGACGAGGACAAGTGCATCGGTTGCCAGTTGTGCGCCTGGGCCTGCCCGTACGGCGCGCGCGAAATCGCGTTGCCGCATCCGAAGGCGCAAGCCTCGGATGCCGACCACAAGGACAAGAAGCGCGGCACCATGCAGAAATGCACGCTTTGCGTCGACCGCATCTACAACGAAACCCTGGACGAGCACGACCGCCAGCCGGCGTGCGTGATGGCTTGCCCGACGCGCGCACGGATGTTCGGCGACCTCGGCGATCCGGATTCCGAGGTGTCGAAGGTTGTCGCCGAACGCGGCGGATTCGCGCTGATGCCGGAGTTCGGCTATCAACCGGTGAACCGCTACCTTCCGCCGCGCCCGCGCCGGGACGGCTCGACCGCCACGACGGAGCCCGTCTCCGCGAACGTGCCGGAGACAGTGGATCGCGAAAAACTCCCGCCACTGCTGCGCTGGCTGGACCAGGCGCTGTCGCGATGAAGCCCGCGCTTTCGGTCATTTTCTTCACGGTCTTGAGCGGCGCCGGCTACGGCTTGTGGTGCCTGCTCGGGATCGCCATCGCCGCAGATGTCTATCCGTTGACCGGCATCGATGCACTGGTGCCACTGGCATTCGGCTTCGTGCTGGTGACGCTGGGCCTGCTCGCGTCCACCTCGCATCTCGGCCGTCCCGAACGCGCCTGGCGCGCGCTGAGCCAATGGCGCAGTTCGTGGTTGTCACGCGAGGGCATCGCAGCTCTCGTCACCTATCTGCCGATGCTGGTGCTCGCGTGGTGCGCATTCACCGGACACAACGGCCCGACCATCCGCATCGCCAGCGCAGCGTTGGCGGCCGGTGCACTCGTCACGCTGTGGTGCACCGCCAACATCTACCGTTCGCTGAAGACGATCCGCGCGTGGCGCGCGCCGCAAGTGTTGCCGTTGCTCTTTTTGTTCGCATTGCTCTCGGGCGGACTCTGGCTGTGGGCATGGCTGGCGGCGCAAGGCATCTTCAGCCTTGGGTTGCAGCTGGTGCTGCTGGCCGCGGCCCTGATCGCAGGCGTAATCAAGGCCGACTACTGGCGCAGCATCGACCACACGCCGGCGAATACCGCCGGACACGCCACCGGCCTCGAGTTCCTGGGAACGGTGCGCGCCTTCGAAGGACCCGTCACCGAAGAAAGCTACCTCACCAGCGAAATGGCCTTCGCATTGGCGCGCAAGCACGCAACGCGCCTGCGCAGGATCGCCATCGTGTTGTTCGCGATCGTGCCGGTGCTGGGAATCGCGGCCAGTGTGCTCGGCGGCGGCGAGTGGATTGCCCCACTGCTCGCGCTCGCATGTCTCGCCGGTGTCTTCGTCGAGCGCTGGCTGTTTTTCGCGCAGGCGCGCCACGCGGTCGCGGCGTTCTTTCCGCAACGGCAGGCTTGAAACGATCCGTTTCAGCCACCATCTTCGTTCAACACAAATTTAACAACAGTTCAGCGCGCGGGCTCCAGCCTTGCGCGCTTTCGCAGTGCCCATCAAGGAGTTTTTCATGAAATCCGTAAGGATTGTCGCGCTTGCCGCGGCATCGATCCTGTGCCTGCCCGCGCTCGCGCTGGCGGCGTCCCCCGCGCCGCAGTCGAGCTGGAGTGGCACGGGCGAGTTCGGCCTCGCCCAGGCCAGCGGCAACACCAAGTCGCTCAATGTCGACGCCAAGCTCAACCTCGCCTTCGAGAATGACATCTGGAAGGACGCGTTTTTCCTCGACTTCAATCGCGCCAAGAGCAACGTCAAGACACCCGTGGTGGTGGGCGGCACCACGGTCGGTACCGCCAACAGCTACCAGACCACCGCCAACCACTTCGACCTTGGCGGCTCGGTCGGCTACAAGTTCAACCCGCGCGCCTACGTGGTCGGTGCGGCCCGCTACGACCGCGACGACTTCGCGCCCAATCGCTGGCAGGAAGTTGCCTCGATCGGCTTCGGCTACATCGCGTTCAAGGACGCCCGCGCCGAGTTGTCGTTCGAGGCCGGCCCCGGCTACAAGCGCTACCAGCCGCAGAACTATACCCTCGTGGACACCAGCGTCACACCACCGCTCGTCACGCAGGTGACGCCAGCGGTCGAGAGCGAGGCGATCGGCCGCGCGCTGGTCAACTACAAACTGGCGATCACCGACAGCACCAGCCTGCAGGAAACCTTCCTCGCCGAAGTTGGCAGCAAGAACAAGTACTACCAGAACGACATCGGCCTGGCGGTGGCGATGACCAGGACGCTGGCGTTGAAAGTCGCCTACGAGAATCGCTACAACTCCGCGAACGTACCCGGCACCCGGAACATGGACAGCCTGTTCACCACCAACCTGGTGTACAGCTTCGGCAAGAAGTAGGCAGCCCGGAAGACTCGATCGGGACTCGGGACTCGGCGTGATCATTCCCGGCCGCGCAGCAGGGCATCCGCGCCTTGCTCGCGCAGCCGGCGCGCGACCTCGGCACCCAGCGCAGCGGGATCATCGCCCGCTGCGTCGGCACGCAGCAAGCGGCCATCGTGCGCGTCACCCAACAAACCACGCAAGCGCAAGCGACCGTCGGCTTGCGTCTCGCACCACGCCCCGAGCGGCATGGTGCAATCGCCGCCCATCGCTGCATTGAGCGCACGTTCGGCACCGACGCTGCGCCGCGTGGCGGCATCATCCAACACAGTGACGCATTCGATCACGCGCGCATCGCCGCCGCGCGTCTCCACCGCGATCGCAGCCTGCCCCGGCGCGGGCAACCATTCGGGCGGCACGAGGCGCGACCGAATCCGCGCACCCAACCCCATCCGCTGCAAGCCTGCCACCGCAAGGATGATCGCCGCATAGTCGCCGCGGTCGAGCTTGGTGAGGCGCGTACCCACGTTGCCACGCAGATCGGCGATCTCGACATCGGGTCGCCGCGCGCGCAGTTGCGCGGCGCGCCGCAGCGAGGACGTGCCCACCCGCGCACCGCGCGGCAAGGCGTCGATCGAATCGAAGTCGTTGCTCACCCACGCGTCGGCACAATCGGCGCGCGCCAGGATCGCCGGCAACTCGAAACCCGCATCCAGATGCGCCGGCACGTCCTTCAGCGAGTGCACCGCGAGATCGGCGTGACCTTCGGCCAGCGCGACTTCCAGTTCCTTGAGGAACAGACCCTTGCCACCGATGGCGGCGAGCGAGCGGTCCAGCACTTCGTCACCACGCGTGGTCAGGGGCAGCAATTCGACCGTGAGGCCCGGATGCGCATCGCGCAGGCGCTGCGCCACGTGTTCCGCCTGCCACAGGGCGAGCGGGCTTTTGCGGGTGGCGATACGCAACATGGGCATGCGGGAAACGTTCAGGTCGATCGTAGCGGGCCAGTATCGCATCGAACGGCGTGCGTTGCCCCGGTCAGGACCGGTTCCGCACCTGCGCCCCGACCGTTTCGTTCCGGTTTCGGTACCTGAATCGTGCGGGCGCAATACGCGCGACGGTTAAGTTTGCGCCGGCAAAACTGTGCGCCCGATCCACCACGAGGAGAGTGCAACATGAAAAAACTACCTCTCGCAATCGGTTTGCTGGCGGCGCTGTCGGTAAGCGGCTTTGCTGCCACGGCCGCACCCGCGCAGCAGGGTCAATCCACGGTCGCCGAAAAGGGTGCACCGGACCTCGATTGCAAACTGAAGTTTTCGCTGACCGGTTGGTCCCTGATCTACAAGCACGCCGACGGCGTGGGCACCGTGACCTGTGAAAACGGGAAGTCGATGCCGGTCAAGATCAGCGTCAAGGGCGGCGGACTCACCGCCGGCAAATGGCATATCGACAACGGCACCGGCAGGTTCACCGACGTGCACCGAATCAGCGACGTGCTCGGCCGCTACGCACAGGGCGGCGCACACGCGGGCCTCATCAAGTCGGCCCATGCGCAGGTGCTGACCAAGGGCAATGTGTCGCTGGCTCTGGCCGGCCACGGCGAGGGCATCGACCTCGGCATCGACGTCGGCGCGTTCACCATCAGCCGCCGCTGAGGCGCCAACAAGCTTGCCGGGCGGGCTGCGGTGATCACCACCGCAGCCTGCCACTGTCAGGCCTCGGCACCGCGCAGTTCACGCACCGCTGCTTCCAGTTGGGGAGCGTCGACCGCCGCGCCATCCAGCGCGTCGCCAACGACCAGCTCGATGCGGGCCCGAAAGCGGCGTGGCAGGCGGGCACGCCGCAGACGGGAATCGCGCCGGCTCCACATGCTGTGCCACAGGCCGCGCAGTGCCATCGGGATCACCGGTACGGGGCGCCGTTCCAGGATCTTTTCGACGCCGGAGTGGAATTTCGCGATTTCGCCATCGAGCGTGAGTCCGCCCTCGGGGAAGATGCACACCAGCTCGCCTTCGGCCAAGGCGGCGTCGATCGCATCGAAGGCGCGCTCCATCAAGGCGCGATCCTCGCGCGCGCCGGCGATCGGAATGGCCTTGGCGGCACGGAACACGACACCCAGCGCGGGCGTCCTGAATATCTTGTAGTACATCACGAAGCGCAGCGGGCGCCTTACGCTGCCCATCAGGATCAGCGCGTCCACGAAACTGACGTGGTTGCACACCAGCACCGCCGGACCTTCTTCCGGGACGCGATCAAGACCTTGCGTGCGTACGCGGTAGAGCGCGCTGATCAGCAACCAGCCGACGAAACGCACCAGGAATTCGGGGACCAGCTGGAAGATGAACAGCGCCACCGCCGCATTGAGGATCGCCGTGACAAGGAACAGTTGCGGAATCGTCAAACCCGCGGCGAGCAAGCCATACGCAAAGGCGGCTGCCACGACGAGGAACACCGCGTTGATGATGTTGTTGCCCGCGATCACCCGCGACAACTCGCCGCGCGGCGTGCGGCTTTGCACCAGCGCGAACAGTGGCACGATGAAGAACCCCGCGAACAGACCGAGCAAGGTCATCACCAGTGCGACCCACCAGTTCCCGGGTTGCTGCAGGAAAGCCAGCCAGTCGAGATCGGCGTAGGCCGGCGCGGCGTGGCGTGCGAGAAACAAGAGCACGCCGAACACCGTCATCCCGAGCGCGCCGAACGGCACCAGGCCGATCTCCACCTTGTGCCCGGACAGGCGCTCGCACAGCAAGGATCCGATGCCAACCCCGATCGAGAACAGCGCCAGCACCAGGATCTCGACACTGGCGCCACCGCCAAGATACAGCTTGGTGTAGTTCGGCAGCTGCGCGGTCACCACGCCGCCGAAAAACCAGAACCATGAAATGCCGAGGATGGAATTGAACACCGCGCGCTGTTTCGTGGTCAGCCGCAACACCCGCCAACTTTCGCTGACGACATTCCAGTTGAACTTCAGGCCCGGCGCTGCCGCCGCCACCCGCGGAATCGCGAGGCTGACCGCGAAGCCAAGCAACGCGACACCGATCACCAGCACGGACGCCGCCGACCAGCCGAAATGCGACGCCATCGCGGCGCCGCCCGCAATCATGCCAACCAGGATTGCAATCGAGGTTCCGGTCTCAACCAGCCCGTTGCCGCCAACCAGTTCCTGCGGCTTCAATACCTGCGGCAGGATCGCGTACTTGATCGGGCCGAACACCGTCGAGTGCACGCCCATCAGGAACAACACCACGAACAGCAGCAGCGGGCTTTGCGCGTAAAAACCCCACGCTGCCACGCACATCGCGGCGATCTCGAACACCTTCACCCAACGGATCAGCGTGTGCTTTTCGTACTTCTCGGCGATTTGCCCGGCACTGGCGGAAAACAGGAAGAACGGCAGGATGAAAAGTGCGGGCGCAAGGTTCGAGTAAAACCCGACCTGCTGCACGGACAATCCCATCTGGAATCCGACCAACACGATCATCGCATTGCGGAACGCGTTGTCATTGAAAGCCGCCAGCGACTGCACCACGAAGAACGGCGCGAAGCGGCGTTTGCCCAACAAACGGAATTGGCTCATGGCTGCGCTCTGGTTGCCCCCGCGTGAGTCCGGGTCGAGTGTCTTGGATTCCGGCGTCGGCGTCCATGCCCCGGCTACGGGATCCAGCGTAGGATCGTGCCCGAGCAACTGTCCTGGACCGGATCCGCGTGTATTCCCACGTCCTCACCATCGGCTGCACCGGGATGTTGCGCGAAGCCGCCGTGGCACTGGCTGGACGATGCCGGGTGATGACTTCCGTCGCGCGCACCCAGGCATCGCTGCGTGCCATTGACGCAGCGATCCACGGCGCGGACTGCGCTCACCACACGCTGTCGGCCGACTGGTCGCATCCGGAGGCTTTCGTGGACGCTGTGGCAACCCACGTCCGCGAGGCCGGTGCTCCCGATCTGGTGCTGGCATGGCTGCACGACGACGCGCTGGGCCCGCAGCTGGCGCAAGCCCTGGCACCGACAGACATGGCCTGCGCATTCTTCCAGGTGCGCGGCAGCGCAGCGGCCAACCCATCCGAAGACGTCGGCCGACTTCTCGCAAGCCACAACATCCCCGCGACCGTCGGATACCACCAGGTCATCCTCGGGTTTCACCTCGACGAGGACGGATCACGCTGGCTGCGCGATTCCGAAATTTGTACAGGCGTGCTGGCTGCGATCGACCACCCGCAAAGCGTCACGATCGTGGGCACGACAACACCCTGGTCGGACCGTCTGTGATGCAATCTGAGAGTGACCAGCGTTGCCGAACGATCGAGGGAAGCTAGTCGCACGCCAGCGCGCGATGTCCGATGTCGCGGCGGAGGAACGCACCGTCGAAGTGGATGCGATCGGCCGCCGCGTACGCGAGATCGCGCGCCTGCGACAAATCATTGCCCAAAGCACACACGCACAACACGCGGCCGCCGGCGGTGACGACGTCGCCGTCGGCATCAAGCTTCGTCCCGGCATGGAACACCTTCACATCGCCGCCAAAGTCCGCATCGAGTCCGGTGATGACATCGCCTTTTTTGGGCGTTGCCGGATAGCCCTGCGCCGCCAGCACCACGCCCAGCGACGGGCGCGGATCCCATTGCGCTTCGGCACCATCGAGTTTGCCGTCCAGCGCGGCTTCGATCAGCACAGCGAAATCGGACTGCAGGCGCTGCATGATCGGCTGCGTTTCCGGATCGCCGAAACGCACATTGAATTCGATGACCCTGGGCGCGCCAGACTTGTCGATCATCAACCCGGCGTAGAGGAAGCCCGTGAACGGCGCGCCTTCGGCAGCCATGCCGCGCAAGGTGGGCTCGATCACCTCGCGTTGGATGCGCGCCTCGACCGCGGGCGTCACCACCGGCGCGGGTGAATACGCGCCCATGCCGCCGGTGTTGGGGCCGGTGTCGCCCTCGCCCACGCGCTTGTGGTCCTGGCTGGACGCCATCGCCAGCGCGTGCGTGCCATCGGCCATCACGATGTAACTGGCTTCCTCGCCTTCCAGAAATTCCTCGATCACGACCCGCGCGCCGGCATCGCCGAAGGCATGCGCGCCGAGCATGTCGGCCAATGCATGTTCGGCTTCGGCCAGCGTCATCGCCACCACCACGCCCTTGCCGGCAGCGAGGCCATCGGCCTTGATCACGATCGGCGCGCCATGCTCGCGCACGTACGCAAGCGCAGGGTCGATCTCCGTGAACACCGCGTAGTGCGCGGTCGGAATCTGGTGGCGTGCCAAAAAATCCTTGGTGAAGGATTTGGAACCTTCGAGCTGCGCGGCGGCGGCCGTCGGCCCGAATATGCGCAAGCCCGCGGCACGAAATTCGTCGACGACACCCGCGACCAGCGGTCCCTCCGGGCCCACCACGGTCAAGGCGACGCCCTCGTCCCGGGCCAGCTGCAGCAGACCCGCAAGGTCGCTGGCCGCTACCGCGGCATTGCGCATGCCGGGTTCGCGCGCGGTACCGGCATTGCCGGGCGCCACGATCACTTCGGTCACGCGCGGTGATTGCGCAAGTTTCCACGCCAGCGCGTGCTCGCGGCCGCCCGAGCCGATCACCAGAACCTTCATGGAACTCCCGCGTCGATGGCAAAGCGCGGATTCTACCGGCGCAGCATTTCCAGCAGGGCGGCGCGCGGCAGTTTCCCCGTCTCGCTGCGCGGCAGTGCATCGACGCAGACCAGCGGGCGCGGCAGGAATACCGGATCGATCGCGCCGCGCAAGGCATCGAGGATGTCGGATGCGGGAACGCCGGGCGCTACCGCCAGTGCGGCGATCCGGCGCACGCCCATCGCATCGGTATCGTCCAGTTGGAACACCACGCCGTCGCGTACGCCGGGAATTTCCAGCAGCTTGTGGGTGAGGTTTCCCAACGAGGCCCGCTTGCCGGCGATTTCCAGCAGGTCGGTGTTGCGCCCGCACAAGCGGAAACACCCATTGCCATCGATCTCGATGATGTCCGCCAGCACCACGGGCGCCGCCAGCTGCGGCGCCTCGACGCGGGTGCCATCCGGTTGCGGATGCAGCACCACGCCTGGATATGGGCGCCACGCCTCGGTTTGCGTGCTGCGGCGGTGCGCGATCACGCAGGTTTCGGTGGAACCGAACATTTCCTGCAACGGCGCATCGAAGCGGGCCTCGGCGGTGCGGGCCAGGTCGACCGACAGCGGCGCGGTGGCCGAAACGATCGCGGCCAGAGGCGGCAACGGCTGCCCAGCCTCCACCAGCGCGCGCAGGTGCACGGGCGTAGTCACCAGCACGCGCGGTTCGGGAAGCTCGCGCAGGGCTTCGGCGATGTCGGCGGCGAAGAACGGGCGTCCGGCATGCACCGAGGCGTTGCCAAACAATGGCAGCAGAATCGAGAATTCCAGCCCGTACATGTGTTGCGGCGGCACCGTCGCCACGACGTGGTAATCGCCGCCGGCCAACGCACGCAACAACGAGTCATTGTGCTTGTTCGATATTGCGAACTTGTGCCAATGTTTGGGATTGGCGCGCGGCACGCCAGTCGATCCCGAGGTGTAACCCACCGCAGCCAGCGCATCGGCGGCGACCAGCGGACGCGTGGTCATGGCTGGCGCCGCGGCGCCCGGACTGAACCGCATGTAATGCGGTGGCGCCGGTTCCAACGCCGTTTCGCCGAGCGCGTAGCTGCCCGGATAGGCGGCGAGCACGGCGTCGATGGCGTGTGGCGCGCGCGAGGGCGGCAGCAAATTGGCCTGCCCGCGCACCAGCAAGGCGGCGAACGCGACCATGAAGGCGTAACGGTCGTCGCAAAGGTTCACCGCGGCCGGCGCGGTTGGCAGGCGCGCCGCCAGCGCATCGACATCAGCAAGAAACGTCTCGACGGCAATCGCTTGTCCATCGCGCCATGCAACTGTGCGCCGTGGCGGCGCCTCGGCGAGCAGCGGCCGCCAAGGCCCTGCGGCGTCCTGCCTGGGTTCGTATACGCTCGACATGCAAGCCCCTGCTGCTTCAGGCGCGAATGATAGCGCCGCTCACCGCATCGGTGATCGGGGTGGGACGATCCAGCCCCCCCAGCGGCGCGTCCAGCACGCCATCCGGTTCCTCACCGAAGATCGCGCGGATGTCCACCGCGCTCATGGCCGGCGCTTCACCGTGCCGGTTGGCGCTGGTGGAGACGATCGGCCCGCCGAAGGCGCGGCACAGCGCCGCGGATGGTGCATGCGCGGTGACGCGCAGCGCAATACCGGCATGACCGCCTGCAACCCAGTCCGGCACCCGCGCCGAGCGCGGGAAGATGAAGGTGTGCGCGCCCGGCCAGATGGCTTCGGCGCGCGCCAACGCGGCAGCGGGCGCCTCGCCGATCCACGGCATCACCTGCTCCAGGTCGGCGGCGATCAGCAGTACGCCCTGCTCCGGCGGGCGCCGCTTCAAGGCAAAGATCTTCGCGAACGCTGCCTGGTTGTCGGGATCGCAGCCGAGTCCGTATACGCCTTCGGTCGGATACGCCAATACGCCGCCTGCGCGCAGCAGCGCGGCAGCAGCGTCGATCTCTCCGATGCCAAAGGTGCGCACGGCTCAGACGTCGAATGGCGGCGTTTCGGTCACGGCGGCGGCCGCTTTTTTCACGCGCGTGGTTTTCTTCGCCGCGGACTTCTTCGCCGCGGTCTTTTTGGCGGCGGTTTTTTTCGTGGCCGACTTCTTCGCCGACGTCTTTTTCACGGCGGTCTTCTTCGCTGCGATCTTTTTGGCGGCGGTTTTTTTCGTCGCCGACTTCTTCGCGGCCGACTTCTTGAAGGCACCGCGGCCACGCCGCACCGGCGCGGCTTCGATCAGCGCCTTGCACTCCGCGTGCGTCAGCGACTTGGGTTCGCGATCCTTGGGCACCTTGGCGTTCTTCTCGCCGTCGGTGATGTACGGCCCGTAGCGGCCGTTCAGTACCTGGATGCCGTCGCCGAAATCGCTGATCACGCGGTTGGCGATCAACTCCTGCTTCTCGCGGATCACCGCCAGCGCGCGATCCAACGAGATGGTGTAGGCGTTGTCCTCGCCCTTCAGCGACGCGTACAAACCGCCCTTCTTCACGAACGGGCCGAAACGCCCGATCGCCGCGGTGATTTCATCACCATCCGCGTCCACGCCGAGCACGCGCGGCAGCTTGAACAGCTCCAGCGCCTCGGCCAGCGTGATCGTGTGCATGCTTTGGCCGGGCAAGAGCGACGCGAACTTCAATTTCTCGTCGGTGTCCTTGTCGCCGAGCGCGGCATACGGCCCGTAGCGGCCGAGCCGCACCGACACCGGCTTGCCGGTCACCGGATCATCGCCCAGCAGGCGCGCCCCGGTGGCCTCGGAACGATCCACCGTTTCCATCTTGTCGTCGACCAGCGCCTTGAACGGCTTCCAGAATTCCGCCAGCAGCGGGCGCCATTCCCCTTCACCGCGGCTGACCGCGTCGAGCTCGTCTTCGAGCTTGGCAGTGAAATCGTAGTCGACGTATTGCGTGAAATGCGCGGTCAGGAACTTCGCCACCGCGCGGCCGACGTCGGTGGGTTTGAAGCGGCGCGAGTCGAGGATCACGTACTCGCGCGCCAACAACGTCTGGATGATGCTGGCGTAGGTCGACGGCCGGCCGATGCCGTATTCCTCCAGCGTCTTTACCAGCGAGGCCTCGGAATAGCGCGGCGGCGGCTCCGTGAAATGCTGGTCGGCGGCAATGTCGGCCAGCGGCACCGCCTCGCCCACGGCGAGTGCGGGCAGCTTGCGCGCTTCCTCGTCTTCCTCGGACTTCGCGTCCCGGCCTTCCTCGTACACGGCAAGGAAACCCGGATCCACCACCGTGGTGCCGGTCGCCCGGAATGCTGCATCGCTGCCACAGGGAAATTCGACCGCGACCGTGTTGAGGGTCGCCGGTTTCATCTGGCACGCCACCGCGCGCTTCCAGATCAACTCGTACAGCTTCAGCTGGTCGGGCGTCAGGTACGCCGCGACGGAACGTGGCGTGCGCATCGCCGAGGTCGGGCGCACCGCCTCATGCGCTTCCTGCGCGTTCTTGGACTTGGCCTTGTAGACCATCGCGTGCTCGGGCAAGCCCTGCTTGCCGAATTCGCGCTCAATGGCCTGGCGCAATTCCGCCACCGCCTCCCCCGAGAGGTGGGTGGAGTCGGTACGCATGTAGGTGATCAGGCCGACGGTGCCCTCGCCACCCAGCGACACGCCCTCATACAGCCCCTGCGCGATGCGCATGGTGCGGCTGGTGGCCATCCCGAGCTTGCGCGCGGCCTCCTGCTGCAGGGTGGAGGTGGTGAATGGCGCGGCCGGCCGGCGCTGGCGTTGCTTGCTCTGGATGTCACCGACGACGAGCTTGCCGTGCGCGGCATCCCGCAGCGCGTCGCGCGCGGCGTGCGCGTCCTTCGCGTTGGTGAGGTCGAACTGCTCGAATTTCTTGCCGGCAAGCTTGACCAGGCGCGCGCGGAATTCGCCATCCTCGTGCGCAAGTTTGGCCTCGACCGTCCAGTACTCACGCGGCACGAAGGCCTCGATTTCCTCCTCGCGCTCGACGATCATCCGCAGCGCCGGCGACTGCACGCGGCCGGCCGAAAGCCCGCGCTGCACCTTGCGCCACAGCACCGGCGAGAGATTGAAGCCCACCAGGTAATCCAGCGCGCGGCGTGCCTGCTGCGCATCCACCATGTCGAGCGAGAGCTGGCGCGGATGCGCCACGGCTTCCTTGATCGCGCGCGGGGTGATTTCCGAGAACACCACGCGGTGGGTTGTTTTGTCCTTGAGCAGCCCGCGTTGTTTCAGGATCTCGCTGACGTGCCAGCTGATCGCCTCACCCTCGCGGTCCAAGTCGGTCGCGAGATAGATCGATTCGGCGTCCCTGGCGGCCTTGGCGATCTCGTCGACGTGCTTGACGTTTTTCTCGATCAGCGCGTAATCCATCGCAAAGTCGTGGTCGGGATCGACCGCACCTTCCTTGGGCACCAGGTCGCGGACGTGGCCATACGACGCCAGCACCTTGAAGTCGGCGCCGAGGTATTTGTTGATCGTCTTGGCCTTGGCGGGCGACTCGACGATGAGTAGATTCTTGGCCATATCTGGAGTTCGGGACCCTGTGGTCCGCTTGATGCACTATTTACAGTGAATGCGGGAGTGGGGGGGGTCTGTCAAGCGCCGGATACGAAAATCCGCTGCCAGCGCCCATTTCCGGCAGGCGCAACGAGGCCCTCCAGCTCCAGCAAAAGCAGCATCGAAGACACCGCCGAGGCGGCAAGTCCGGTACGTTCCACCAGTGTGTCCAGGGCCGCCGGCGCGTCCCCGAGCGCACCCATAAGTTTTTCATAATCAGGGTCTTGCGTACGTCCAGCGAACCCCGCTTGCGGCGCCGGGGCAGCATCCGTGGCGGCCAGCCGCGCGCGCAGGTCGGCGCCCAAGGCCAGCGCCGCAGGGGTCAATGCCTCGATGATTTCGGCCGCCGTCTCGACCAGCCGCGCGCCATCGCGGATCAACCGGTGGCAGCCCTTGGCGAGCGGATTGTGGATCGATCCGGGCAAGGCAAACACCTCGCGACCGGCTTCCACGGCCAGCCGCGCAGTGATCAGCGAGCCCGATTGCAACCCCGCCTCGACCACCAGCGTCCCCAATGCCAGTCCCGCGATGATGCGGTTGCGACGCGGGAAGTGATCGGGCTTGCCCTCCACCCCCGGCGGAAATTCGCTGACGATCGCCCCGTGTTCGCTGATCGATCGCGACAATTCGCGATGCTTGCGTGGATAAACGAGATCCGGACCGGTACCCACCACCGCAATCGTCGCGCCGTTGGCCTGCAGCGCACCGGCGTGGGCCGCGCCATCGATGCCGTCGGCCATGCCGCTGGTGACGACAAGACCGGCGCGCGCGAGGGCGCCGGCGAAATCCCGTGCCGTTGCCTTGCCCTGCGCGGTGGCGCTGCGCGCGCCCACGATCGCGACCTGGGGCGCCAGCAGCAGCGCCGGATCGCCGGACACAAACAAGGCCGCGGGTGGATGGGCGATGGTCTCCAGCTGCGGCGGAAAATCCGCCTCGTCGCAGGTGAGCAGGCGATGCTGCGGCTGCGCCAGCCAGGCGAGGTCGGCGTCGATCCGGGCCGTGTCGGGCCGCTCGACCCAATCCAGTGCGGCCTGTTCGAGTTTGGCGGCCTGCCGCCAGCGGCGAATGTCGCCGCAAGCTGCGCGGGCTGACCCGGCCTGCGCCAGCAGCGCACGCATGCCCACGCTGCCAAGCGTGGGGGCACGCAACAGGGTCAGCCAGGCCCGCTGTTCCTCGGCATCTTGCATGCCGCCAAGTTTAGGGGTGCCTGAATGCAAAACGGCGCGGCTTGCGCCGCGCCGTGGTGTAAGGATTTCCCGCAAAGCTCAGTTCGGTGCTTCGAGACGGTCGCCCACCTTCACGGGGCGGATGCCGTCCATCATCAAGCCGTAGCTCACGTGCGCGAAGGTGCGAAATACCATCACGTGGCCAATGAACTCGTCGGGCAACTTCACCTTGGGGGAGAACGTGCGGCGATAACTGTTGCCGGCCACATCGTCGGCGATGGTCTCGCCGCGCTGGTACATCGCAAAGGTCGTGCCATTGTCGACGCCATCGGCACTGCCGACGTTCAGCGCCACCACGTCATTCGGCCCTTGCACGGAAATGCTGTCGTACTGGTTCGACAGCGCCAGCACGTAGGCGTTCGCCGGCGCGTTCTGCGGCGGATGCGGATAGAAAGTGAAGTCGTACGGCGTGTCGTCAACCGGCATCAAACGATCGCCCGCGCGGATTTCCATGCTGGCATTGGTCAGCAGCAGGGTGGCCGGATCGCCCACCTTCAATACCTGTGCGGTGCCAATCACGCGCACCTCGGTGCCAATCTCGTTGCCACGGCCGAAATGGCCGTCATTGCGGAAATCTTCCTGCCACGGCGACTGCACGATATCCACGTTGTCGTTGACGAGGTGGGCCACGTCATCCAGGCCCTTGCTGCCACCGTCGTTGAATTGGCGGAAAACGTGGGTCGTGCGCACGACCGCGTAGCGCTGGCCCGGGACCGCGCCGTGCAGGTCGCGCACGTACAGGTTCATGCCCTCGGTCGCGCGCTGGGCGTTCTCTTCCACCGCCACCACGTACGGCGCACGCTTCACCTGGTCGGCGGTGAGCACGCGGAAATCCTTGAGGAAGGCCTGGATCGACGACAGTGGCACGGTCGGGATCGGGTTTTCCTGGACGGCGGCGCGCTTGGCGACGTGCAGACCACTCACGTCCAGATCCAGTACGTCACCGGGATAGATGCGGTGCGGATTGTGGACCTGCTGGTTGACGTCCCAGATCTCGGGCCACAGCCACGGCTTTTGGAGGTAGCGCGCGGAGATGCTCCAAAGCGTGTCGCCCTTTTTCACCACGTAGGTGTGTGGGGCGTCGGCACGCAACTGGGCAGTCGCCGCGTAGGCGGCGAACGTGATCAGCAATCCCGCAGCGAGCGCAAGCAGTTTCTTAAACATGACCGGCAATCCCCCGATCCCCAAGCGATTTTGGCCGAGTGTACCCGAATTGCTGGGCGCGGCAAGCAAAATGTTCACAATTGGATCAATCCGTCCCGGATTGCTGCGCACCAAGGGCATCCGGGGTTGGAAGCGGCCGTCCCGGCCCGCATTTCATGGGATAAGTTATCCTGCTGCACTCGCGACACTGCCCCGACCCGCCATGGCCAAGCTCGAAATCCTCGAATTTCCCGACCCGCGCCTGCGCCTCAACGCGCAGACGGTGGACGTGTTCGACGCGGCCCTGAAGCGGCTGGCCGACGACATGCTGGAAACCATGTACACGGCGCCCGGCATCGGCCTTGCCGCGACCCAGGTCAACGAACAAAAACGCTTGCTGGTCACCGACGTGTCCGAAGGCCGCGATGCACCACTGGTACTGGTGAACCCCGAACTGCTCGAAGCGGGCGGCACCGAAGTGTGCCAGGAAGGCTGCCTGTCGTTCCCCGGCGTGTACGCCGACGTCGAGCGCAAGGAATGGGTGTACGTGAAGGCGCAGGATGTCACCGGCAAGTCGTTCGAACTGGAGGCCGGCGGCCTGCTCGCGGTGTGCATCCAGCATGAGATGGATCACCTTGTCGGCAAGGTGTTCGTGGATTATCTGTCGCCGTTGAAGCGCTCACTGCTGCTGCGCAAGCTGGAAAAGCAGCGGCGCCACGCGGGCTGACGGGCCATTCGGCGTGCAACCCTTGAAGCTGGTGTTTGCCGGCACGCCCGATTTCGCGGTGCCGGGACTGCGGGCCTGCCTGGATGCCGGCACCGAGGTCGTCGCGGTGTACACCCAGCCCGATCGCCCGGCCGGGCGCGGGCGCCAGCTCGCCGCCAGCCCGGTCAAACGGGCGGCGCTCGCCGCCGGCATTCCCGTCGAACAGCCCGAATCGTTGCAGTCGCCCGAAGCGCAACAGCGCCTGCGCGCGTACGCGCCGGACCTCATGGTGGTGATCGCCTACGGCCTGATCCTGCCGCGCAAGGTACTGGCGATCCCGCGCCTCGGCTGCTGGAACGTGCACGCATCGTTGCTGCCGCGCTGGCGTGGCGCGGCCCCGATCCAGCGCGCGATCCTCGCCGGCGACACAGAGACCGGCGTATGCCTGATGCGTATGGAGGCGGGTCTCGATACCGGCCCGGTGCTGCTCGAACGCCGCACGCCCATCACACCGGACGACACCGGCGGATCACTGCACGACCGCCTGGCCGCGCTCGGCGCGGAGGCCCTGCGCGATGGCCTCGCGCACGTGGGGCATGGCGGGACGCTCCCGGAAACCGCCCAGGCGGAAGCCGGCGCAACCTACGCGCACAAGCTCGACAAGGCCGAGGCGCGACTTGATTTCACGCGCCCCGCGCTCGAACTTGAACGCAAGGTACGTGCGTTCGATCCATGGCCGGTGGCGGAGGCGGAACTGGCCGGAGAGCGGGTGCGCGTGTGGGCGGCAAGTGCCGGGGACCGGGGACCGGAGAGCGGGGACCGGGCCAGGCCGGGAACCATCGCGGCAGCGTCGAAGCATGGCATCGACGTGGCCTGCGGCGATGGCATCCTGCGCATCCTGAAATTGCAGCGCCCCGGTGGCCGCCCGATCAGCGCCGCCGATTACCTGAATGCCAGGCCGGAGTTGCGGCGATGACGAGCGCCGACACCCGCGCCCTCGCCGCGCAATGCCTGGCCGACATCGCACTCGGCGGTGCATCCTTGCGCGAACGGCTGAAGCCGGCGCAGACGCAACTTGCCGACCCGCGCGATCGCGCCCTGCTGACCGCACTCGTCAATGAAGGCGCACGCTGGTGGCTGCGTTTCGACAAGGCGCTCGACGGCTTGCTCGACAAGCCCCTGCGCCAGCGCGAACCGGCCCTGCACGCGCTGCTGGTGCTGGGGCTGGTGCAACTGGAAATCCTGCAAATGCCGCCGCACGCGGCGGTCGCCACGACGGTCGAGGCCACTCGCGCGCTCGAGCGCGGCGGCTTCGCCAAACTTGTCAACGCCATCCTGCGCCGCTGGCTGCGCGAACGCGCCACCCACCTTGCCCGTCTGGATGGCAACCCGGTCAGCCGCAGCGCGCACCCGCGTTGGCTGGTCGAGGCGCTGCAACGCGACTGGCCGCAACACGGCGATGCCATCCTCGCGGCCAACAACGTGCCGGCGCCGCCGATGCTGCGGGTGAACGCACGCCGTGCCAAGCGCGAGGACGTGATCGCTGCGCTGACGCAAGCCGGCATCGAGGCCGCTCCGCATCCGTTCCTGCGCGACGCCGTGTCGCTCACCGCCAACACCGATGTCACCCGCCTGCCGGGATTCGAAGCGGGCCAGCTCTCGGTGCAGGACGGCGCCGCCCAGATCGCCGCCGACCTGCTCGATCTGCGCGACGGCCAGCGGGTGTTGGACGCCTGCGCCGCACCCGGCGGCAAGGCCTGCCACGCATTGGAGCGCGCCAAGCTTGAACTGCTGGCGCTGGAACGGGATCCGGCGCGTGCGGCCAGCATCGAGGCCAACCTGCGCCGGCTGGGACTGCAATGCGTGGTACGCACCGGCGACGCCGACGAGCCCACCACCTGGTGGGACGACAAACCCTTCGACCGCATCCTGCTGGACGCACCCTGCTCGGCCACCGGCGTGATCCGCCGCCATGCCGACATCAAACTGCATCGGCGCAGCACGGACATCGCAACCTTGGCGCGCGCACAGCAACGCCTGCTCGGCGCGCTGTGGCCACTGCTGGCGCCGGGCGGCCGGCTGGTCTACGCGACCTGCTCACTGCTGCGCGAGGAGAACGAGGCCGTGATCGAGGCATTCCTCGCCGCGCAGCCCGAGGCGCGCTCCGATACCTTCGAGCTGCCGGTCGGCCAACGGGCGGGCAGTGGCTGGCAGATCCTGCCGGGCGAAGGCGGCCTCGACGGGATGTTCTACGCCGTGTTGCTGCGATCACCCACGCTCGCTGCTTCAACGAAGGCGCCGATCGACTGACGTATTCCGGTCGGCAATTTCCGGAGCGGCCATCCACGGCCCGCTTTTCGCAACAGCCGCACCGGGCCTGGCAGCGTCAGCTCACGGATTCGGCCGTGCCCCGCCCTTGCCGAACAACCGCCGCGGCAGCAGCAGTTTCAGCGCGCGCTCGGCGCTCTTGCGGCGCAAGCCGGGGTGCTTGAACCCCTGCCACAGCGGGCCAAGCCACTGGCTGCGCGGCTTGTCGAGGATGGCTTCGCGCATCGCGGCTTCGAGCTCGTACATGCGCGCCAGTTCCAGCCCCAGCCGGATGCGCTGTTCCGGAAGATCGGCACGCGCGCCGACGCAGCGGCGCTGGTCGGCGGCGATGTCGCGGTACATCGCGATGACCTTGCGGTGACGGCGTTCAAACGTCGCGTAATCGGTACCGCTGCGATCGAACATCCGGTCGTTGAGATTGCCACCGTGGCGGCGGTATCCGAGCAAGGCTTCGGGCAGGCAGCGGCATTCGCCAAGCAACACCGCGCGCAGGCTCAGCATGTTGTCCTCGACCGTACCGGCGAGTGGCGGCAGGTCCGTCAGCAATGTGCGGCGCATTGCCATCGATGCACCCAGCACCGTGGTGAGCTTGCCGCGATGCAACAGCCAGCGTTGGTCGATCGCACGCGGCAAACCGCGCACACGCGCGGCGAGCAGCTTGCCATCCGCGTCGATGTCATCCACCGCGGAGCCGACCACTTGCGCATCCGGATGCGCGACGAATTCCGCAACAAGTTTTTCGACGCGCTCGGGATAGGCGACGTCGTCGCCCGACAGGCACACCAGGATTTCACCGCGCGCGAGCTGCGCCAGCTCGACAAGGTGCGCGCACAAGCCAACATTGCGTCCGGTGCTGCGCACCATGACATCACGCGCACGCGGGTTCTCGCGTACGCAGGCCTGCGCGGCCTCGAAGGTGCCATCGCCGGATGAATCGTCCGACACGATGACTTTGCACGGATACGTTTGCGCCAGCGCCGAGGCAATCGATTCGGCGATCGTCGCGCACATCCGGTAGGCGATGACCAGCAGCGTGACCGACTGTGTTGGCGCATCGCCGCCCATCGTCACTTGCTCGCGCCGTGCTGCAGCAACCACAGGCGCACGAACTTCTCGCGCACGTAGTCGGCTTCCACGCAGGCGAACACGAAGCCGCGCCAGCCATCCAGGAATCCGCGACGCAACAGGTAGCCACGCAGGAAGCGCCACGCGGGATTCAGGACAAGATTGGAAAGATGCCCGCGCCGGCCACGCGCATGCATGTCCGTGGCCATCATCGTCGCGTAACGACGATAGCGCGCGAGCTGGTCGTCGAGCGAGCGATACGCGCGATGCTCGAGGTCGCCCGCGAGTGTCGCGACCGTGCCCTCGACCACCGCGTGTTCGTGGATCTCGCGACCGGCGCGCCAGCCACCGCGGTGGCGGTCGAACAGGCGCAGCACGCGATCGGGATAGGCATTGCCGTGGCGCAGGAACTTGCCGAAATATTCGGTGCAACGCGCAAAGCGATAGCCCGCGGCGTCCGCAAAGCCGGCGTCGCGCCTCGCCTCGATCGACGCGCGCAAGGCCGGCGTCACGCGCTCGTCGGCATCCAGGCACAACACCCAGTCGTTGCGCGCCTGCGCCACCGCAAAATCCTTTTGCGCGCGGTAGCCCGCGAAGGCATGTTCGAGCACGCGCGCGCCACGCGCGGCCGCCAGTTCGCGGGTACCGTCGGTGGAACCGGAATCAACCACCAGCAGCTCGTCGCAGAACGCCAGTGAGGCGAGACAGGCGTCCAGCCGATCGACTTCATTCAAGGTGATGATGCAGGCCGAGAGGCCGGGTCGGGCAGGCATGGCGATGCGACTCGGGAGTTGCGGGCCAGTGTAGCGCCCGTGCCTCCCTCCCCGCGCGCGGTTGGACAAGCCCCGGAGCACCCGCGAGAATCCATCGCACGGCTGCACTCGACCACCACTACCGCAACCACCCCTCCGCGCCTGGCATTCGATGACCGGCACCAAGCCTCTGTATCCCGCCCTGCCGCGACTGACGCATGACGAACGCGTGCAGTTGTGGCTGTTCCTCGGCTTTGCGCTGCTGTTGCTGGCCGCGGGGCTCGGCCTGCGCGATCCTTGGCCGTCGGATGAGCCGCGCTTCGCGCTGGTTGCACGCCAGATGGTCGAGACCGGCCAGTGGTTGTTCCCGCATCGCGGCATCGAGTTGTACGCCGACAAGCCGCCGTTGTTCATGTGGCTGCAAGCCTGCTTTTACTGGCTGACCGGCGGCTGGCGCGGCTGGTTCCTGATCCCCTCGCTGCTGTCAGGCTTGGGCACCGTCGCGCTCACCTACGACCTCGGCCGGCGCCTGTGGAACCACCGCGCGGGCCTGTATGCCGCGATCGCGGTGTTGTTCGTGTTCCAGTTCACCTTCCAGATGAAGCGCGCCCAGATCGATCCGATGATCACGTTCTGGATCACGCTGGCGAACTGGGGCCTGCTGCTGCACCTGTTGCGCGGCCCGAACTGGCGCGCGTACGCCCTGGGTTGTTTCGCCGCGGGCCTCGGCGTGATCACCAAGGGCGTCGGCTTCCTCGCGCTGCTGATGCTGGTGCCCTACGCGTGGGCGTGCTTCCGCTCGCCCGAACGTGTCGCGCGTCCGGGCTGGAAGGATCCGCGCTGGCTGCTGGCGATCCCCGCTTTCCTGCTGCCGATCATCGCCTGGGGCGTGCCGATGCTGCTGGTCGCGCACTTCCGCGGCACGCCCGAGTACCACGCCTACCTGCACGACATCCTGTTCCACCAGACGGTCGGGCGCGCCACCGGCTCGTGGTCGCACCCGCAGCCGCCGTGGTATTTCGTCAACATCATCCTGCTCGACTGGTTTCCGCTGTCGCTGCTCTACATCGGCGGCGTGCCGCGCTGGTGGCGCGCACTGCGCGAGGGCGAAACGCGGGTCATGTTGCCGCTCGTCTGGTCGATCCTGGTGCTGGTGTTCTTCAGCATCCAGACCGGCAAGCGCGACGTGTACATCATGCCGGCAATCCCGATGGTGGCGCTCGCGCTGGCACCGTACATCGCCGACATGCTGCGCACGCGCTGGCTGCGCTGGAGCGCATTTGCGATCGGCCTCACCGGTGGCATCGTGATCATCGTCGCGGGCTGGCTGGCCTTGCACGGCCACGATGTCGCGCACTTCAACCGGCATGTCGTGCTGCGCGGACTGGAGGACGAGCGCAACGCCATCTGCTGGATGATCATCACGATCGGCGCCGTGCTGGCGCTGGCCGCGGCGGCGTTCCGGCCACGCCACGGCGTGCTGGGACTGCTCGCCGGCCTCGCCGGGTTGTGGTTCGTGTGGAGCCTGTGGGCTTATCCGTTGTTGAACGCGTCCAGCTCCGCCGCAGGCGTGATGCGCGAAGCGCGCGCGTACGTCGGCCCGACAGCCAGCATCGGACTGGTCGGCCCGCGCGAGGAAAACCTGTTCATGTCGCTCGGCCCGACGCGCGAGTTCGGGATGACCGAACCGGCGGCCACGCAGTTCGCGCGCGCCACCGCGTGGCAAGCCAAAGATCCCGCGCAGCGTTGGATCTTTGCACTCGACGCCGCGATGGGCCAATGCGTGGATCGCACCAAGGCGCATCCGCTCGGGCATTCCAACCGCCGCCAGTGGTGGCTGTTCCGCGCCGATGCGGTGGTGCCGGGTTGCACGCCAACGCCTGCGGCTCCAGCGGACACGGACAGCGCGGACTGACGGCGCGCCAGCCGACCGCTTCAGTCTCACACCGCTTCCCGCACGGCGCGTCGAGGGGGCTTCGCTACGGGTCGATACGCGGCGTCGTCCACCCTGACACCGGCGTCGCCAGGTCGCGCAGCATGCGCCGGAAGCGGCGTTCGGTCGCGTGGCGATTGAAGCGCCGTGACATCGAGCACAACGGAATCGCCTCCTTCTCGCCGAAGCCATCCACCAGCAGCAAGCGCGGGCCGCCGCGGGAGTCGCTGCCGTACACCACGTTGGCGGCGTTGAGGTCGCCGACGATGATGTTGTGGCGGAGCAGGCCGGCGCGAAACGCTGCCAGCTGCGCCTGCGCCCACGGCGGTTCACCGCCGTGCCCGAGCCAACACTGGAAGAGACTGGGCGCGAGGCCGCCATCGCTGCCCCGCACCTTCTCGCAAACGAGCCCCAGCCCGACATCGGTTTCCACCAGACCCGCGATCCGCGCCAACGGCGGA
>DASSNC010000058.1:0-19447 GCA_035688305.1 Rhodanobacteraceae bacterium
ACGCGAAGCCCAACATCAACGCACACCGATGTTGGGCTTCATTGCATTCAGCCCAACCTGCCAATGCCAAAGCACCTGTAGCAGCTCGTCGCGTGTCCGCGCGGCGGGTAAATGGCAAAAACATCTTCACCACGGATACACACGGATCGGCACGGATCAAAAGCCTCATCCGCGTTGACCCGCGTAAATCCGCGTCAAAACGTGTTTGCTTTGGCATTCGTAGGTTGGGCTGAATGCAATGAAGCCCAACATCGGTGGGCGTTGACGTTGGGCTTCGCGTTGCTCAACCCAACCTACGCAGTTGTGGTGGCGCAAGCGACATCCGGATCAAAGGCCTTTCACGACGGATCAACACGGATCGGCACGGATCAAAAGCCTCATCCGCGTTCATCCGCGCAGATCCGCGTCAAGGAGCTTTTTCGGTTTCCTTGCAGCGCACACAAAGAGCATTCGACGCGGATTGACGCGGATAGCCGCGGATCAATGAAAAATCCGTGCGCATCCGTGCAAATCCGTGGTGAAGATGTTTTCGCCCTTTACCCGACGCGCGGACACGCGACGAGCTGCTACAGGTGCTTTGGCATTCGTAGGTTGGGCTGAATGCAATGAAGCCCAACATCGGTGTGCGTTGATGCTGGGCTTCGCGTTGCTCAACCCAGCCTACGCCGTTGTGGTGGCGCAAGCGACATCCGGATCAAAGGCCTTTCACGACGGATCAACACGGATCGGCACGGATCAATGAAAAATCCGTGTGCATCCGTGCAAAACCGTGGTGAAGATGTTTTTGCCCTTTACCCGACGCGCGGATACGCGACGAGTTGCTACAGGTGCTTTGGCATTCGTAGGTTGGGCTGAATGCAATGAAGCCCAACATCGGTGTGCGTTGATGTTGGGCTTCGCGTTGCTCAACCCAGCCTACGCCGTTGTGGTGGCGCAGGTAACATCCGGATCAAAAGCCTTTCACCACGGATACACACGGATCGGCACGGATCAAAAGCCTTATCCGCGTTGATCCGCGTTCATCCGCGTCGAAATTTGCTTGTTTTGACGGCGGGTCAGCTAGCGCTCCAGGATCGCGACAACGCCCATCCCGCCTGCGGTGCAGATCGAAATCAGACCGCGGCCCGAACCCTTTTGCGCGAGCATCTTGGCGAGTGTCGCAACGATCCGCGCGCCGGTTGCCGCGAACGGATGGCCGGTGGCGAGGCTGGAGCCGTTGACGTTGATCTTTGCCGGATCGATTGAACCCAACGGCGCGTCGAGTCCCAGCCGGTTCCTGCAATAGTCGGCCGATTCCCACGCCCGCAGCTGGCACAGCACTTGCGCCGCGAAGGCTTCGTGGATTTCGTAGTAGTCGAAGTCCGGCAGCGTCAAACCCGCGCGTTGCAACATGCGCGGCACGGCGATGGTGGGCGCCATCAACAAGCCCTCGCCGTGCACGTAATCGACACCGGCGACTTCCGCGTCGGTGAGATACGCAAGTACCGGCAAATTGCGCTCGCGCGCCCACGCCTCGCTGGCCAGCAACACCGCTGCCGCGCCATCGGAGAGCGCCGAGGAATTGCCCGCCGTCAACGTGCCCTGCCCCGACTTGCGATCGAACGCGGGCCGCAATGCCGCGAGCTTGTCCAGCGTGGTATCGGGGCGCAGCAGGTTGTCGCGGGACACGTCGCGGAACGGTACCACCAGGTCGTCGAAGAAGCCCGCGTCGTAGGCAGCCGCGAGTTTCTTGTGGCTCGCCAGCGCCCACTCGTCTTGCGCCGCGCGGCCGATCTTCCATTCGCGCGCCATCTTCTCGCAGTGCTCGCCCATCGACAGACCGGTGCGCGGCTCGGCCACGCCCGGTACCTGCGGCTTCAGCTCGCGCAGGCGAAAGCCGCGGGTGGCCGCGCTGAACTTCTGGCCGAACGAGCGCGCCCGGTTCAAGTCCAGCAAACGCTGCTGTAGGCGGTTTGAATACGTCAGCGGTACCTGGCTGGTGGTGTCCGAGCCGCCGCCGATGCCGGCCTCGATCTGGCCGGTCGCGATTTTCTGCGCGACCAGGATCGCGTTGTCCAGCGAGGTGCCGCAGGCACGTGCGGTGGTGAGACCGGGCGTGGTCATGGCCAGGCCCGAGGATTGCAGCGCTTCGCGCGCAAGGTTCCAATCGGCTGGATGTTTCATCACCGCACCGAAGGCGACTTCCCCGAGCTCCACACCCTGCAAGCCGTACTTTTCGACCAGCGCGCCCAGCACCTTCACAGACAGGCCGAAGTTGCCGAGATCGGCGTACGCGGTGTCGCGCTTGCAGAACGGAATGCGGGTGCCACCCAGCACGGCCACGCGGCGGGTTTGCGGAATCATGCTTACGCTCCTCGCGATCTTTGCCCCATTGTAGGAGGGCCGGAAGGCCCCATCCGCCGTGGCCCGCGGCGACTCAGGACTCGATGAAGCCCCGGCACAACATCTTGTAGTGTTCTTCTTCCATGCCGAGTGCGCAATAGGTTTGTTGCGCGCGCGCATTGTCGCGCTCGACATAGAGCCGCACGCCGATTGCTCCGGCCACGCGGGCGCGTTGCTCGACCTCGGCGTACAAGGCTCGAAACACGCCGTGGCGGCGTTGCTCTGGTGTAACGTACACGCTCTGGAACCACCACCAGTCGCCGTTGCGCCAGTCACTCCATTCGTAGGTGATCAGCAGGCAACCGGCAGGTTCGCCGGCGTGTTCGGCGACCAGATAGAAACCGCGGCGCGGATCGTCGAACACGGCGCGCGTGCCGCGTTCCAGTACGTCGCGGTCCAGCGTCTTGTGCTCGGTCTCCAGCGCCATCGCGGCGTTGCAGGAGACCAGGAATTGAACGTCATTGTTGGTAGCGGTTCGGATGGTGACCGACATGGCGGTGCCTTGGAATTACCGATTTTTCGGGTCCCGGGGCCCGTGTCCCGGGTCCCGGCGTTTGCCACGTGAACTGCCCAGCTTGCGCGTGAGGGTATTGCGGCCAAGCCCCAACGCCTGCGCGGCGTGTTGGCGGTGCCCGCCACTGGCGGCCAGCGCTGCGTCCAGCAACACCCGATCGAAGCGCGCGCGCGCCTGCGCGTGCAGGTCCGCGGCGCCTTTCGCCAGCTGCGCGTCGGCCCATGCGCGCAAGGCGGCTTCCCATGCCGGGTCCGCAGTGCCCTGCAGGGTCGTCGCGGTTGCATGCTCCTGCAGGTCTTCGCGCCGGATGCTGGCCCCCGGTGCGATCACCGTGAGCCGGCGGCACAGATTTTCGAGTTGCCGCACATTGCCGGGGAAGTCGAGCCTGGCCAAGTCTTGCAGCGCGGTCGGGGTGAAATGCTTGCCCGGCAACTTGAGCTCGCGCGCGGTTTCGGCGAGGAAGGTTTTCGCCAGCAGCGGAATGTCGGCGCGCCGCTCGCGCAGCGCCGGCAAGTGGATCCGCACCACGTCGAGGCGGTGCATCAGGTCGGCGCGAAACTCGCCGCGCGTCACCCTGGCGTCGAGATCCTGGTGCGTGGCCGCCAGCACCCGCACGTCGCTGCGCAACAATTCGCGGCCGCCCACGCGGTAGTACTCGCCGCCGGCCAGTACCCGCAAAAGACGCGTTTGCAACGCCAGCGGCATGTCGCCAATCTCGTCGAGGAACAGCGTGCCGCCCTCGGCCTGCTCGAAACGTCCGGCGGTGCGCCGCTGCGCGCCGGTAAAGGCGCCGGCCTCGTGGCCGAACAATTCCGACTCCAGCAATTCCGCGGGAATCGCGGCGGTGTTGAGCGCCACGAACGGGCGCGTGCGGCGCGCGCTTTCTTCGTGCAGCGCGCGTGCGACGAGTTCCTTGCCGGTACCGGTCTCCCCCGTGATCAGCACGTTGAGGTCGCTGGCGGCGACGCGCCCGATGAGGCGGAAGACTTCGCGCATCGCCGCGCTTTCGCCAAGCAGGGCGTGCCGCGACGGTTGTTCGCGCGTCACGCCTGCGGCGGGCGTGGTCTCGCTGAGTGCGCGCCGCACCGACGCCAGCGCGCGCTCGAGGTCGAAGGGTTTGGCGAGATAGTCGAGCGCACCTTCGCGGTACGCCGCCGCCGTGGTCACGACATCCGTGAACGCACTCATCACGATAACCGGAAGCGCCGGATGCGCGGCTTTCACCTCGCGCAGCAGCGTGAGGCCATCGCTGCCCGGCAAGCGCACGTCGCACAACAGCAGCGCCGGCGTGTCGCGCCGCAGCGCGCGTTGCACGTCTTCGGCGTTGGCAAATTCGGTGACCTGAAGATTCGCATCGCGCAATGCTGTCGCCAGCACGAAGCGGACGCCGCGGTCGTCATCGACGATCCAGACGTGGCTCATTCGGGCTCTCCGTGGCGCACATGGCGCGGCAGCAGCAATACAAAACAAGTACCGCTTGCACGCGGCGACCACGACAGCTCGCCGCCGTGCTCACGTGCGATTTCGCGCGCCAGTGCCAGGCCGAGGCCGGTGCCGTCGGCGCGCCCCGACACCATCGGGTCGAACAAGTTTTGCGCGATGGCAGCGGGCACGCCATCGCCGTCATCTTCGACTTCGATGCGCAGCGCGGGCACGCGCTGCCCGCGCCCGTCACGCCAGCCGGCCTCGGCGCGGCTGCGCAGCACGATCCGCTGTGCATTGGCCTCGACCGCGTTGCGGGTGAGGTTGACCACGGCCTGCAGCAGCCGGTCGGGATCGCCGTGCCAGGCCGGCAGACTGGGATCGTAATCGCGCACGATCGTGACCGGCAGGCGCGCGGCCTCCAGCATTTCCGCGGCGCGCTCCAGCAATGCATGCACGTTCAGCGTGCGCGTCGTCATCGCGTCGCGCGCGCCCAGCAGGCGTTCGGTCAATGCCGCCAGGCGGGTGGCTTCGTCACGGACCAGTTGCGCCAGCTCGATCTGGCGGGTGCCGGTGGCCTGCTGCTGCAGCAACTGCGCGGCGCCGGAAATCGCCGCCAGTGGATTGCGCACTTCATGCGCGAAGCCCCGCAGTGATTCGGAAATCCTCGGTGCATCGGAATGGACCGGTGCGGGGTGGACCTCGACCAGCACGCCACCGGCGCATGCGGTGAACGCAAAATCCAGGCGCACTTCTCGCGCCGGCGCCGCGCACACGCTCACGCCCGCGAGCGTGCGCGCAACGTCGTCACGCTGGACTTCGCGGGCACGCTCGTGCAGGGCTGCGCCGTCGGGTTGCAGCAGCGTGAGCGTGTGCGCCTTCAGTCGCGATGAGCCGAAACCGGTGTGTTCGGAGAAGGCCGGATTGGACCACGCGAAGCGCAGCCCGGCATCCAGCCAGGCGACGCCGGTGGCGAGCGGGAGGAATTCGGCAGGGTCGGGCGTGGCACCGAGCATTGCACCAATTTAGTGCGTTGCACCAAAACCGGCAAGTTCAGCGCGCGACGCGGAACGTCAGGTTGAATCGCCGCGCTCCGGTTGCCGCGTGCTCGCCGGCCTTGATCGGCATGACGCCGTGGTAGCGCATCCGCGACGGACCACCCCACGCCACCACGTCGCCGTGACCCAGCGGGACGCGGCGTTGCGGATCCTTGCGTTCCAATCCGCCCCACAGGAACGTGGCCGGCAAGCCGAGTGACACGGACACGATCGGGGCTCGGCGGTCGCGCTCGTCATGGTCGCAATGCAGTGTCAGGCGCGTGCCGATCTCGTAGCGGTTGATCAGGCACACATCGGGTGCGTAGCCCTCGAAGCCGGCCGCGTTCGCGGCGTCGCGCGCCAGCTGCGCGAAGGTTTCGGGCATCGCGGGCCATGCCTGGTTGGTTTCCGGATCGAGCGGCGTGTAGCGGTAGCCGTGGCGGTCACTGAACCAGCCGACCGCCCCGCAGTTGGTCATCGCCACGGACATCGTCTTGCCACTCGCGGTGACAAGCCGCCGGAATGGCGATGCCATCGCGATCCGATCGATTTCTGCAAGCAGTCCCTCGGCGGCGTCCAACGCAAAGCTGCGCAACACCCACGCGCCCGGCGCGAGTGCTTCGCGCGAACCGGGCGAAGGTGGTGTTTCGAACAGCGGCAAGTTTGCGTGCATGCGGGATCAACGTTTCGCTCGACGATTATGCGCGCGCCGATGCGCGCGCATGCACGTTGTGCCGAGCGCCCTCGGAACGCTACCCGCGAACCGAACGGCTCAAATGCTGTAGTACATCTGGTACTCGAGCGGATGCGTTGACGCACGATACGCGGTGACTTCCTTCATCTTCAGCGCGATATATGCGTCGATGAAGTCGTCGCTCATCACGCCGCCAGCCTTCAGGAATTCGCGATCCTTGTCCAGCGCTTCCAGTGCGCCGTCGAGCGAGGAGCACACCTGCGGGATGTTGCGCTCTTCTTCCGGCGGCAGGTCGTAGAGATCCTTGTCCATCGGCGCACCGGGGTCGATCTTGTTCAAGATGCCGTCGAGGCCGGCCATCATCAACGCGGTGAAGGTGAGGTAGCCCGAATTCATCGGATCGGGGAAGCGCACCTCGATGCGGCGGCCCTTGGGATTCGACACGTAGGGGATGCGGCACGAGGCCGAGCGGTTGCGTGCCGAATACGCCAGCATCACCGGCGCCTCGAAGCCCGGCACCAGGCGCTTGTAGGAATTGGTGGTGGAATTGGCGAAGGCGTTGATCGCGCGCGCGTGCTTGAAGATGCCGCCGATGTAATGCAGCGCGAGCTGCGAGAGCCCGCCGTACAGCTCGCCCGCGAACAGGTTCTTTCCGTCCTTGGAGAGCGACTGGTGCACGTGCATGCCGCTGCCGTTGTCACCGACCACCGGTTTGGGCATGAAGGTGACGGTCTTGGCGTTGGCATGCGCGACGTTGCGGATCACGTACTTCATGGTCTGCAGGTCATCGGCCTTGGACAGCAGGGTGTTGAAGCGCACCCCGATTTCGCACTGGCCGGCGTTGGCAACTTCGTGGTGGTGCACTTCAACCACCTGGCCCAGCGACTCCAGCACCCTGCACATTTCGCCGCGCAGGTCGTGCAGCGAATCAACCGGCGGCACCGGGAAGTAACCGCCCTTCACGCCGGGGCGGTGGCCGTGGTTGCCTTCCTCGTACTTGTAGCGTGAGGCCCACGCGGCTTCTTCGGAGCCGATTTCGTAGAACACGCGGCCCATGTCGTTCTGCCAGCGCACCGAGTCGAAGATGAAGAACTCCGGCTCTGGTCCGAAAAACGCGGTATCGGCGACGCCGGTGGATTTCAGGAAGGCTTCGGCGCGGCGCGCGATCGAGCGCGGATCGCGCCCGTAGGCCTGCATCGTGGAGGGTTCCAGCACGTCGCACACGATGTTCATCTGCTTGTGCGCGGCAAACGGATCAATGAAGGCGGTGGCCGGATCGGGCATCAGCACCATGTCCGACTCGTTGATGCCCTTCCAGCCCGAGATCGAGGAGCCGTCGAACATCTTGCCGTCTTCGAAGGTGTCGGCGTCGATCGCGTGCGCGGGGAAGGTCACATGGTGCTGCACGCCGCGCATGTCGGAAAAGCGCAGGTCGACGAATTCGACGTGGTCATTCTTGAGGGTTTCGATGATGTCTTCGGGGGTCATGCCGCGGGTTCCAGGACGGGAAAGGATGACTAGGTATGTGCACGGGGCGTGCCAAGCGCAGGTATCAATCAGATCAATAAGTTAGATGTACAGCGATGATCGTATGCACAATAAAGGTGCAAGCATGATCGATAAGAGGGCAATCGTTACATCAGCTTCGCACCCAGCGGCACCGCGTGGTCCGGGATGCACAAGGCAACGTTGCCCTCGGCATCGTGGAAGCCGGTGACGAGGCACTCTGACATCAGCGGTCCGATCTGCTTTTTCGGAAAATTGACCACGCCGACCACCAGCTTGCCCAGCAATTCCTCAGGCTGGTACAGCGCGGTGATCTGCGCGCTGGATTTGCGCACGCCGATGTCCGGGCCGAAATCGACCTGCAGTACGTAAGCGGGCTTGCGCGCCTCGGCGAACACGCGCGCGTCCACGATGCGGCCAACCCGCAACTCGACCTTGGCAAAGTCGTCCCAATCGATGACCTGCATGCGCCACCTCCTGGGAGCTTGGGCGGTAGAAACTTTCGAGGCGAAAACGTGACTGCGTGAGGACAGATTTTCGACGATTCGCGGGTCCATCGTGGCGCCATGGGTCAAGCACCGGCGGAAATATGGACCGCACAGGTGCCTTTGCAGCCGGAAGGCTTCTGCCGCCCAGGCTCCTCGCCATGCATACTAGCCGCCCATGCAAGGCGACGCGGACATCGAAGTGGCAGCGGGCGGCGGCCGGCGTTGGATTGCCGAATGGCCCTTGCCGGTGGCGTCGGCGATCCTGGTTGCCGGCTGGTGGGGCAAGTCTGCGCTGGCATCGGACGGGGCATCCAACCTTGCCGTCGGTGTCGCGTTCCTGGCGTTCTTCATCGGGGCACTACTGGCGGCCATCTACGCCACGCGACATGCCGAGCATCTGGCCGAACGCTTCGGCGAGCCCTACGGCACCTTGATGTTGACGCTGTCGGCGATCTCGCTGGAGATCGCGACGGTGGTAACCGTGATGCTCGCCAATGCCGACAACCCGGCGTTCGGACGCGACACCATGTTCTCGGTGGTGATGATCGTGCTCAACGGCATCATCGGGATTGCGTTGCTGGTGGGCGGCCTGCGCCATCACGAGCAGACCTACAACCTGCGTGGCGCCAAGACCTACCTGAGCCTGCTGATTCCGTTGGCGACGCTGGCGCTGATCTGGCCCGACTTCACCGTGACCTCCAGCGCCGGGACCTTGTCCCTGGTGCAGAAGGTGTTCCTGTTGGTGATGTCGTTGCTGATGTACGCGGCTTTCATGGTGATCCAGACGCGCACCCACACCAGCTTCTTCGTCGCCGAAGGCGAAGCCATGGATCAGAGCCCGGCGCACCCGGGTTCATCGCGCGGCTGGGCGTGGCACACCGTACTGCTGGTGGTGTACCTGGTGCTGGTGGTGCTGTTGGCCAAACTGTTCGCGTCGCCGCTGGAAACCGGGGTTGCCAGGCTCGGCATGCCCGCTGCACTGGCGGGCTTCGCAGTGGCGATCCTGGTGCTGGCGCCGGAAGGCATCGCCGCGATTCGTGCCGCGCGCGCCAACCACATGCAGCGCGCGATGAACATCGGGCTCGGCACGGCGCTGTCCACGATCGCGCTGACGGTGCCGGCGATATTGCTGATCGACCTGTTCCTCGGGCGAACTGCGGTGTTGGGCCTGTCGCCTGCCAACATGATGATGCTGGTGCTGACCTTCGGCGTGTCCATCCTGACCCTCGGCAGCGGCCGCACCAATGCCATGCAGGGACTGGTGCACCTGTTGCTGTTCCTGACCTACGTGGTGCTGCTGTTCTCGCCGTGACGCCCGGCGCCGTGTTCGATCCCTTGTTCGCTGGAGTTGCACGATGCTGACACTTTGGCTGAAGGCCTTCCACATCATCGGCGTGGTGACGTGGTTTGCCGGGCTGTTCTACCTGCCGCGCCTGTTCGTGTACCACGCCGAGGCCGGCGAGCCGGCAGTCCGCGAGCGCTTCCGGATCATGGAGCGCCGCTTGCTGGTGATGACCCATCTCGGCGGCGCACTCGCCATCGCGTTCGGCCTGGCCACGCTCGCAACCGAGCAGTTTTATCTGCAGGCGGGCTGGCTGCACGTCAAATTGGTGCTGGTGCTGCTGCTGGTGATCTACCACGGCGTGCTGGTGAAGCTGGTGGTCGACTTTCGGCAGGATCGCTGCGGCTGGACGCCGCGCGCGTTGCGCTGGTTCAACGAAATCCCGGGCGTGCTGTTGCTGGCCATCGTGATCCTGGCCGTCGTCAAGCCGTTTTGAGCCTGCGGCGAAGCGAGAAGTCTTCCCCCCGATCCAGCAGCTGGCTTGGTATAGTGCGCCGACGCAGGGAGCCACTACATGGCGTCGCAGATGTCCCAGCCGAATCCGGATGCCGAGCTGCAGACGGCGTTCCGTCAGCACCTGCCGCGGCGGTTGAAGACGCTGCTGCGGCGTGCACGTGCGCAATGCCGCACCGGCTGGGATTGCAACGTGATGCGCTCGCTGCACGACGAGGTGGCGTTGCTGGCCGGCGCCTGCGGGCGCTACGGTCTGCTGGAAACCGGTGAGCGGTTGCTGGCGCTGGAAAGCGCGCTGGCACCCACCGTGCAATCCGGCCAGTTACCGGACCCCGCGGTGACGGCTGAAGTCGACGCGCTGCTGGATACCCTCCGGCCCCACCTGCAACACCTCGCGCCCGTCTCCACGCCCCCGGCGTGGCTGCGCGACGATGGCGCGGCGCTGGCTGCGCGCGGGCCGTTTCCTCGTTGCGAGATGCCCCCGGCCGGCTACGCGGCGATGCTCGGTATCAACGACTCCGCGCCCGATCCCGAGGCCGTGGCGAGCGCACCGGAAGCCGCCAACGAGGCGCCCGCCGCGCAGCCGCGTGTGGCAGGGGCGTTGGGCGTGGACGCGGCGCGCGGACCGCGCGTGCGCATCGTCAACGACGACGATCCACTGGTCAACGAACTGCTGCTGCGCCTGGACCAGCAAGGCTGCGATGTCGCGCTGGTCGACAACCTGGACGGCATGCTGGAGCTGATCCAGCGCGATCCACCCGAGCTTGCGGTGCTGGTCGCCGATATGGATACGCGTTTCGACGTGCTCGCCATTGCCCTGCGTGCCGCACGCGCGCAACCCGGCAGCCAGCTGAAACTGCTGGCGTTGCTGCGCGGGCCGGACGTGGAACTGCGTCTGCGCGCCCTGCGGCTCGGCGCCGATCGTTGCATTGCCTTGCCCGCGACCTCGGAAGAAGTGCTGAACGCTGCGCGCGAGCTGGCGGAGGTGGAGCAAGACAGTCCGTACCGCGTGCTGATCGTCGACGACGACGCTGCGCAATCGTTGTTCGCGCAGGCGATCCTGAAGCGCGCCGGCATGGAGACGCGGGTGCTCAGCGAGTCCTTGCCGGTGCTCGAAGAGCTGGATCGCTTCCAGCCCGACCTGTTGCTGCTCGACCTCAACATGCCCGACTGCGACGGCTTCGAGCTGACCGCGCTGATCCGCGAACGCGAAGGCTACGTCAATACGCCGATCGTGTTCCTGTCCGGCGAACTGGACGAAGACCGCCAATTCGCCGCGCTCGACGCCGGCGGTGATGATTTCCTGATCAAGCCGATCCGCCCGGCGCACCTGATTGCGGCGGTCACCAACCGCGTGCGGCGCGCGCGTTCGGCGGCCACCCGCACCCGCCGGCGCCGGCGCCGCGACGCTGCAACCGGGTTGCATGAGCGTGCGCAGCTCCTGGATGCGCTTTCCGAACACCTCGCGGCCAGCGGCGGTTTCGCCGCGCGCGGCGGGCTGGTCGCGGTGGAATTGCGCGACTCCAACAATTTGCGCGCGCTCGGCGACCTGACCCAGTTCGACCAGTTGCTGACCCAGGTCGGCGAATTCATCGTCGCGCGTGCGCCGGGTGGCAGCATGACTGCGCGCTACGGGCAGATCGGCTTCCTGGTGTTTGCACCGATGCTCGAGCGGGCGGGCTTGGTGGCGCTTGCCACCGAACTTGCCCGCACCGTCGAGGACCATCGTTTCGGCACGCGGGCGACGGTGTTGCACCTCGATTGCGCGGTCTGCGCGTTTGACGCCGCGACCAGCGAATCGGCCGTCGCGCTGGCGGCCGTGGAGCGCGCGCTTGCCAGTTCCCGCAATCATCCGGGCCGGATCGTGGTGCAGTCAGGCTCCGACGAAGCACCGGGTGCGCTGGAAGAGCGCATTGCGGCAGCGCTGGCGACCGAGTCGTTCGATCTCGCGTTCCAGCCGGTGATCCCGATTCGCGGCGCGGCGCAGCGTTTGTACCAGGCCCTGCTGCGGCTGCGCAGCAACGAGCGCGAATACCTGGCGGCGGAACTGGTTCCGGCCGCCACGCGGGCTGGCAACATCGCGGCGGTGGACATGTGGGTGGTGGGCCGCTGCATCAGCATCCTCGCCCGGCATCGCCAGACCGGCGACCAGGTCGCGCTGATCGCCAGCCAGTCGTTGCAGGGCTGGGACGACATGGCGCGGCGCGCGGCCTTGTCGGCGAAGCTGGCTGCGGCCGGCATCCCGGCAGACGCGCTGGTACTGGAATTTCGTTGCGAGGCCGCGCGCGCGAACCCGCGCGCGCTGGTGGAGTTGGTGCCGGCGCTGAAGCGGATTGGGCTGCGGTTATCGCTGGCCGGGGTCGATCGCAGCGCGGTGGCGGCGGGCTGGCTGGAGTTGCTGGCGTTCGATTTCATCAAGCTGCAGCCGGACTTGCCGGATGCCGAGTTGGCCGACGTGGTGCAGGTCGCACACCAACATGGCCGGCGCGTGATCGCCCCGCGCATCGAGACGGTGGCCCGCGCCGAACGCCTGCGCGAAGCCGAAGTGGACCTGCTGCAGGGCAATTATTTCCGGCCGCCCGCGGCTGCGATGGAACCCATGTCCCGGCAAGGAGCCACTTGATGGCATCGGCGCGCGCGGTGATGGTGTTGGGAATGCGGCTGGCTGCCAGCGTCGCGCTGGTGGCGACCGGCGTGCTGGCCACGTGGTGGGTCGCGTATCCGCAGCGGCTGGTCGTGTGGGCGCTGCTGCTGGCGGTACTGGTATTGCTGTGGTTGCTGCGAACCTCGCCTCCGGTCAGGGAAACACGCAGCACCAGCGGTGCTCCGATAGTGCCCGATGCCGTGGACGTGGCGATGCGCACGCGGCTGGCGTCGGCGCAATCGGAATTGACGTCGTTGCGCGGCGTGCAGCGCGAGTTGCTGGCCGCCAAGCAGGCGGCGGAATCCGCGATGCTGGCCAAGAGCGAATTCCTGGCCAGCATGAGCCACGAAATCCGCACCCCGCTGAACGGCATCCTGCCGCTGCTGGACATCGTGCTCGGTACCGACCTTACACCCGTGCAGCGCGAATACCTTGCCACCTCGCACGCGTCCGCGAAGGAACTGCTGCGGATCGTCGACGATATCCTCGACTACTCCAAGGCCGAAGCCGGCAAGCTCGACCTGGAGTCGGTCAGCCTCAACGTGCGCGAACTGGTCGACAGTGTGAAGCGGCTGCTGGACAAGCCCGCCGAGGCCAAGGGTCTGGCGATGCGCGCGGTTGTCGATGCCGACGTGCGCCCGCTGTTGCGCGGCGATCCGATGCGGGTGCGCCAGATCCTCACCAACCTGATGAGCAACGCCATCAAGTTCACGCAGCGTGGTGGCGTGTCGGTGCGGGTCAGCCGCCGCAACGAAACCGATACCCAACACGAGGTGCTGTTCGCGGTGCGCGATACCGGCATCGGCCTTGCGCCGGATGCCGCTGCACGCTTGTTCCAGCCGTTCACGCAGGCGGATGCTTCGGTCACGCGCCGCTATGGCGGCACCGGGCTGGGCCTGACGATCTGCAAGAAACTGGTCGACTTGATGGGCGGGCGCATCGGAGTCCGTTCGGAACCCGGCCGGGGCTCGGTGTTCTGGTTCACGATCCCGTTCGAAAAAGCGCCGGGCGACATCAGCGGCGCACACAAGCACCTGTCCGGGACGCGCACCCTGTTGCTGGCCAGTTCGCAGCGCGCGCACAGCATCTTGCCGGTGCTTGGCACGCTGGAACTTGAAACCACCCAGGTGGCCGACACCGGCGCGGCGCTGTCACGCCTGCGGCAGGCCGCACCGCTCGGCAACAGCTTCAATTTCAACCTGCTGGTGGTGGACGCGGGCAGCGTCGCCGGCGACGTGACCGGCATGCTGCGTGCGATCCTGCGCGATCGCCAGCTCGACTCGTTGCGCATGCTGGTCCTGGGCCTGGATGAAGCGCCGGATGCGCGCGTCATCATCGCCTCCGCGCGGGCGGACGATTCCGCCTTGCGGCAGGGTGTGCGCAGCGCCTTCGGCATGGCGCCACCGGCAAGGGTGCAACCGGTGCTGAGCGTGCCGGCCTTGCCGGCGGCGGTTGACAAGGACACCCAGCTTGCCGGTAGCGTGCTGCTGGTCGAGGATCATCCAGTCAACCAGAAGGTCGCGCAAAAGCTGCTGGAGCGGGTGGGCCTGACCGTCGATATCGCCGAGAACGGCGAGGTCGCATTGGAAAAGTTGCGCGGCCAGGTCTATTCGATGGTGTTGATGGATTGCCAGATGCCAATTCTGGATGGTTACAGTGCCACCCGGCGCCTGCGCGAGATCGAAAGCGCGGAATCCAAGCCACGCACGCCGGTGATCGCCATGACCGCGCACGCGATGGCGGGCGACCGCGAGCGTTGCCTGCAATCGGGCATGGACGACTACCTGTCCAAGCCACTGGATCGCAAGCAACTGGCAGAAACGCTGGCACGCTGGATCCAGCACGCGCCCGTGGGTGCGCCCACCGCGGCGGCGCCGCAAGCGGCCCCGGCCGCCCCAGCGGCTCCAGCGGTCGCGCCATCCGCCCCGACTGCCACGGCGGCGGTGGCGACCGTGGCCACGCCGCCAGCAGACACGCTCGACACCACCACCCTGGTGGATCTCGAAGACATCATGGGTGACGAACTGGTGACGCTGGTGGATGCCTACCTGCGCGATGGTGACGCCCGCATGCAGAAGCTGCGCGAAGCCGCGGCCCGCGGTGACAGCGCCGAGGTCGGCAAGCTCGCGCATTCGCTCAAGTCCTCCAGCGCGAACCTGGGTGCGGTGCCCTTGTCCAGCCGTGCGCGCATGGTCGAAGAAGCCGCACGCCGCGGAACCCTTGTCGATCCGATGGACAGCGTCGCGGCGCTGGACAGGCTCTACGCCAACGCCGCCGCCGCCCTGCGCGCGCGCTACAAGCGCACGTAGACCAGGGCTGCACTGCACACGCAAACCCCGGTTGCCAATGCAACGCATGTCAGCGCGGTGCGTCGGTCACTCAGTGGAAGCGGGCGCAGCCGCGTCGGGTACCAGGTCGGCGAACCAGAATCCGTCGCGCTCCACGATCTCGCCGACTGCAGCGCGTATGGGCGCGCGAAACATCGGGCCGGCGAGCACGCAGGTATGGAATTCGCCGTGCTCGCCGCACGCATCGACGCCTGCCGGCAGATCCTCGAGCATCGCGTGGTCGAACGTGCGTCCGGCGAACGTGGCCGGCAACTGCCGCGGATCCACGCACGTGACCACCGCGACCAGACCCGCATCGAGCATGCGCCGCGCGAGTGCCGCGGTCGGTTCGCCCCAGAGCGGGAACAGCGGCTGCAATCCGGAACCCTCCAGTTGCCGGATGCGGTACGCGCGGATGTCTTCCAGGAACAGGTCGCCGAACGCAACGTGCGTCGCGCCGCGCGCGACCGCGTCGGCGATCGCGTCGCGCATCTCGCGTTCGTAGATTTCATTCGGGCATGGCCATGGCAGCGGCACCAGCTGCAGCGGCAAGCCCACGGCTTGGGCTTGCGCTTGCGCAAGCGCAAGCCGGGTCGAGTGCATCGCAACCCGCGCGTGCGTGGCGTTGACGGTGGTCAGCAACCCGATCACCTTGGTATCCGGATCCTGCCGCAGCACGTGCAGCGACCATGCGCTGTCCTTGCCGGTACTCCAGGAAAGCACGACCCGTCGTTGCATCGGTTGCGATCCGTTGCTGACTGCAGCGCGCGCTACGAGCGGATGTGCGTCTGCAGGTAATTTTCCAGACCCACCTGTCCGATCAGGCTGAGCTGGGTTTCCAGCCAGTCGATGTGCTCTTCCTCGGAGCGCAGGATGTCGGCGAACAGGTCGCGGCTGGCGTAATCGCCAACCTTTTCGGAATGCGCGATCGCCGCTTGCAGGTCCGGCAGGGCGGCGCGCTCGAGTTTGAGGTCGCACTCGATGGCTTCTTTCGGCGTCTGCCCGATGCGCAGCTTGCCGAGCTTTTGCAGGTTCGGCAGGCCTTCGAGGAACAGGATGCGCTCGATCAGCCGATCGGCGTGCTTCATCTCGTCGATCGATTCGCCGCGCTCATGCTCGGCCAGTTCCTGGTAACCCCAGTTGGCGTACATCTTCGCGTGCAGGAAATACTGGTTGATCGCAACCAGCTCGTTGCCGAGTGCCGTGTTGAGATGTTCGATGACCTTGGCGTCGCCTTGCATGCTGGACTCCCGACTGCGATGGGGCGCGCGCAATGCACGCGACAGGCATGACTATAACGCCCGGTGCGGCGGCGTGACGGAGTGATAATCGGTTGCAGCTGCGTGGGCGGCGCTTCAAGCAGCGCTGCAAGCCGCGATTCAGGCCGCGACGGGCAGCGCGGCGGCGATCTGCGCGGACTCCAGCTCATCGGCCAGCAGCTCGCGGACCTCGTGCTCGCAACAGCCGCAGCAGGTCGAGCAGCCGGTGTGTGCCTGCAGGGTTTCGAACGTGCACGCGCCCTTCGCCACCGTGCGGCGGATGTCTTGATCGGAAACGGCTTTGCAGATGCACACGTACATGGCAGACCCTCGAACGGTTGCCATTGGAATACGAATGCGAATGATTGTCAAGTAGGTTCGCGACGGCTCACGCCGCTGCAGGCCGGCCGTCATCCGGTGTCGGGGTCAAGCCGATTTCCACCGAGCATGCCGCTTCCACCAGCGGCGCGAAATAGCGCAGGGCGCGGCGGTACACCTCGCGCTTGAAATCCACCACGTGCTCGGCCGGATACCAGAAGTCGACCCAGCGCCAGACATCGAACTCCGGCGTGGCGTGCGCATCCAGCCGGAACGCGCTTTCCTCGTCCAGCAGCCGCAGCAAAAACCACACCTGCTTCTGGCCGATGCAGGTTGGGCGCTGGCTGTGGCGCACGTAGCGGTGCGGCAAGCGGTAGCGCAGCCAGCCGTGCGTCGAACCCAGGATCTCGACTTGCGCGGCGCACAGGCCGGTTTCCTCTTCCAGCTCGCGAAACATGGCTTCGTCGGGGGTTTCGTCGGTATTCATGCCGCCTTGCGGAAACTGCCAGCCGTCGCGCTGCACCCGCCGCGCCCAGAAAACCTGGCCGCGCGGGTTGAGCAGCACGATGCCCACATTCAGACGATAGCCGTCCACGTCGATCATGGGCTCGATTCAAACACAGCCAGCGAAGCTTCGGCAAGCCCACGGGTTGCGCCTCGCGGCACGTATGGCTATAAGCGGTGGGTTCAATTCGGGATCAAGCATGGCTTCGACGATCTTTCACCACTGGCTGGACCGCTTGCGTGCGCAACCGCAGCCGCGGCAAAACTGGATCCGCGGCGCGTTGGCGGCGTTGGCGGTGCTGATCGTGTTTGCGTTGGGCGTGGCGATCGGGCGCGGCGTGGGGCTGCCCAACGGCCTGGCGGCACGGGCACGCGCACTGGCCGCGCACAATGCCGAACTGCAGAGCCAGATGCAGAGCCTGCAGCAACAACAGAAAACCGACGCCACGACGCTTGACGCCCTGCGCACCACCATGGCCAGTCGTGACAGTGAACTGCAGGCGCTCAAGCAACAGCAGGCCTTTTACGCCAAGTTGATCGGGATCGACGGCGACCGCTCCGGACTCGGCGTGCACAGCATCGCCTTGACGCCCGTGCCAGGCACCGCGGCGTGGAATTTCGTGGCCACGCTGGTCAACACCGCCGAGAACGCCGACTCCGCGCGCGGCACGCTGACGTTGTCGGTGGAGGGTGTGCGCAACGGCAAGCTGGTCACCGTGGCCTGGCCCGAGCTCGCCGGTACCGGTGCCAAGGGTGGCGTGGCCTACGCCTTCAAGTTCTTCCAGCAGGTGCGCGGCTCATTCATGTTGCCCAAGGGCTTTCTGCCGAACCGGATCGACATCACCCTGCACCCCGAGCGCGGCAGCGAAGTGACCCGCAAGCTGGCCTGGAGCGAGGCCCAGCCCAACGCCCCCGGCATCAACACGAGTACACCTTGATCGCGGTTTGCGGCGCCACCATGATGGACGCGAGGACACGCCCATGAATGCCGTCGCTGCAGGCTCCGATCCCAACATCAACGTCACCGATGCCGCGCTCGCGCGCGTGCGCGAGCTGATCCGCGAGGAAGGCAATCCCGCGCTCAAGCTGCGCGTCTTCATCGAGGGCGGCGGCTGTTCGGGCTTCCAGTACGGCTTCAGTTTCGAGGCGGCCACCGGCGAGGACGATTACGTGCTCGAGCGTGCCGGCGTGCAGTTGCTGGTCGATCCGCTGAGCCTGCAATACCTCGAAGGCGCGGAAGTCGATTACGTCGAGCAGCTTTCCGGCGCGCAGTTCGTGGTGCACAACCCGAACGCAAAAACCACGTGCGGCTGCGGCAGCTCGTTCACGGCCTGACGTGAGTTCCGCCGAGCGCACGCGTCGCAACCGCTTCACCGCATCCCCCCTGGACCGCTGCGGCGAATACCGCGCCGATCCAGGTTGGTTGGCGGCGCAACGTGCGGCGCTTGGCGCGCGCTTCCTTGTGTTCGACCAGGATGGCTGTGCACCCGTCGTGGGCGCGCGCCTATGTTGGCTGGATGGCGCCGCCGTCGCGGCCGAAGCGGCGGTGAATTTCCTGGGTCGGCTTGACGACGTGCCGGTCTTCGCCCTGCGCGATCCGGTGGACCACGGCGTGCTGCCCGCCGCGGCGTGGTTGAACTTGCGGCGCATGGCGATGGAGCTCGAGCGCCCGGAAGCCGGCCTGGTCGCCTACGCGCGCGGGCTCGCCAACTGGCAGGATGCGACCCGCCATTGCGCGTACTGCGGCGGAGCACTCGCGCTCATCGACGGCGGCCATCGGGCACGCTGCGCGCAGTGCCAACGCCTGCACTTCCCGCGCACCGACGCCGCGATCATCGTGATCGTCGAACACGCCGACGCTTGCTTGCTGGGGCGGCAAGCCGCGTGGCCGCCGGGACAGTATTCGACCCTCGCCGGGTTTGTCGAGCCGGGCGAGTCGCTGGCCGATGCGGTGCGCCGCGAGGTACGCGAGGAAACCGGCATCGAAGTCGTCGATTGCGATTTCCATTCCTCGCAGCCGTGGCCGTTCCCGGCTTCGCTGATGCTGGGCTTCACCGCACGCGCGGCGGCACGCGCGATCACGCTTGCCGATGGCGAACTGGAAGACGCGCGCTGGTTCAGTGCGCGCGAGATCGAGGCGGGCTTGCGCGATGGTTCGCTCAAGCTGTCCTCGCCGTTGTCGATCTCCCATCGCCTGATCGAGCACTGGTTGCGCGAACGCGCCGGGGTGGATCTCGCATCCTTTCCGCGCGCCGGATGAAGTGCACGGTTAGAATCGATCCACGTTCCGTGAATCCCGCGAGCTTGCATGGCCCTTGAACTCGTTGCTGCCCTGATCGTGCTGCTGGTGCTGCTGGCGTGGCCCGGCAATGTCGAGGGTATGCGCCGGTTCGGCTGGTACCGCGCCTGGCTTGGCGTGCTGGATTTCGCCGAAGGCGGCGGTCGCGTCGCGCTGGCACTGGTGTTGCCGGTGGTGGTGTGCGCGCTGGTCGCGCATTTCATCCAGGGCTGGATCTACACCCTGGCCGGACTCGCGTTTGCGATCCTGATGCTGTTC
>DASSNC010000107.1:0-22760 GCA_035688305.1 Rhodanobacteraceae bacterium
TGCTTGAGCGCCTCCTGCTTGCCCATCTGTGCCGGGCCCATCGCGCCGCTGGCTTCGCCGGGCGCGGCACCGCCACCAACCTGGAAGCCATCACTCGACGCCTGGCCCTCTTCCGGCGAACCTGCCATGACTTCGTCGAACTTGTCCTTCAGGGTCTCCAGCTTGACCTTGTCGAACTCGGATGAAATCCCCAGCAGCGCATTCTTGAGATGCCGCGTCTCCAGCATGCCGACGATCAGGTAACCGGTGCGCACCTGCGCCTCACCGAACATGAGGGTCGCAAACACCCAGCCGCGTTCAACTGCTTCCTCGACGTTGCTGGAAAGATCGGTGAGCGAGGTGGAACCGCGCGGCAGGCGATCGAGCGCCTCGGTGACGTCGCGCGCGAGATTGGAGGGGTTGATGTTGAACTGCTTGACGATGTGGTGCAGATCGGAATCCTGCAATTGCAGGATCTGGTGGATCCAGTGCACCAACTCGACGTACGGGTTGCCGCGCAACTTGCAGAACACCGTGGCACTTTCGATGCCCCGGTAGGCGAGCTTGTTGAGTTTTCCAAACAACGCGGTGCGACTGATCTCGGCCATGAATCTATCCTTCTCGAGTAATGTTCAATGTCACTTTGAGGCGAAACGAATGGGTTGATGGTTGTCGGAGTGCATGCTTCACCCCGCCGGCCGCAGCACGACCTGGTCGGCGTCGGCATCACGGCGCGGCGCGCCCATCCACGTCGAAAGTCCCATGCGGCCTGACTTGCCAAGCTTGATGGACGGCACATCCTCGCGCCGCAACACCAGCTGCACATCCCAGGACTTTTCTTCGCCCACGTAGGTTTTCACTGCCGCCACCAGTTGCTTCAGGGTTTCGCCGCCCGGCAGGAATCCGTTGAAGCGATCGAGCGACATCGGTCCGATGCGCAAGCGGAAGCGTTGCTGCGCACCCCACACGTATTCACCCGCGACCGCGGTGCGCCCTAGGCACGCGACTTCCTCGGACGCGCCGAGGCGCAGGTGTGCATCCACGGGCAGGCGCATCCACTCGGCCACGAATTCGATCACGCGTACGCGGATCCGGAAGAAGCTGCCAAGCAGGTGCTGCAAGCCTTCCGCATTGCGCGCCTGCGTGACCAGGCGGCCCGTGAAGAAACGCTTGAAACGATCGGGCAGCGCATCGCGATCCGCCAGGCCAGGTGTCGCCAGACCCACCAAGGCGTTCATGTAGGTACGAAAGTGATCGCGCTCGGCACGATCACGCTGCACGGTCGGCTGCGCATCCGCCCAGGCCCGGTAGAACAGGCTGATGAGGCGGTGGTGGAAAAGGTCCACGAAGGCATCCAGGGTATGGTCCTTCGCGTGGCGCATGCGTTCGAGCGCATACTCGGTGAGGTGCAGGGGCAGCGGACCGTTGGGTCCAAACAATCCGAAACCGAATATGTCCAGCTTCGGCGGACGGCCTTCGGAACCAGGTTCGAACCGATCAATGTCGCGCGGCGCGAATGCCAGCGACGGCGTCCCGCCGAGGCGCACGGCATCGTCGCTGGGACGGGTCGACTCACCCAGGCGCGGGCGCTCGGGGTATGCGCATTCGATCCGGCGCAGCGCCTCGAACAGCTCGAACGCTTCCGGCGTCTCCTGCAGCGCGCGTTGCAGCGCTACAGGATCTGGCGCTTGCCGAGCCGTGCGGGCCATCGGGCCACCTCGTTGCGTTCCAGGGTGCGCAAGACTGTTTCAGTGAAGGAATTCACCGATGCATAACGCGCGAAGAAATGTTGCATCACCGCGCCGAGCAGGAAGGCACCAGTGCCTTCGAAGGCACCGTCGTCGCAGGTGAGGGTGATTTCCAGGCCACGGCCGAAGGTAATCGGACCCGGCACCGGGATCCGTCGCACCACCGAACTCGAACGCACCGACTTCACGCCCTCGATCTGGCGGCGCGCGCTGGCATCGAATTCGTCGCAGTACAGCGTCAGCATCTCACGCAGCGCTGCGGCGCCTTCGTTGGCGTCGCTGTCGAGCAGCGACAGGTAATTGAGCTGCAAATGGCTGATCAGGCGCCACGCGGACTCGCCGCTCGCCACCGACGCACGCGGTTTGGTGGGTCCTGCCACGCAGCGGATCGAAGTCACCGGCGCACCGGTGTCGATGCTGAAATCCGTGCTCGCCTTGCCGACCGGCATCTGCAATGGCAAGTCGCGATTGGTGCACAAAAGGCGCATGCCCAACTGGCGCAGGCTGTTGGAAAACGGCGCATCGTCGGCGTCCACCAGCGAGATGAACATTTCGCTGCCCACGTAACTGGAACGCGCGCCATCGCGTTTTTGCCGGCTCGACAGCAGGCGTGGCTCGCGGCGCACGGTGTAGAAGGCGTTGCTGCGTGCGTGCCAGATCCGCTGGTCGCAGCCATAGAACGGCTGGAAGCGTTGCTCGGGTTCCTGGCTGTCGCCGTAACCTTCGACGTCGCTGACCGAATGGATTTCGAAATCCATCGGCCGCGCGCGGTCGGCAAGGACGTGATATTCCATCAGCCCGCTTTTGAGATGGATGCGGTCTGCGCGGCGCGGAAACAAATTGATTGCGGGCGTGCAGAACAGACGGAAGTTGTCGGCGCCGACAGCGTTGTGCAGGCGCGCGACGCCGCGGTCGAACAACGCGATGATCTCGAACTCGGCACCCGGCATGCGCGCGAACACGCGCTTGAGGCCTGCGAACTCGGCGAACAGGAAGCGTTCCGGACAGGCGAAATATTCCTGCAGCAAGCGATAGCCACTGAACGAGCGGTCGCTGTAGGGCAACAAGGCCTCGTCGTCGGCAAAGCCCTTGGCCCGGATGTGCGAGGCATCGAGGAACTCGCTGACTACGCCACTCTTGCCGGTCGCGCGCACCACGAAACCAACACCGTTGCCGAGCAACTGCTCGTACAGGCGCTTGGGCAGTTCGTCGGCACCGGCCAGGAACACCGGCAGCGATTCCACCGGCAGCATTTTGGTTTCGGCGCCGGCCGTGACCTGGAATTTGAGGCTCAGGCCGGCCCTGACGGTCCGCCCTTCGGGCACCGGCACTTCGGCAGCGGCCAGCGCTGCCGGCGTATCGAAATATTTCGCGGCCTTCAATTCGATCGGCCACAGGGTAACGTCCTGCGCCGTGCGATACTCGCAAGCGGTGCGTTCGTCGCGCGCGGCGACGCCGCGCAGGGCTGTCTGGCGCGCCACCGTGTAGCCGGTCGCGAGCGCACTTTCCTTGGGATCGGGGTGCAACTGCACCACGGCCATCGACGGCACCGGCGCAAGATAGTGCGGATACACCATTTCCATCAGGTGCTGGGTGAACACCGGAAATTGCGCATCGAGCTTCAACTGGATCCGCGAGGCCAGGAACGCAAAGCCTTCCAGCAGGCGCTCGACGTACGGGTCGGCGCATTCGAAACCTTCGAGGCCCAAACGCCCGGCAATCTTCGGATACTCGCGCGCGAACTCGGCACCCATGCCGCGCACGAATTGCAATTCGCGGTCGTAGTAGCGGATCAGCCGCGGATCCATGCCTCAGCCCCCCGTATCCGTGACGTTGAAACGACCCGTTTCCAGATCCACTTCGGTCTTGAGGTAGAGATTCAGCGGCAATGGCTGTGCCCACATTTCCGAGTCGATGCGGAAGCTGAGCGAACGCTGGTCCATGCGTTTGGAGTCGGTACCAACCATCACCTGCAGTGTTTCGGACGTCAGCCGCGGCTCGAAGGTATGGATTGCCTGTCGCAGCTGCCGCTGCAGCACCGTGCTGTCGATGCCGGCAACCGCCGCGCCAGTCAAGTCGGGAATGCCGAAGTTGAGGACAGATCGAGCCACGTCCGGATAGTCGGCCAGAACCTCTTCGCCGCCGAGGTTCACGCAGTTGAGCAGCCAGGCGACGTCGCGGGTCACGCATTCGCGCAGCTTCGAGGCCGAGATCACACGCTTGTCGCGACTCTCGACCGCCTTTTCCGGCTCATCGTCGGTCAAGCGATCCAGCAACGAAGGTTGCAGCCGTTCCTGGGTGGTCAGTTCGGCCATGGCATCGACTCGTCAGCTGACCGCGAACTCGATCGAACGCACATCGAGCAACGAAAACTCGTCGGCATCCGTGGCGAGCATGCGCTGCCCGCGGCCCACGTAGGCGTCCTCCGTCATGGCGACCCAATCGGTCTTGCGCGCGAGGGTCAAATCGTCGTCGCCAAACTGCTCGGAACCCGGATAGCGCGTGGGGACGAACCCGATCGCCTGACCACCATTGCGCCACGTTATCTGGACTGGAGCCCAAATCTTGTCGCGCAGATCCTCGGGCGCGTCGAATTTCAACAGCTGGATGCGGGAGAACGGCACCCATGCGTAACCGCCTTCCAGCACGACTTCCAGGCACGGCCCGAAACGGGGGTCGGCATCGGCGATCCACTCAAAGGGCTTGCCGTCAAGCGTGCCGGCGCTGGTGTCAGCCTGCTCCAGTGCCTGCGCGCGTAACGGTGCGGCCTCGGCGTGCTTGCCCTGTGCATCCAGCTTGAGCGCCTGCAACAACATCGCAACCCAGGCTTCCGGCTCACCCACGATCACGGGCGTCTGGCTGCCCTCGAACACCGCCTTGCGGGCGGCCTCGCTGCGCAACAACGCGCTGTATGCGGTCACCATCAGGCTGTTGACGGGATCGAGTTCACCGACCACGTTCAACTGGGTCTGGGAGCGCTCCCACTCGCCGCGCAACGCCAGCAACTGAAACAGGAAAATGCGACGGCGGACATCCGATGGATGGCTCCGCACCTCCTGGACCAGCAACTGCAGTGCTTCATCCAGGCGGCCTTCCTTCAGGGCGATTTCCGGAGTCATGCAATACCCCTCGATGAGGAAAGTGGGCAGGCGCGACCCCGCGTGTACGTTACGGCGCTTGTGGGCAACACCGGCCCGGGTAGACCCGACTCAACCGAACGTTGGCGGTATCGGTCGGCTCCGCATCTGCGCCCTCGAGCCGCACCGGCAGGCCGTGTTGCCACAGCCTGCCGGTGCCCCCACGGGCAATGCGTACGGGTCGATCAATCAGGCCTTCTTGACCTCGGTGATGTCGTAGGCGAATTCCTTCTTGCCGCCCGACGGCTTGCCATGGTCGTCCTGTTCCTGGAACGAGTAGGTGAACTTGCCGAAGTGCAGGGTGATGTTTTCGGTAATGCGATCTTCGCCGCCACTGCCACCGGTAGACACCGAGGTGATCAACACACCCTTGTCCAACGCAATCGTGATGAAGTCGGTCTGCTCACCGGTTGCATTGGTGACGTACAACCAGCCTTTTTCGATGCGCGACCCAGTGCAGCAGGCATCCAACAGTGCATTGGAGCAGCCGTCGACATACTTGGTGATGGAAATGTCCTGGATGTGCGCCTTGCCGCCGCTGGCCGAACCCGAACCGGAATGCAAGTCACCGGTATTGGCGACCCCCCACGACCACGCGAGGATCGGAATTTCGCCCTTGTGCTTGGCGTGGTTGGACGCGCCCTTGACGGCAACCTTGCCGCCTTCGAACTTGATATGCATGTCAAATGACATGAGTCTTCTCCTCGATTTTTCCGTTGATGAAGTGATCTACCCGACCGCACCGCAATACGACCAGCTGCGGTCACCGCTCCCGTGACGCCCCCGCATGGCGCCGCGTTTCCTCGTGCCCGTGCCCGTTTCCGGGCCTCAGGCCTTGGCTGCCGACGGCAGCCGCGACACCAGCCGCAATGACACCGTCAGGCCTTCCAGCTGATAATGCGGCCGCAGGAAGAACTTCGAGGAGTAGTACCCCGGAGCGCCTTCGATTTCCTCGACCACCACCTCGGCCGCAGCCAGCGGCTTGCGTGCCTTGGTCTCCTCGCTGGAGTTGTCCGGATCGCCGTCGATGTACTGCGAGATCCAGTTGGTCAGCCAGCTCTGGATCGATTCGCGGGTGGAGAACGAACCAATCTTGTCGCGCACGATGCACTTCAGGTAATGCGCGAAGCGGCAGCATGCGAACATGTACGGCAAGCGAGCGCCGAGCGCCGCGTTGGCGGTCGCGTCCGGGTTGTCGTATTCCTCGGGCTTGTTCAAGGACTGCGCGCTGATGAACGCCGCCATGTCCGAATTCTTGCGGTGCACCAGCGGCATCAGGCCCAGCTTGTCCAGCTCGGCCGAACGCCGGTCGGTGATCGCGATTTCGGTTGGGCACTTCATGTCCACGCCGCCGTCATCACTCGGGAAGGTGTGTACCGGCAAGCCCTCGACCGAACCGCCGGACTCGATGCCGCGAATGCGCGAGCACCAGCCATACATCTTGAATGAACGGGTGATGTTGACCGCCATCGCGTAGGCAGCGTTCTGCCAGCAGTACTTCGAGGAATCCGCGCCCGAGGTGTCTTCCTCGAAATCGAACTCTTCGACGGGGTCGGTCTTGGCGCCGTAGGGCAGGCGCGACAGCGTGCGCGGCATGGCCAGGGCGAGGTAACGGGAATCATCGGATTCGCGCAGCGAGCGCCAGGCTGCGTAATCGGGCGTGGAGAAGATCTTGGCCAGGTCACGCGGATTGGAAAGCTCGCTCCAGCTGTCCATGCCCAGCAGGGTGTGATTGGCCGCGGCCAGGAACGGCGCATGCGAAGCGGCAGCCACTTGCGCGATGCCGTTCAGCAGCTCGACATCGGGCGGGCTGTGGTCGAAGTAGTAATCGCCGACCAGGCAACCATAGGGCTCGCCGCCCAGCTGGCCGTATTCCTCTTCGTAGACCTTCTTGAAGATCGGGCTCTGATCCCACGCCGTGCCTTTGTAGCGCTTCAGGGTCTTGCCCAGTTCCTTCTTGGAAATGTTGAAGACGCGGATCTTCAACTGCTGGTCGGTCTCGGTGTTGTTGACCAGGTAATGCAGGCCACGCCATGCACCCTCCAGTTTCTGGAAATCCTCGTGGTGCATGATGAGGTTCATCTGCTCGCTGATCTTGCGATCAAGCTCGCCGATGTAGGCGTTGATGGTCTCGGTGAGATCTTCCGAGACGATGTCGCCTTTGCCGAGCACCTGTTCGGCAAGGGTGCGTACGGCGGACTCGACCTCTTCCTTGGCACGCTCGCTCTTGGGTTTGAATTCCTTGCTGAGCAGGGCGGCAAAATCGCCACCCGCCTCGGCGGTCTGTTCCGCAGCCTGGGCGGTTTCGGTTGCTTTCTGGGCGGCCATCTTGCTTACTCCTTCTCGGCTTCGTCAGCGGCGTCCGGCTTGGGGGCCGACGTCAGCGATTGCAACAGCGCCGGATCGCGGATTGCGTTGGCAATCAGCTTTTCAGCGCCCGCCTTGCCATCCATGTAGGTGTTGAGGTTGGCCAGCTGGGTGCGCGCTTCGAGCAACTTGGCGACTGCACCGACCTTGCGCGCCACCGCCGCCGGCGAGAAATCGTCCATGCTCTCGAAACTGACATCGACGTTCAGGTTGCCCTCGCCCGTCAGCGTGTTGGGCACCGCGAAGGTCACCCGCGGCTTCATGGAGTGCAAGCGGCTGTCGAAGTTGTCGACATCGATTTCGAGCGCCTTGCGCTCGTCAACCGCGGGCAATTCGGAATTGTTGGACCCGGACAGGTCGGACATCACGCCCATCACGAACGGAACCTGCACCTTTTTCTGGGCCCCGAAGATCTCGACGTCGTACTCGATCTGCACGCGCGGAGCGCGATTGCGTGCGATGAACTTCTGACTACTTTGCTTGGCCATACCGTGCCTCCTGGAGAAATGAAACCCGAGCGGTGGTGTGAAAGGCGTGCCACCGTGCCGAAACACTATCCGTCTGCGCCACCTCGGCACCGGCGGGTTGCCTGCCGCACCGACGGTTGGCCGCCTGTGAGAAACCTCATCAGGCGGCAGCCCGCACACGCCGTGCATGGCATGTACATCGGCACGACATTGGAAGATGCGCATCCCACGCAGGACCCCTCCCGCTCCTTGCCGATCCGTCGACGCAACCCGCAGCGCTTGCCGCACCACGGCCCTCGCGAAACGCCATATCGCGGATCGGTAGAGCGAATGACTCTGCCACCCGGAAAATGCAAAGTCAATCACATTCTGGCGGATCACGGCCCGACGCTGACGCGCCGCACCGCGGTGACCGCCGAATTGAACCGAAACCAAGGCGTAGCGGTCACGCCACCGGCAACCAGCGGGCCACGGCGGTTGCGGGTGACGCGCATGCTAGGCTGTGGTGCAATCAACGCCACACGCGATTCGCGCATGTCTCCACGGTTTCGCCTCCTGCTGCCGGCCCTCGTGCTCACATGCCTGCCGGCCTGGGCCAACGTAGCCGCTACGCCAGCGAGCGGTGCAAGCGTCGTCGATGCGGCCACCGCGCAAATCCGCCTGGTGCAGGAAGTGGCCGCGGCCACCGGCAAGAATCCAGCCGACTTGAACGCGCTGCTGGACACCGCCGTGGTCCAGCAAAGTATCCTCGACGCCATCAGCCGGCCGGCCGAAAGCAAGCCGTGGAGAGCCTACCGGCCAATCTTCCTGACGCCGGAGCGGATCGACGCCGGCATCGCGTTCTATCGCCAGCACCGCGCGTCGCTGGACCAGATCGGCAAGCAGTACGGCGTGCCACCGCAGTTCATTGTCGCCATCATCGGCGTCGAGACCAACTACGGTGCGCATACCGGCAATTACCGCGTGCTCGACGCGCTGGTGACGCTGGCTTTCCACTACCCGCCGCGCGCAGCGTTTTTTTTCGATCAGTTGAAGACCCTGCTGGAGCTGCCCGCGGACAAGCTGCCCGGCCCGATCGCGGACATCCGTGGCTCCTACGCCGGTGCAGAAGGCCTCGGCCAATTCATGCCGACCAGCATCCGTGACTTCGCGGTGGACGAGGACGGCGACGGCCACATCAACCTGATGGCCTCGTTGCCGGACGCCTTTGCCAGCATCGCCAACTATTTCCGCGCGCATGGTTGGCAGACCGGACAACCCGTCGCGATCCAGGCCGACCCGAGCAGCCACGCCGCCGCCGCGCCGGCGTATGCGAAGACCGCGCCGCAAACCCCGCTCGAGCAGTTCACCGCACTGGGCTACGCGCCAACCGCGCCAGTCGACCCGTCACTGCCCGCCGAACTGCTGACACTGGACGGCGCCAACGGCCCCGAGTACTGGCTGACGTTCCAGAATTTCTACGTGATCACCCGCTACAACCGCAGCCCGTTGTATGCGATGGCGGTCACGCAGTTGGCGGATGCGATCGCGCGTGGCGCCGCGCAGGCGCCCGCAACGCAATGACGCCCAGCTTGCGCAACTTGCTGCCGCTCGTGCTGCTGGCGCTGGCGGCGTGCTCGTCCAACCCTTCGCGTCCTGAGACAAAGGGTGCCGGCACGGCTGCTGCGCCGGGGGTGCGCGACAACACCCGGTTGTCGCAATCCGAGCGATACCTCCAACGCAACGATTCAACCCCCGACATCTCCGGCGTGGATTTCGCCAAGCTTCCCGAACCGGTGCCGGCCGCCGAAGCGAAAGCGCGCTACGGCAACAAGTCGCCGTACAAGGTCAATGGGAACAGCTACCGCGTGCTGGCCAGCGCCGCCGGCTACGACGAGCGCGGCATCGCCTCGTACTACGGAACCAAATTCAACGGCTACAAGACCTCGGATCTTGAAACCTACGACATGTACAAGTTCAGCGCCGCCAGCAAGGTGCTGCCGCTGCCGAGCTTCGCGCGGGTCACCAATCTCGAGAACGGCAAGAGCGTGATCGTGCGGGTCAACGATCGCGGTCCGTTCGTGCCCAACCGCATCATCGACCTGTCGTTGGCGGCCGCGGTGCGCATCGGCATCTGGCCCAAGGGCACCGGTCTCGTGCGAGTGCAAGGCATCGATCCCGCGCACCCGGATGCGGAACCCACAGCCGTGGCCGCTGTCCCAGTGCCGGCGGGGCAACCACCGCAGCTGTACCTGCAGGTTGGGGCATTCGCCGATACCGGCAACGCAGCAAGGCTCGCGGCGCGCCTGCAAGCCTTGCACGTCGGGCCCGTGCGGGTGGTCGCATTCACCGCTGCCGGACGCACGCTGCAGCGGGTGCAGATCGGACCGTTGCCGGACGTGGACAGCGTCGATCGCACCACCGCGCGGCTGGATGCACTCGGGTTGCCTCACGCTTCCGTTGCCGTACAGTAAGACGCTTGTTGAATACGCTGGCGCGGCGTCAGCCGCGTCCTTGCACCCACGCCGAACCAAACGAGACGCAGATGACCAAGTTTTCCCGATTCATGTTGATGACCTCGCTGGCCGCCTTCGCCGGCGCGTTGTTCGCGCAAGCCGTGCCGCCCAAGCCCTCGACACCGCCCAAACCGGTGCCCACCATTCCGCAACTGCCGACCCCGCCGGCGCCGCAACCCAACGCCGCGGCATGGGTGTTGATGGATTACGCCAACGGCCAGATCCTTGCGTCGCATGACATGGACGCGCGCCGCGCGCCGGCCTCGTTGACCAAGATCATGACCGAGTACGTGGTGAACTCGGAGCTGGCGGCAGGCAAGATCCACCTGGACGACAAGGTCCACATTTCCGAACACGCATGGCGCGCCGGCGGCGCCGGCACCGACGGCTCGACCAGTTTCCTGAAACTGAATTCGGACGTGCCGCTGAAGGACCTGCTGTACGGCATGATCATCCAGTCCGGCAACGATGCCGCGATTGCGCTGGCCGAGCACGTGGCCGGCTCCGAGCAGGCGTTCGCCGGCATGATGAACGCGTACGCACAGAAGCTCGGCATGACCGGCACGCATTTCGTCAACGCCTCGGGCTATCCCGCGACCGACCACTACAGCACCGCGCACGACATCGCGATCCTCTCGCGTGCGCTGATCAGGAATTTCCCCGAGCAATACAAGATCTCGGCGATCAAGTCGTTCAAGTGGAACGGCATCGAGCAACACAACCGCAACACGCTGTTGTGGACCGATCCCAGCGTGGATGGCATCAAGACCGGCTCGACCAGTGAAGCCGGGTATTGCCTTGCGGCCTCGGCGATGCGCAACGGCATGCGCCTGATCGCAGTGGTCATGGGCGGCCCGGACATGAATGCGGCCACCTCGGGCGACGAGGCGCTGCTCAACTGGGGCTTCAATTTCTATCGCACCGACACGCCGTACCACGCCGGCCAGGTACTGGCGACGCCGGAACTGTGGAAGGGCGAAGCCGACACGGTGCAACTGGGCATCGCCAACGACGCCAGCGTGACCTTGCCACGTGGGCAGTACGACAAATTGCACGCCACCTTGGACATGCCGTCGCTGTTGGTCGCACCGTACAAGCAAGGCCAACAGGTCGGAACCCTGAACATCACGCTCGATGGCAAGCCGTTGTTGAGCGAGCCGCTGGTGGTGATGAAGGCTGCGCCGGAGGGCGGATTCTTCACCCGTCTGTGGGATACCATCCTGCTGTGGTTCCACCATGACAAGGGCAACACCACCACGCCGGCACCCGGCGTGTCGGTGGGCTCGGCCACGCCGGTGTCGGCGCCGGCCACATCCGGCTAGGAGACCGCATGCGCGAACTTGACGACATCCAGAAGCAGGAAGGCCAGGGCTTCCAGTTTCCCGGCAGTTTCGAAATCACCGCCATGGGCAAGGCCGGCGCCAACCTGCGCGAACGCGTGCAGGAAATCCTGCAGGGCCTCGGCTTGACGGTGCTCGACGCCAGCGTGCGCGAGCGGCCGTCGAGTCAGGGCAATTACGTGTCGGTGAGCGTGGTGTTCAACTGCCCCAGCCGCGAGAAATACGACGCCGCGCATGCGGCACTGCGCGCGCATCCGGATATCCGGTACACGTTGTGATTGAAGCCGGGGTTTGGGGGCGGGAAGCGGGGGCGCACTCGTGGATTCGTCCGCAAGATTGAAACGTCGGCCGCTGCCGCCGTTGCATGAAGTCATTCAGCACTCAGTCTCAAGCATGATGTCCGCAGACACGACACTCGACGCACCCCGCCTGCACGTGAACACCCGGTCCCCGGTCCCCGGTCCCCGGTCCCTGCTGGTGCGCCACCTCGGCCGCCAGCCGTACGAACCGGTCTGGCACGCGATGCAGGCGTTCACCGACGCGCGCGGCCCGGACACGCGCGACGAACTGTGGCTGGTGGAACACGATCCCGTCTTCACGCTCGGCCAGGCCGGCAAGCCGGAACACGTACTGGCAGCGGGTGGCATTCCGGTGGTCCACGTCGATCGCGGTGGCCAGGTCACCTACCACGGCCCCGGGCAGATCGTCGCCTATCCGTTGCTGGACCTGCGCCGCCTGAAAATCGGCGTGCGCGAGCTGGTGACCCGGATCGAGCAGGCCATCATCGATACCCTGGCCGAATGGAACATCGTGGCCGTGCGTCACCCCGGCGCGCCGGGGGTCTACGTGGCCGATGCCAAGATCGCGGCGCTGGGTTTGCGGGTTCGCCACGGCTGCACCTTCCACGGCCTCGCCTTCAATGTCGCGATGGACCTGGAACCGTTCCACCGCATCAATCCCTGCGGTTATGCCGGCCTTCAGGTAGTGCAAATGCTAGACTTGGGTGGCCCGTCGCGGCTGGCCGACGTCGAGGATGTGCTGGTTGCAGAGCTTGGTCGACAATTCGGATTGCTACCGCAGGACGCGGACCCCGCCCTGTCCCACGCCCCAGCATGACTTGCGGCTGTATCCCAGGCTCCTGATTTCCGATACCGTAGTGTCGGGTCGCGCCCGGTCCCGCAGCAATCGCCCGAATCACGCCCCTCTCCGCGTCAGCGAACGGCTGGCGCCTTTTTGCATTTACACCCGCGCTTCGGCGCACACGGCCGGGCTCCCCCGGCTCGTCGAGGAATATCCATGTTGCAGCGTGTCTTCGTTGTCCTGATCGCCCTCGTCGTCTCACTCGGCGCGCGTGCCGCGGCGACAGCACCCGCCGCCACGCCCGCATGCCCGGCGTCGGCGTCCAGCGTACTGGCGCAGCCGATCGCCAAATACAAGGTCACCCCGGCGCCGGTATTGAAACCCACCGCGTCCCAAAAACAGGCGGCGATCCTCGCGGCGCGCCTGCTGACGCGTTTCCAGTACGAGGCCCTGCCGCTCGACGACGCGATGTCGGCGAAGATCTTCGACGCCTACTTCAAGGCGCTGGACGGCAGCAAGTTGTTCTTCACGCAACAGGACATCGACAAGTTCGCGCCCGACCGCACCAAGCTCGACGATGCCATCTGGAATGGCGACATGTCGATTCCGTTCGCCATCTTCAACCTGTACGAACAGCGCGCCGGCGAGCGTACCGCGTACGCGTTGAAGCTGCTGAAGCAGGACTTCAAGCTCGACGGTGATGGTACCTACCAGTTCGACCGCGACAAGGCCACCTGGGCCGCCAACACGGACGCGGTCGACGCACTGTGGAAGGCGCGCGTCGAAAACGACTGGATCCGCCTGAAGCTTGCCGGCAAGGGCGACGCGGAAATCCGCAAGACGCTCTCGCGCCGCTACGAGAATTACCTCGACCGCGTGCACCAGCTCGACAGCGAGGACGTGTTCCAGACGTTCATGAATTCCTATGCGATGGCGATCGACCCGCACACGAACTACTTCGGGCCGCGCGCCAGCCAGAACTTCGACATCACCATGAAACTGTCGCTGGAAGGCATCGGCGCAGTGCTGCAGGAACACGATGAATACACCGTGATCCGCGAGGTGGTGCCGGGCGGCCCGGCTGCGAAATCCGGCAAGCTCGAGGTCGGCGACAAGATCGTCGGCGTCGGCCAGGGCGAATGCGGCGCGCTCGAAGACGTGATCGGCTGGCGCATCGACGACGTGGTCGCCAAGATCCGCGGCCACAAGGGCACCGTGGTGCGGCTGGAAATCCTGCCCGCCGAGGGTGGTCCGGACGCGAAGCCGGTGCTGGTCACGCTGGTGCGCAAGAAGGTGACGATCGCCGACTCGGTCGCGAAGAAAAAGGTCATCGACGTCAAGGAAGGTGGCCGCACCCTCAAGGTCGGCATCATCGACCTGCCCAGCTTCTACGAAGACTTCGACGCTGCCAGCCACGGTGAACCCGACTACCGGAGCGCCTCGCGTGACGTCGCGAAATTGCTGAAGCAATTGAAATCGGAGCATGTCAGCGCGGTGATCGTCGACCTGCGCGACAACGGTGGCGGCTCGCTCTCGGAAGCCGTGAACCTGTCCGGCCTGTTCATCGGCAAGGGCCCGGTGGTGCAGGTGCGCGACAGCCGCGGCCGCGTCGAGGAACAGGACTCGGACGAAACGATGTTGTGGTCGGGTCCAATGGCGGTGCTGGTCAACCGTGGCTCGGCTTCGGCCAGCGAGATCTTCACGGCCGCAATCCAGGACTACGGCCGCGGCTTGATCATCGGCGAGCAAACCTTCGGCAAGGGTACGGTGCAGAATCTCACCAGCCTCGACAAGCTGGCGATGAACCCGAAGCCCACCCTCGGTGAGTTGAAGATGACCATTGCCGAATTCTTCCGCGTCAACGGCGATTCGACCCAGCTGCATGGCGTCACGCCCGACATCCTGTTCCCGCACTCGATCGGCTACAAGGACTACGGCGAATCAAGCTACCCGAACGCACTGCAGTGGACCCACATCCCTGCGGCCGACTACACACCAGTCGCCAGCCAGAAGCCGCTGGTCGCCCCGTTGACGGCCGAACACGACACGCGCGCCACCACGGATCCGGCGTGGAAATTGTTGCTGGACGAACTCACCGCCGCACGCACCTTGCACGACCAGAAGAGCGTGTCGCTCAACTATGCGACCCGCGAGGCCGAGCGCAAGAAGCAGGACGCGCAGGACGCTGCATTCAAGGCCCGCCGCGAAGCGCTGGGCGATGTGTCGGCCATCGCGTTGGAGCCTGATGACGGCCTCACTCCCGGCGAGCGCAACGTGAAGGCTTCGGTGGCACGCGAGAAGGCTGCCAAGCAGGCCAAGGACATCGAGCTGGAAGAAGCCGCGCACATCATGGCCGATGAAGTCACACTGCTGAGCAAGGACACCAAGCTCGCCAACGTGGTGTTGCCCGAGCAGGCCCGCAGCAATCAAGTCGCCATGGCGGCACCGTCCGTGCCGCCGGTGCCCGCGGCGAGCGCCGCGCCGGCCAGCGCCAGCAGTTCGTCAAATTGACGCCAACCACCCTCCCCGAATGCGGGGAGGGTGAGTCGCGGCACGCTCGATCAAGCCGAGATCGCCAGCCGCTCGCTGCGGTAGACGAGCGCAGTGATCACGCCCAGGATCGCGGCCGCAGCGAATCCGCACACCAACGCCAGACCAATCTCGCCGGCGGACACCGGGTTGCCGCGCAACAGGTCGCTGATGCCGACCTGCTGGCCGAGCAGCGGCACCGCGTACATCCACTGGGCGGCCTTCACCGGCATGAAGCTCATCAGGATCGACGGCAGGATCGGAATGAACATCAACAGGCCGAGATAGGTCTGCGCCTCGCGATAGCTCTTGGCGAATGCGGCCACCAGGGTCTCCAGGATCGCGAACAACGCGATCAGCGGCAGTTCCAGCAGGATGGCTTTGGCCACGAACGCGCCGCCGAGGTCGAACACCATCCCGAGCTTCGCGGTCGGCAGGAAGTAGCCGGCGACCACGAAAGCGACTGCGGTGATCACCAGGCTGGCCAGCGAGAAGGTACCGATCGCGCCGAGCTTGCCGGTGAGGATCCGCCAGCGTGCCACCGGGTTGGCGAACAACGGTTCCAGTGATTGCCGCTCGCGTTCGCCCGCGGTGAGGTCGATCGCGAGGTACATGCCGCCAATGTAGATGGCCAGCACGAAGAAATACGGCAGGATGCTGAGCAGCATGCCCGCGCGCGATTGCGGCGTGGACTGGTCGCGCTTCGTGACGATCACCGGCGCCGCGAGCGCCGGGGACAGGCCGCGCGCCAGCAAACGCAACGCGCCCTGCTGGCGGCTGTACTGGGTCAGCATGCCATCAAGGCGATCGCGCGGCGTGCTGCTGCCCTGCTGCGAAGCGTCGTAGATCACCTCGACTTCGGCCGGCTTGCCGGCGTTCCAGGCTTTCGGGTAGCTCGCCGGAATGCGCAGTACCACGTCAGTCTCGCGATTGCGTACCGCCGCATCCGGATCGGCAATCGGGGCTTCCGGCACCAGGCCCTGCTGCTTCAGCGCATCGATCAGGTTGGGCGCGTACTGGGCACCGATCACCGGCACGTGCAGCGGGCCTTCGGCCTTGGCCATCTGCTGGTTGACCATGACGTTCATCATGACCACGAACATCACCGGGCCGATCAGCGGCGCGTAGATCAGCGCACTCAGCACCGTGCGCTTGTCGCGCAGGTTTTCGCGGATTTCCTTCCACCATACCGTCAACATCGCGTTCATGCGGCAAGTCCTTCTTCACTGCCGATCAATTTCACGAATGCATCCTCGAGATTGGATTCACCGGTTTGCGCACGCAGCGCGTCGGGCGTTTCGTCGGCCACCACGCGGCCGTTCGCAATCACCACGATGCGATCGCACAGCAGCGCGACCTCCTGCATGATGTGGCTGGAGAACAATACGCAGCGGCCTTCCGCCTTGAGATTGCGCATGAAGGCGCGCAAGCCGCGGGTCGCCATCACGTCGAGGCCGTTGGTCGGCTCATCCAGGATCACGTTCTTCGGGTCATGCACCAAGGCACGCGCGATCGCGGTCTTCACCCGCTGCCCTTGCGAAAAGCCTTCGGTACGGCGATTCAGGATGTCGCGCATCTCCAACGCATCGACCAGCTTCTCGCGGCGCTGCTGCAACAACGCATCATCGAGTCCATGCAGACGGCCGAAGTAGTCGATGTTTTCGCGCGCGCTCAGACGCTTGTAGAGGCCGCGTGCGTCCGGCAACACCCCCAGCTGCCGTCGCACCCCGATCGGATCGACGGCGGCATCGATGCCATCCACCAGCACCTGGCCGGTATCAGGCTTCATCAAGGTATAGAGCATGCGCAACGTGGTGGTCTTGCCGGCGCCGTTGGGGCCGAGCAGGCCGGTGATCTCGCCGTCACGTGCGCTGAAAGTCACGCCATCGACGGCTTTCACCGCGCCGAATGCCTTGTGCAGGTTGTTTACTTCGATCATGGCGCGGCTCCATTGAAATTCACGAACGCGGGAATCGGTCCGATCCGTTTCAGGCAAGTGGCATCCAGCGTTTTCGGGTCGAGCTTGTCGATGAACTGGTCGACGAGTTTGGGCATGCAGCCGATGCCGAGTTCGCCGTGGCCCATGCCCTTGAGTTCCAGCACGCGACCGTTCGACAGGCCCTTCAACACTTCCTGCGCGAAACGCGGTGGCGTCACCGGATCGCGTTCGCCCGAGAGGATCAAGGTCGGGATAGCCGACTTGAACGGTTGATGGAAGTCCTTCGGCATCGCGCCGCGCGGCCACACAGAGCACGCAGCCTCGATACGCTGGATCGGCAACTCGCCGAGCAGAGTGTCGTCGTCTTGCGGCCGCGGCTTCAGGAACGGCGCATCCTCGGCGCACATCACCGACAATTGCATGCCGCCATTCATGCCGGCATCAAGATCGCCCTTGCCGATCTGCGTCTGCCCAAGCAGGGGCAGGTAATTGCCCTGCGCGGCCTGCTGGATATCCAGCGGCAGCAACGCAGATGCCTCGGCGTTGTACGCAAACAGATGCACCAGTCCTGCCAGCGTGTCGCCGTTGACGGTGCGGGTGACCGGTTTGAAGGTTTGCGGATCGCGGAAGGTCACGTTCTGGACGGGCGCCGCGACCAGCTTGGCGTGCAGATCCAGCAGGGTCTTGCGCCAATCCCCGAACTGCTTGTCGCAGGCCGGCGTGGCGATGCAGTCCGCAACCTGCAATTTGAGCGCGCGCTCAAGATCTGCCGCGAAGGTTTCGCCGAGGATCAGCGAATTCGGCGCGACGCTGTCGAGCACGATGCTGCGCACGCCGTCCGGATGCGCGCCCGCGTACTGTTGCGCCATGCGCGTGCCGTAGGAGATGCCGATGAGGTCGAGCTTCGGCGCGCCCAGCGCCTGGCGCACGGCTTCGAGGTCCGCAACCGCAATCGTCGTCGTGTAGTAGCGCGGATCGGCCTTCTGCTCGACCTCGGTCAGGCACTGGGCAATGTCGGCCTTGGCGCGTGCGACGTCGAATGGCAGGTCCTCGCTGGCCTTCTGTGCCTTTTCCGCCTTCGGACAGGACAGCGGATTCGAGCCGCCAGTGCCGCGCTGATCGACCAGCAACACGTCGTGGTGTTTCAGCAGCGGCTTGAATGCGGTTGCGATTTCCGGATAGGTGTCGATCGCGGATTGCCCCGGGCCGCCGGCGAGCATGGTCACCAGGTCGGGCGCCGGTAGCGCCGATTCGCTCTTCACGATGGCAACTCGCAGCTTGATCGTGCGCGAGTGCGGGTCGTCGCGATTCTCCGGCACCGGAAAGTCGGCGCAAAAAGCGGGGATCGTCGCGGTGCTCTGCGGTTTCTTCAGCTGGCAAGCCGTCAAGGTCAGCGTGCCCATTTTCAGGGTCGCGGGCGGCGCGGGTTTGACGGGTTTGGCCGGCGCAGACGCCATCGAGGGCGCGCTGCGGGTGGCGGCTGCGACATCGGCGGCAGGCGCGGCATCCTTGTGCTGGCGGCCCCACCACTGCCAGCCGATCACGCCGAGCGCGATCACGATCGCGGCGACGCGCAGGCCCATGCGAGCATTGATTTTCATTCAGCGTCCCTCATCCGGTTCGAACATCGTCTCGATGCGTTGCTTGAACAGCCGCGCCAGCTTGAACGCCAGCGGCAGGCTGGGGTCGTACTTGCCGGTTTCGATCGCGTTGATGGTCTGGCGCGAGACATCCACGTGTTCGGCCAAGGTGGCTTGCGACCAACCATGGGCTTCGCGCAATTCACGCACGCGGTTTTTCATTCGCAACCCCGCACGCCCCATGCGCCCGTATACCAGCGGCTCAATGCCATCCGGCTCACGCCATAGACAAGGCACAGCGCGGGGAAAACCCAGATCAACACGTCACCGCCCACACTCCAGACCTTCGCTGCGGCCAGGAAGCCGCCGACGAGGCTGAGCGTGCCGACGGTGGCGGTCGCGATGCCAAGCGCCATCAGGTGCAGGCGACGCTGCAGTTCGTCGCTCGCCAGCACCCGGTGCGCCATCAAGGCGATCACCGCGGCCACGGGCAGCACCGGACTGATCGCCAGCAAGATCTTCCACCAGGTCTCGCCTGCTCCGCGCGCCAACGGCCACAGCCAGAACAGCACGGCGATATACACCGCCATCAACAGCAGGACGTACAGGTTGTAGCGCTTGTACGAAAATCGGGGCATGGCGCAGGGCGTCTCGGCATGTCAAGTAACCTTGACAAACACAGGCTATCCGCGACTTCGTGCTGTGTCAAGCCACCTTTACATCATGCTGAAACGGGCGCTGCCGCCATCGTCCCGGCATGGCTTCAGGCGCCGTCCACGAACGTCCGCAGCGTGGCATTGAGGGTCTGACTGGGGCGCATGGCGGCACGAACCTTGGCGAGGTCGGGGCGGTAATAGCCACCAAGCTCGACCGGCTGGCCCTGCACGCCGTTCAACTCGGCAACGATGGTGGCTTCGGCGGCCTCCAACTGCGCCGCGAGCGGCGCAAAGCGGGCCGCCAGCGCCGCGTCGTCGTGCTGCTCGGCGAGTGCGCGCGCCCAATACATCGCGAGATAGAAGTGACTGCCGCGATTGTCGAGGCCGCCAAGCTTGCGCGACGGCGACTTGTTGCTTTCGAGCAAGCGGCCGGTTGCTGCATCCAGGGCCGACGCCAACACCTGCGCGCGCGGGTTGTCGTGCGTACGGCCGAGGTATTCGAGCGACGCGCCGAGCGCCAGGAATTCGCCAAGCGAATCCCAGCGCAGGTAATCCTCGGTCACGAATTGCTGCACGTGTTTGGGTGCGCTGCCGCCGGCGCCGGTTTCGAACAGGCCGCCACCGGCCATCAGCGGCACGATCGAAAGCATCTTGGCGCTGGTGCCAAGTTCCATGATCGGAAACAGGTCGGTCAGGTAATCGCGCAGCACGTTGCCGGTCACCGAGATGGTGTCTTCGCCGCGGCGGATGCGCGCAAGCGAGAAGCGGATGGCGTCTTCCGGCGCCATGATGCGGATGTCGAGACCACTGGTGTTGTGATCCTCGAGGTAGCGCTCGACTTTCCTGATCACCTCGGCGTCGTGCGCACGCTGCGGATCCAGCCAGAACACCGCCGGCGTGTTGGACAAGCGCGATCGGGATACCGCCAGCTTGACCCAATCGGCAACCGGCGCGTCGCGGGTTTCGCACATGCGCCAGATGTCGCCGGCCTCGACCGCGTGTTCGAAAATCTGCTGGCCGTCCTGGTCGAGCACGCGCACCACGCCCGCAAAGGGAATCTCGAAGGTCTTGTCGTGCGAGCCGTATTCCTCGGCCTTGTCCGCCATCAGTCCGACGTTGGGCACGCTGCCCATCGTCGCCGGATCGAACGCGCCGTGCGCCTTGCAGTCCTCGACCACCACCGCGTAGATCCCGGCGTAGCTGCGATCGGGGATGACGGCCTTCACGTCCTGCCGCTCGCCCTTGGCGTTCCACATCTTGCCCGAGTCGCGGATCATCGCCGGCATCGAGGCGTCGATGATGACGTCCGACGGTACGTGCAGGTTGGTGATGCCCTGTTCGGAATTGACCATTGCCAACGGCGGCCGCTGCACGTATTCGGCGACGATGCCGCCCTTGATCGCGGCCTGCTCGGCTGCCGACATTTTCGGCAGGCACGCGTACAAATCGCCGAGGCCATTGTTTGGATTGAAGCCGGCCTGCTTGAGCGCGTCGGCGTGCTTGTCCAGCACGTCGCTGAAGAATTCGCTGACCACCACGCCGAACATGATCGGGTCGGAGACCTTCATCATGGTGGCCTTGAAGTGCACCGAGAACAGCACGCCCTGCGCCTTGGCGTCGGCGATCTCGGCCCGGATGAAGGCGGCGAGCGCCTTGCGGCTCATCACCGCAGCATCGACGATTTCGCCGGCCGCAACCTTCACCGATTCCTTGAGTACGCGGGTCTGGCCGTCCGTGCCTGCGAGCACGACTTTCAGGCTGCCGGCCTGGTCCAGCGTGCGCGATTTTTCCGAGCCGTAGAAATCACCGCCATCCATGTGCGCGACGTGGGTCTTCGACTCCGCACTCCACGCACCCATCTTGTGCGGATGCTTCCTCGCGTACGCCTTGACGGATGCCGGCGCGCGGCGATCGGAATTGCCCTGCCGGATGACTGGATTGACCGCGCTGCCCTTGACGCGGTCGTAGCGCGCCCTGGTGTCCTTTTCGGCGTCGTTCTTCGGCGCATCCGGATAATCCGGCAACGCGTAGCCGCGGCCCTGCAGTTCCCGGATCGCGGCTTTCAGTTGCGGCAGCGAGGCGCTGATGTTCGGCAACTTGATGATGTTGGCCTCGGGCTGCAGCACCAGCCGGCCCAGCTCCGCGAGGTCATCTGCAACTTTCTGATCATCCCTCAACAAATCCGGGAACTGCGCCAGGATGCGCCCGGCCAGCGAGATGTCGCGGGTCTCGACATTCACGCCTGCCGACGCGGCAAAGGCCTCGATGATCGGCAACAATGATGCCGTCGCGAGGAACGGCGCTTCATCGGTCAGGGTGTAGATGATCGTGGGCGTGGCAGGCATCGAGCGTTCCTTCCGGGCAACAGGCAAGCGACCATTGTCGCGGGTTGCGCGCTTGCCGCCAAGCAGCCCCGCACCACCACGGCCCAAAACCGGAGGCCTGATTAGCGTCGAGTCTCAGCTGACGAATTCCCCTCTCCCTTCGGGAGAGGGTGCCCCGACGGGGCGGGTGAGGGTACGCTTGCGCGAAATGTTGCTGACCGTCGTTGGCATCCCCTCCGCCGCGAAACCGAACCCTCATTCGGCGCTGCGCGCCACCTTCTCCCGCAGGGCGAACGGAAAGGCTGGCTGAGGATGCGCACCAATCAAAATCGGAGATGCCGGCACGATGCTGATCGCATTCAACAAGCCCTTCAACGTGCTGTGCCAGTTCACCGACCAGAGCACGCCACCGCGGCGCACACTGGCCGAGTTCGGCCTGCCGCCGAACGTGTATCCCGCGGGGCGCCTCGACTTCGATTCGGAAGGGCTGTTGCTGCTGACCGACGACGGCGCACTCGCGCATCGCATCACCGATCCGCGCTACAAGGAGTCCAAAACCTACCTCGCCATGGTCGAAGGCACGCCCGACGCGACTTCGATCCAGCACCTGCGGCGCGGCGTGGGACTGAAGGATGGCCTGACCCGGCCCGCGGTCGCGCGCTTGATCACCGAACCGCCCGAGTGGCTGTGGCCGCGCGATCCGCCGGTGCGCTTCCGCAAATCGGTCCCGGATGCGTGGCTGGAACTCACGATCCAGGAAGGCCGCAATCGCCAGGTGCGGCGCATGACCGCGGCGGTCGGCTTGCCGACCTTGCGCCTGATCCGCACGCGCATCGGCGAGCACACCCTGAGCGGGCTCGCGCCGGGCGAGCACCGGATCGTCGCGAATCTTCCAGCGGCCACGACAAGGACAACACGGCGATGACCTTCAAGGATCACTTCTCGGGACATGCCGACTTGTATCGCGCCGCGCGACCGCATTATCCGGATGCGCTGTTCGACTGGATTGCCCGCGATGCCCCGTCCCGTACCTGTGCATGGGATGCGGGTTGTGGCAACGGTCAGGCCAGCGTCGCGCTGGCGGAACGTTTCGAGCGCGTGCTCGCGACTGACCCGAGT
>DASSNC010000146.1:0-14280 GCA_035688305.1 Rhodanobacteraceae bacterium
CCTGCTCGCACAATTCAGGAAGTGGGGCTGGGACGCGCACATCGAAACCTTCGACGTGCTGTATCCGACGCCGAAGCAGGAGCTGGTGGAACTGGTCGCGCCGACGCGCTTCAAGGCGACCCTGCACGAACCGCCGATCGAAGGCGACCGCACCTCTTCGCTGCCGGGCGCGCTGCCGCCGTACAACGTGTATGGCGCGGACGGCGACGTCACGGGGGAGCTGGTGTACGTCAACTACGGCATGCCCGAGGACTACAAGGAGCTCGAGCGGCTGGGGGTCAGCGTCAAGGGCAAGATCGTGATCGTGCGCTACGGCGGCGGCTGGCGAGGCCTGAAGCCGGAACTCGCACATGAACACGGCGCGATCGGTTGCCTGATCTATTCCGATCCGCGCGATGACGGCTATTTCCACAGCGATCCCTATCCGGCGGGACCGTCGCGGCCGCCGGAAGGCGTGCAGCGCGGTTCGGTCGCGAAGATGCAGCTCTATCCCGGCGATCCGACCACCCGCGGTTACGCGTCCACCCCGGGCGCCAAACACGTGCCGATCGACGAGGCCAAGACCATCCTCAAGATCCCGGTGCTGCCGATTTCCTATGCCGACGCGACGCCGTTGCTGAAGGCGATGGAGGGTCCGGTCGCGCCCGAAAGCTGGCGCGGTGCGCTGCCGTTCACCTACCACGTCGGCGCGGGTCCGGCCAGGGTGCACATGGTCGTGAAGTCCGACTGGAGCCGCAAACCCGTGTACGACGTGATCGCCAAGCTCGAGGGTTCCGGCGACGCGGAGCAGTGGGTGGTTCGTGGCAACCACCACGACGGCTGGGTGTTCGGTGCGTTCGATCCGCTCGCCGGCACCATCGCGATGATGGGCGAAGCCAAGGCGATGGGGCAGCTCTACCAGCAGGGCTGGCGGCCGAAGCGCACGATCGTGTATGCGAGCTGGGATGGCGAGGAGCCGGGCCTGCTCGGCTCGACCGAATGGGCGGAAGCGCACGCGAAGGAACTCCAGGACAAGGCCGTGCTGTATCTGAACTCGGATACCAACGGGCGCGGGGTCCTGTTCGCCGGCGGCAGTCATTCGTACCAGCACCTGGTCAACCAGGTGGCGTCCGGCATCACCGATCCCGAAACCGATGCCAGCGTGCAGCGGCGCCAGCGTGCCTATCTCGAAGTGCATGCCGCGGAGAAGGACGCGAGCCCGAGGATCAAGGAAGCCGCCAAGCTCGCGGCCAAGGGCGGTGACATCCCGATCTCGCCACTCGGCTCGGGCTCGGATTACAGCGCCTTCCTCGAACATCTCGGCATCGCGACGCTCAACATCGGTTTCGGCGGCGAGGCCGACCAGGGTGGCGTCTACCACTCGCGTTACGATTCGTTCGACCACTTCATCCGTTTCGGCGATCCCACCTTCGAGTACGGGGTGGCGCTCGCGAAGGTCGCGGGGCACATCGTGATGCGCACCGCCAACGCGGACGTGCTGCCGATGCGCTTCAGCGATTTCAGCGCCACGGTGGACCGCTACCTCGACCAGTTGCACAAGCAGGCCGACAAGCAGCGCGAGGCGGCCGGGAAGCAGCACAAGCTGCTCGATGCAGGCGACTACAAGCTGGCCGCGGATCCGAAGCATCCGGTGGCGGCGCCCGAACGGCTTTCGGATGTACCGAAGATCGATTTCGCGCCGCTCGATGCGGCTGCAAAGAAGTTGAAGGCGAGCGCGCAAGCCTATGAAAAAGCTTACGACGCCCGCGCGGACAACGGCCTCGACATCCCGGCCGACCAGTTGCGGCAGGTCAACCAGTTGATGGGCAGCCTCGAGCAGCGGCTGCTCGATTCCGACGGGCTGCCCGGGCGGCCCTGGTACAGGAACATGATCCAGGCGCCGGGCGAATTGACCGGCTATGCGCCGAAGGTGATTCCGGCGGTGCACGAGGCGCTCGATGCGCGCGACTGGAGCCGCGCCGACAAGTATGCCGGCGTCACCGCGAAGGTGCTGGACAACTATCGTGCGCAACTCGACAAGCTGACGGCGTTGTTGAAGTAGGAGCGGCCCATGGCCGCGACCCCGGAGTCGCCCTGCAGTCACGGTTCGTGGTCCGGATGAAGCGAAGCGCCTGCGTTTGCCATTCCCGGTTCAAGTCCGGAGCAGGTTCTGCAAGCGCAGTCGGCGCTGTGCGCCTCATCCGGGCAACGTGCTGGCGCTGGAGGCGACGCGGGAGACCGCGCACGTGACGCGTGCGCGGATCGTCTTGTTCAGCGCGCAGATTGCACGCAGGTAATCGCGGGAGCATGATGGTGGTCCATCCCTCGCACCCGGGTGGCTGCCATGCGCCTCGCCAAATGGATTCCGCTGCTGCCGGCTGTCTTGCTCGCCGCCTGCGCGCAACAGCCCGTCCAGGATTCGTCGTCCACGCGTGGCACCCACCAGGCGATCGACTATGCCAAGTACGTGCAGGGGCCGGTTCCATGGTTCCATTTCAGCTCGCTGTATAGCTGGGACTCGAACCAGAACGGCTACGTGGTGGTCTGGACCAGCCCCGTCCAGGCCTATCGCCTGGCACTGGTGGGGCCGTGCCTCGGCTTGCAGACCACCGGCGTCATCGGGCTGACCTCCCAGGCTGGCGAGGTGAGTTCGACCCGCGACGCCGTGATCGCCGGCGGCGACCATTGCAAGATCATGCGGATCGAGCGCCTCGACGCACGGGCCATCCGCGCGCTGCGCTCCGGGCCTGAAACGAAAGACGCCGACCAGGATTGATCTGCCGAGGCGCATGCCGTGCCGACCGTGATTCCATCGAGTTCTTCCCGATTGGCGCCGCATGTCTGTAAAAAATCGTCGTCATTCCGGGGCCGGCCGAAGGCCGGAACCCGGAATCCATCTTGATGATTGTCAGGCGGCAACCTGGATAAACTCGCCGCATCCTGCGGCTTTCCCGCCGGGCCATCGGCTTCGCCGATGTTCGCTCCGGCATTCCCGGATCAAGTCCGGGACAGGCTCTGCCTCCGCAGTCGGGTTCACCTGCGCTGAAGCCGCAGGCGCCCCGGAATGACGAGATAAATGGTGCTTGCTGCCATATGGCGAGAATCAGGAAGCCTTTTGTCACCTGGCTACGAAAGCCTCGATATTCCGCGTGCGCATGCCGGTCGCTTGAAGACAGGCACGCGGACGGTTGGCGGCCTCACTGGCCGGGCACCTTGACGCGCGCCACCGTGGTGCCGTCCCTGCTGTCGCGAAGGTTCCAGGAAACGACGCGGGCGACGATGGTGCCGCCGGCGGGATCGGGCAGGACCTGTTCGATCTTCAATGTTGTATCGAGGTTGAGCATGTGATCGCCGTAGCGGTCGGTAATGCCCTGAGCCTGGTCCTTCGGCATGCTCCACGTCTGCGCGGCAAGCGCGTTGTTGAATTTCAGGGTCACGGTCTGGTCCATCGCCTTGAAGGTATAGACCGAGCCCGGTGACAGCGCGCCGAGGGTGAATTCGCCGTACGTCGGGTCGTATTGGCTGAGGTTCGCATTGGCGGTCAGGTGGATCACGCCGACGCCGCGCACGGCCGCGAGCCCGCCTTCGAAGGCCGCCTTCACCGCAACGCGCTGCGCCGCCCTGTCGGCACCTGGGGCGTAGCGCACCCGCTGATCCTGTTCGACCCATTGCTCGATCGGTGGCGTGATGCCGGCAAGGTCGTAATAGAGGTAAACCATGGTGGCGTTGTCGGGATTGCTCAGCTCGCCGGTACGCGCGGCCAGATTACTGCCAGCCGGCGCGGGCTGTAGTGCCTGCGCGGCTTGCGGCGTGATCGGCGCATTCGCTGTCGGTGCTGTGGGTGTCGCTTGCGCGGCGCCGGGGGAGGACGCGGACACCGGTGCCGCAGACTTCCCGCAGCCGCCCAGCAGCATCAGCGCGATCGATATGCCGATCACGGCACTCCCAGTGACCGTTTTTAATCCAGGCGATGGCTTGTGCATGACATTCCCCCTCAAAGTTTCACGGCATCGGCGTTCTTGGCGGCATCCCTGGTCTGCTTGGCGCGGCGCTGCGCGTCCATGGCCTGCAGGCCTTGCTTGGTCGCGGTCAAGGCGTTGTAACCGCCCGCCTGGTCGACCACGCCGACCTGCAGGAACCTGGCGAGATCGGGGTTGTTGCCCAGCCGGATGATGTTGGCCTCGACGACGACGCCGCAGTCGGCCGACAGGTTCATGCCGCTGTCCGGATCGGCAACGCCGTTGCATCGGTTGAACAAGGGCGACGTTTCCGTGATCAGCCGGCCACGCGGATCGTAGGCCCACCTCAAGCCGCGGTAACCGGTTTGATAGCCGGAGGAGTCATGCTTTTGCGTCGGCGGACCGTATTTGTCGATCAATGACTGCGTGACGCTGTCCAGCGTCGGGTTCTTGCCCGTGTCGAACCATTGCTCGCGTGTCACGGCGATGACCTTCTCCTGGCCCGGCATGCCCATGGTGGTGACGAACCATTTGGACTGCCCGGGCTTCATGTCCTCGCGAACCGCGTTCATGCTGCGGTCCATGGCGTCGCGTTCCATCTCCTGGACGATCTGCCGTCCGGTCTTTTGTACTTTCGCTTCGGCAAAGCGCGCGCTGAAGCCCTGACGGATGGTTTGGCCATAAGTCTGGATATCGAAGCCGCGGCCGGTATCGGGCGTGACCACCAGCAGCGGATTGCTGCACATCACCGCGTTGGCGGCCTGCTCGTAGGTGATGCCAGGCCGCACGCCGACCACGTCGTCGACCGGCGTGCCCTGCGCCGCGGCCGGAAGATCCGCAGGACAATGCACGTCGCCGCGCATGTGCGCCGCGACTTCGGTGGTGGAGGCATTGGCAGGCAGGCTGGCGGCCGCGGCCTTGGTGGCTTCCGCGGACACGGCGGGGGTCTTGCCCGATCCGCAGCCGGCCAGCAGCGCGGCCGCAAGCAGCAGGCTCAAAGTGGTGGGCGTTGTCTTGAACGATTTCATGGCGAAAACTCCTGGTTGAGCCGCGCTCGGAGTGCACGTCCAGCACTGTCTGCGCCGCGGTTTGTTGGCAATCGGAGGTTGCTGCGCACGGTTCCCCATTGCTGTCTGGAAAAGTGGACTCTGACCCCGGTTTTCAGTCGGTCTTCTTCATCGCGCCCCAAGGGGTATCGATCGAACCGTCGGCATTGCGCGTCAACACCAGATTGCCCTGCGGAGAATGCAGCAGGATCTTGTCGCCGTCGGTGCTGTATTTCAGTTCCATGGTTCCCGCCAATCCCAGGGTTGCGTACGCCTTCCCTGATTCGAACTTGATCGAGCCCATTGCGTTTTCGTAGGTACCGCTCATGCCGCCGCTGCAGGCGGCCAGCAACAGGGTGGCGAGCAGGGGTGCGAGCAATTTGCGGTGCAGTTTCATGGGAATTCTCCTGTGTGAACCGGTTGTAGTTGTGCAAGACATGGCTGCTTGCAGGGCTGACATCGTCCAGCGCCTAGGAACCCGCGCTCGGGTCCGTCTTCACCAGGGTTCCCCCGAGGCTGTTGAGGTGGAGCGTGCCGTCCTTGTTGCGGGTGAGCACGAGATGGGGGTGGCCGCCCGGGCCGTCGACGGAGATCTTGTCGCCGTCCACCTTGTAGGTGCCCGCGATCGTTTCCATCGAGGTCAGGCCGGTCACGAACGCCTTGCCCTTCTCGAATTTGATCGTCAGCGCACTGTCGGTCTTGGCGTAGGTGCCGCTGATGTCGGCGCCACCGCAGGCGGCGAGCAGCAGGGTGGCGAGCAGGGGTGCGAGAACTCTTATGCGGATGTTCATGCTGGATCTCCGATTGGGGGATGACCTGGATGGATGCACGTTGAATTCGTGGATGGGGTGGTGGCCGACTCGTGGTGGTTACGCCGTCAGGCTGCGCTTGACGCCGAGCCCCGCCAGCGCGATCGCGGCGAGCAGGGTGAGCCAGAAACCGAAACCGAGGCTGAAGGCGTCCCCGATGCTGCGCCCGATGATCCCGCCGCCAACCGAGTCCAGCGTGTGCAGGACGGAGTAGATTGCCCAGACCACTGCGAGCAGCGGGATCACCAGCGCGAACCATGCGCGTCGGTCGCGCCAGAACATCGGCAAGGCGATGCTGAGGTAACCCAGGATCAGCAACAGCTTGATCGAGCCGCCACCCCCCGCGCCGATCTGGCTGAACAGGCTGGCGACGTCGAAGAACGACTTGCCCATGTTCATTGGGCCCATCGTGATCGACACCGCATTGAACATCGTGCTGGCGATCAGGAACACAGCCCAGGCAATCAGGATGGCCTTGCCGTAGCGCTGCAGGATGCTCTGGGCCGTGATGGGGCTGCTTGTGGCTGCGGGAGCAGCCGCGCTGGATGACGGTGGAGCGCCTGGCGCCGCATCGTTTGCGGACGCGCCTGCTGCCGCCGGAATCTTGTTCCACAGCGACCCCAGCTTGCCGCCGAGTTCCGCGGCCTTTTCCTTCAGCAGCACGTCATCGCCCACGGCGGTGACCGCCGTGACGACTTCGCCATCGGACACGAACTCGACCGTCTTGTTGATGCCTGGCGCGTTGTCGCCGCGCCACGTCGTGAGCGCGAAGCGGTACTGTTTGCCTTCAGCGACGATGGTGCCGCTGCCGTCCGCGCCGTTGTACTGGATGATCTTGCCGCGCATGACACATTCCTCCTGCGTTGCGGTGAATGCCGCAGTGATGGCCGGCGAAGTCGGGATGCGCTCGATCGGCGCGCCCCGGGAACCAGTGATACGTGGTGCGACAAAGGTGGGCGGCGCACATCGCGTCGACGATTCGCCTGCCTGGTGCAGAGGCGCGGCATCATCCCGGCAGGAACTGGTGTCCGCAGCGAACACAAACCCAGGTCTTTCTCCACCTCGCGAGCCGGGCACGGTGCTTCGGCCAGTTGAAAATGGTCAGCGCCAGCCACAACACGGACACGCCCAAACCGGCATACATCAAATGCACGAACGAGCTGGGGCGAATATCGCCACCCGCCACCGCCCCGAGCAAAAAGAAATCGGCGACGGCGAAGATCACGGTCGCGAGCAACGCCCACTTGAACGTCGAGGTCGGCGGCGCGCAGCGCCTGGCAAAGGCCGTCTGGCTCGTGCTGGTGGAGATGATGTCCTGATGCAGGGCTACGCCGCCGGAAACGAAATCGCCAGTGCGAACAGCACTCCCGGTGTAGGAACCGCCTCCGGTGCTGGTGCCGCGGGATTCGATGGTGGTCGTGCCTTGCTCGTACGCAATCGCGCACCGGATGACATCCTGCGATTGGCATTGCGGGCATTCCATGGTCGCTTTCCTCTTTGCTCGAGTTGGTGAAAACCGCGCTGCGTTCGCGCACGGTCAGTACGGGTAGCAACCCGACAGCGCGGCCTGGGTCGCGGCGGGCGAGTCCTGCATGGAGATTTGTCCCTGCATCTCGCCGTTGATGCGCAGGTACGATTCGGTGACGAGCGGCGCGATCTGGCGGGAGTTGGCATCGAATCCGCGGTGTGCGAACCAGTACGGAAGCTGGGAGCGCGACAGGTCGGCCATCCACAGGTTGGCGTTGGTATCGTTGCCTTGCAGCGGCGCATTGACCGTCCAGCCGCGGAACACGAAGGTCATGGTCGCGGGCCCGGCCGGCAACGGCTGCTTGGTCAGGACCAGCAGTAGTGGGCGTCCCTGCTCGCAGGCGACCAGCACGCGCTTGATGACCGAGTCGATCGGCGTCACGTACGCCATCAGCGGGCTGCCCGCCGCCTGCACCGTCTTCCACGGCTGCATGTGCGATTGCGGCAAGTCGGCCTCGGGGATGTCGTACTGGCTGCCGGTCCACTGCCAGACCGGGCTGTTGCCATCGAATTGCAGATCGTGCATGCCGTGGTGCGTGGCCGGCAACACCGCGATTTCGGTGAAATTCGGCAGGCCGATGGCCTTTTTTCCGTACCCCTGCGCGGTCGCCATCACGATGATGCCGCTGCAGCCGGCCGAGCCGCAGGCGCCGGAGGCGTAGGTGTACTGGACGATGAGGTCTGCGCGACCGTCGTCGTTGAGATCGGCCAACGCCAGTGCGTAAAGCGGCTCACCGGAATGGCCGGGCAATGGTTGCGACATTGCGTCCCCGGCCGCGCGTCGGATGGCGGCGGCCTGCGCCGGCGTCGGCTCGGTCGCGTTGTTGTCGAAGGTGATCCGCAGGGGTTTCTCCGTCGACCGCGGCGCTGCGCTGGCCGGAGCGGCGGACGGTGAAGGCGCGTGCAGGCGCACGCTGCCCGGCCGCGCAAGACTGCGTGGTGGCTGCTGCGGAAAGCCCATGTCGGCGCGCACCGCCCATTCGCGCAGGCCGCGCGGCAACGCGTCCCAGCGTGGCGTTGTCGAGTGGTCGGCGAGCACGTAGATGTCGATGCGTCCGCCGCCGTGGATCGCGGCCATCACCGTACCCGAGGTGAGATCCACGTCCAGCATCGCGTCCTGCTCGGTGCCCATGTGCGGTGCGTTTCCGGACACCACGAGGTGGCAATTCAAGAGCTTGACCGGACCCGACACGTCGAGGTTGCGGCGGAGGTGCGTGGCCTCGTCGCCGGGCAGGCGCTGCAGCAGCGTTGCCAGCTCGGGTGTTGCGAGCAGGTCGGCATTGGCGCTGTACTTGCCTGCGTACGACTGCAGGTTTGCAAGTTTTCCGTTGCACGCCGCCACGGCATTGAACGAAATCGCGGCGAGCACCAGCAGCACCGCGGATACGCTGCGCCGGAAAGAGCGGCAAGGGGTGTGCGTGGCTTTCACGACGCGGCGCCTTGCCTGGCGGCGCGGGCGCGGGATGCAACGCCGGATGCCGCGATCGGCTTGGCGCATTTCGCGTACGGCGAGCCCTTGACCAGCGCGGCTTGCAATGGCGTCAGCGATTCACCCGGAGCTACATTCGGCTCGAATTTCAGCGTGCCGGCCTTCTCGTCCGGGTTGATCGTCATCAACAACCGGCCGTAGTCGCTGTCGCTCAAGGGAAACGGAAAGAACCACTGGCCGATGCCCTGGTAGTCGGGGCCCGCGTAGGTCAGGGCATGTTCGAACGTGGTCGGGTGGCTGGTGTGGCCACGGTAGCGGTAGGTGAAACCGGAATCGTCCACCGTGATCCGCGGCTCGCGCTGGCAGTCGCCGCGCGGTGCATAGGTGCCGTAGGCGGCGCTGAGACCTTGGCCCTTGAGGCCGTGCAGCGTCAGCGCCCGCGCGTTGCCGGCCATCAGTCCCATGGCAAGCGCCAGCCATGTCGCGTGCCGCCATGTGTGGTTGTGGCGTGTGTTCATGACCCAATCCTCAGTTGACAACCCATCAATCCCACCGCCAGCCCGCCATTAGCGCGCAGGACGCCGGCAGGCCGATCAGGACCAGCAGCAGCGCGGCGATGACGTAGCGGGCGACACCCGGATGCAAACCCACGTAGTAGCGGACGAATTCGGCTTCGGACAGGCGTGCTTCGGCGGTGTCCGGCTGCTCGCGCCGGATCCGCGCATATTCGACGCGCGCCTTGCGCTCGCCGACGCCGCGGTGGTGCCACGCCCAGGCCCGCCAGCTCTCCGCGATCAGGAACAAAACGGCGGCCACGCACAACAGCATCAGCCCTGCACCGATCATGTCCGGCCATCCCTCGCGTCATCGCGGAAAGGTCTCCGGTTGCGGCAGTGGCCAATGGACGGCCGTGGGGTGATTGGGCTCCCGTGCGACGGGAAATGTCGTCACGGCCGTCTAACGGACCGCTAACGGCGCCGGTTCGGGGGGGGGCGCGACTGCGTGCGGGGGCCGCGTGGTTGGTGCACAATCACCGGACCGCGCAAAAAAACGGGGCAGGGGAAGGTGGACAGGACGGACCATCCCGATCGGCCGCTGTACCGCTACCGTTTCGACGACGCCGAATTCGACGAGGCGCGCGTGACCCTGCGCGTGGCCGGGGAGCGCGTGGATCTGGAACAGCGCCCGCTGCAGGTGCTGGCGCTGTTGCTGCAGCGCGTCGACGAAGTAGTGCCCCGCGCCGAGTTGTTCGACACGGTTTGGGCAGGCCGGCCCACCGTGGACAACGTGCTGGCGAATGCGGTGGCCAAGCTGCGCAAGGCGCTGGGGCCGGCCGCCGCGCGCGTCGTCAACGTGCCCCGCGTCGGCTATCGCCTGCGCGGGCCCGTCGAACGCACGGTGGCCGGACGCCGCGCCGGGGTCGGTTTCGAGCTGGCGGTCGGACAAACCGTGCCGGGCCGGGAACACTTCCGTCTCGAAGCCTGCCTCGACCCGTCCGGCGATGCGGCGGTCTGGCTGGCGCGCCACGAGAAGACAGGTGAGCCGCGTGTCTACAAATTCGCGGTCGATGGCGAACGGCTGGCCGCGCTGAAGCGCGAAGTCACGATCTACCGCGTGCTCAAGGAGTCCCTCGGCGAGCGCGACGACCGGGTGCGGCTGTTCGACTGGAATTTCGATGCGCCTCCGTTTTTCCTGGAATGCGAATACGCGGGCCGGGACCTGGCACGCTGGTCGCAGGAGAATCCCACCTTCGATGCCGCATCACGGGAACGTCGTATCGCATGGTTCATCGAGATCGCCGACGCGGTTGCCGCCGCGCACGGCGCCGGCGTGCTGCACAAGGACCTGAAACCCGCCAACGTGCTGGTGATGCCGCGCGGCGAGGGCTGGCGCTGGCGTGTCACGGATTTCGGCAGCGGGCGGTTGCTCGAGCCCGACAAGCTGGAATCATTGGGGATCACGCGGTTGGGCATGACGGTCACTGGCGCGTTGTCGGAGCAGTCCGGCGTGACGCTGCTGTATCTCGCGCCGGAATTGCTGGCGGGCGCCGCACCATCGGTGCGCAGCGACGTGTATGCCCTGGGCATGATGCTGTTCCAGATGGTCGTCGGCGACCTGCACCGCACGCTCGCGCCCGGCTGGGAACAGGCTTTCGAGACCCAGGACGTCGACGACCAGTTGCTGTGCGAGGACATCGCCGCGGCAACCAGCGGCGACCCGGAACGTCGCCTCGCGAGCGTGGACGCGCTGATCCAACGCCTGCGCAGCCGGGAAGCGCGCGCGATCGAACGCAAACGTCTGCGCGATTCCGATGCACGCGCACTGGCGGCGGAGCGCCTGCTGGAGCGCAGCCGTGCGCGGCGTCCCTGGCTGATCGCGGCGGTCGTCCTGTTGGGGGCAGGCCTCGGCGTGAGCCTGTGGCAGCTCAGGCAGATCAGGACCGCGCGCACCGAAGCGCAGCAGCAGGCCGCGCTCGCCGCCGCCACCAACCGCTTCCTCAACGATGATCTGCTGGGCGCCGGGGTCGGCGGCAATTCGCCGGCGTGGTACGAGCGCAATCCGACCCTGCGCGAAATCCTGGACACCGCCGCGAAGCATCTCGACGACGGCCGCTTTGCCGGCGAGCCGCTGGTCCTGGCCGATCTCCATCAGACACTGGGACGCGCGTATCGCAGCACCGGCACGTTTTCCAAGGCAGGTGTACAACTGCAAGCCGCAGCGGATTGGTTGCAGCGCACCCTGGGCGCGAGCGATCAGCGCACCGTGCTGGCGCGCTACGAACTTGCGCCGATACTGGCGCACCTGTCCCGATTCGACGATGCCCATGCGCTGCTCGATCGGGCCGATGCGGCAGCCGGCGCACGCCGCGACGCGGTTTCGGAAATCGCCTTGCGCGCGCACCTTGCGCGCGGTGATGTGCTGTATCAGCAGATGCACGTCGAGCCGGCGCTGGCCGCCTACACGGTCGCCGAACGCTTGCAACGGCAGTTGCACCCCGACGATGCGATGATGTCCGTGCACCTGCTGCTGGCGATCGCCGGTTGCGACTTGCGGATGGGCAAGCCAAAAGAAGCCGAAGTCGTTGCGCGAAAAATACTCGCGGGTGCGCCGTACACACAGGACAGGGTCGGCCTCGCCAGCATCGCGACCGCACACTCGCGGCTGGGCGACGCGCTGCGCGGGCAGGGCAAGTACGCGGAGGCGATCCCGGTCACGCAACAATCGCTGCACGAATACGAAAGCTCGCAGGGGGCGGACAGCCAAGGCGCGATCAGTGCGTTGAGCACGTTGAGCTATCTGTATTCGCTGACCGGCGACGATGCCAAGGCCCTGGCGTTGCAACGCGACGTGTACCAGCGCGCGGTCAAGCGCTGGGGCGCGAAAAGCCAGTACGCCCTGGTCGAGCTGTTGAATCTCGGATCCAGCGAATACGACTCGGGCGATTTGAAGTCGGCATTGCCGCATTTGCAGCAAGCCGAAGCCGGACTCGTGAAGGTCAGCGGCGAGAAGAGCCCGACGACCCAGGCCGCGCGCGTCGCGCTGGCCAATGCCCTGACCGATCTCGGCAACAACGAGCAAGCACTGGCGATGATCGCCGAGGTCGATCCGGTGGCCTATCAGGCGACCACCTCCGATCCGGATCGTGCCGTTGTCCTGAAGGCAATGCAGGCCCGCATCGAATTGCGCCTGCACAAGCCGCGTGCGGCCGCACGGCTTCGCGATGCCATCGCCGCCATGCAGACGGCGGGTGTCGCGGACGAGGAAATCGCGACGTTCCGCAAAGAACTTCCCGCAACGCCGATACCGGTGGCTCCGAACGTGTCGTCAGCCAAACCGTAACGCCCGCCGGCCACCCGGATACCCTGTCGTCTACGTGCGTTTGATGGCCATCGGGCAAGCGGCTGATCGGGCATGGTTTGTTCTCGATTGACACCGGGAGCGACCGGCGCGACGATCCGGATTACACGCATGAACCGGGGCAGAATCGGCGTTAGGCCGCAGGAGTTCGGATGCAGCAGGTCGTTGCCACGTCTTGGCTCACGTCCGCTTCTCTACTCGGCGTTCTCGGTCTTGCTTCAAACCCCGATTACTGCTTGTTGGCGAGGCCCGTGCCGGTTACCTCGGGCATCAGGCTGCAAGACATTCGTCCGCTTGCGTAATCGCGGAGGTGAACGATGGCCAGAAGCAAGCTTCGAGCAGGGCGCGGCATGACATCGGCCGCGCTGGCGGCGTGCCTCGTGGTGTTGTTTGCTTGCACGGGTGCCCCCGGTGCCGCGTGGGGTCAGGCGGCACCATCCACATCCGTGGCCCCTGTGCACGCGAGGTACACCGGACCCATCATCGACGTTCACCTCCACACTGACCCGCCTGCCTCCGCCATCGGCATGCCCAACCCGGTCACCGGGACGCAGCCAGCATCCGATCCCGCCGACCTGCTGAGCGCCACCCTGCGGGAGTGCGAGAAGTACCACATTGTCCGCGCGGTCTTGAATGGCTGGCCGGGCACGCTTGACCGCTGGATGCGAGCGGACCCAACGCGGTTCATCGCCGCGCCGATGATCCTGCGGGACAGCGCAACGCCGACGCTTGACGTGGCGTCGCTGCGCCAGCAGATAACCCATGGCAAGGCCGGCGCAATTGGTGAAATCATTGCGCAATACGTGGGCCTCAAACCGGATGATCCGGTGCTGGAGCCCTACTGGCGTCTCGCCGAAGAGCTTGATGCCCCGGTCGTGATCCACATGGGGACGAGTTTTCCAGGCACCGTGTACGCCGGATATCCCGCATTCCGCCTGTCTCTCGGCAATCCGATGCTGCTGGAGGAAGTGCTGGTGCGCCACCCCAAGCTACGCATCTGGGTAGCGCACGCCGCGCTGCCCTGGCGCGACGAGATTCTGGCGTTGATGCAGCAGTATCCGCAGCTTTACATAGATGTCTCGACAATCGACTGGATCGACGGCCCGGAAGGACGGCCTGCGTTCCATGCATTCTTGCGGCAGGCCATCGCTCAGGGCTTCGGCAAGCGAATCATGTTCGGATCGGACCAGATGGCCTGGCCAGATGCCATCGGACTGGCGATTGACGGGGTGGATTCCGCGGATTTCCTGACACTGGAGCAGAAGCGCGACATCTTCTACGCGAATGCTGTGAGATTTTTCCGTTTGAAGGAGCCCCTGGTCGAGCCCTGAAGTAGCCGAAGTGCGGATCGCTTCATGCCGTCTGGTACGCGCAGATTCCATGCCACTCCAATCCGCGCGGCGTGGCATCAGGTTTGAAGTGCACAGTTGATCCGCCCTCCCGCAAGCCGGACGCGCCCCAAGGACAGCAACGGGTCCAGACTGTGTGAAAACGCACTTCCGTAGCACACCGACGCGGGGTTTTCCTGCAGGGTGCCGTTCTCCGCAGCCTGTACAAGCGGCGCGGCACGCGTCGCAATGTTCGGTGCTGGTTTGGCGATGGATTCGGAGACTGCCAAGGAGGCGCTTTGCTGCGGCTGCAGCCGAAGGCGCCGCTGCCTACAGGGCAATCGC